>NZ_DBHIXS010000008.1:0-92728 GCF_057270515.1 Pseudoleptotrichia sp. | reverse complement strand
ATAATAAATTTACAAAATATATGTTTTATCTTTTTTATCCGTTGCACCTTTTACTAATAGTGGCAATTTATGTTTCTTTATGAGACAATCCTAAATAAAAAAAATTACAGGAGGAAAAGTTATGAAAGCAAAATTTATGAAAAAAATATTTCTTTTAAGTATTTTAGCACTGGGACTTGGAATTTCAGGACAAGCTCATGCTGACTACAGCGATATGTTTAAAAATGAAATAATGCAGGAACTTTTAAATACAACTTCATCTTCACAAGGTAAATCTTACGGAAAATCATCACTTACTTTCACACAGGACGGAAGTACCGATGGACTGGAAACATTGGTTGCAACTTATCCAAAAAGCCAGCAAAAGGAAATAAGGGCATCATTAAAACAGCTGTATGATTCTTTTCCACAGGTAGCCCATTCTGTAGGAATACCGACAAATGATCTGTCTTCAGCAGTAGCGGCTGTAATAGCAGGAGCATACATGGCATATAACAATATAAGTCTTAATGATGACTATGTGAAACCTATGGCAGATCAGTTCAAGGCTCATCTTGAAAACAGCGGATTTTTTGACGGAATGAGCAACAGGGAGAAAAAAAGTATGTACGACCAGATGGTTATGGTTGGAATGACTTTAGCTGTGGGACAGTCCTTAAATCAGAGCAATCCTAATTCACAGACTACCGCTCAATTAAGGGATGCAGGAAAACAAATACTTGAAGCTATTTTAAAAGTGAATGCTGATAGAGTCCGTATAACAGCCCAAGGAATATCTTATTAATACGGAGGGGACTGAAATGAATTCAATTATTGTATTAGTGTATCTTTCAGTTGCTGTTATATTAATCGTTTTTGGTGTGAAACAAATAAAAAACAGAAAAAAACTTCGTAAAATTAATCAAAAACAGGAAGATGAGGTTAAAGAGAAAATAAAACTTGGAATTTTATCAGCTGATACAGTTTACCGTGAAAGAACAGAAACAGGAAGAGTATTTTATGAAGTGCCGAAAGATTTGAAAAAAGCAGCTATTCTAAATCTTATTTGCTTTGCCATAATGCTAATATTAATATTTCTGGGAATAAAACTTGGAATATTGCTTTTAATAGTCTGTGCTGTAATAAGTATGATATATGGATATAAATATTATTATTCAAAAGAAAAAACAGAAAATACACTTGAAATAATAAATGAAGATTTTTATTTAAATGGAAAATTATTGGATATTAAGGGCTATAACTGGGGAACTGAATTGTTTCCTATATTTGGAACTCAAATAATATACTCTAAATCCCATATTTATCTTCTTGACGGAAAAAAAGAAATCTGTTTTGTACCTGAAAGACAGTTAAAAAGATCTCAAATAGATATAATAATAGAAGATGGCAGAATTTCTAAAATTATAGATGATATTATTGATGTAATCCAGAAAAAACAGATTCCAAAAGTAAAATTCAAACTTTTTAAAATGAAAAAAATGCAGAGCATACTTCTTTTTTTACTTTTTATATCAATTGTGATACTTGTTTCTTTGTATAAAAGCAAAGCATATATGTATTTATTTTAGCAAAATAATGGTAGCATATATGGTGTATAACAATATTATCTTTGTAAAAACAGGTACTGAAAACAATTTTAAAAGTGGATGCTGACAGAATTCATATAACATTGCAAGGAATATCTTATTAATTCAGGGAGTTTAAAATGCTATATAGTTTAGTTTTTGCATTAATATATTTTGCAGTTTTGAGTATAATAATTATTTTTGATATGAAAAATAGAAAAATCAAAAAAAATTTACGTAAGATTATTCAAAGGCATGAAGATGAAGCTAAAGAGAAAATAAAACTTGGAATTTTAGCAGCTGATACAGTTTACCGTGAAAGAACAGAAACAGGAAGAGTATTTTATGAAGTGCCTGAAAATCTGAAAAAAGCAGTTCTTCTAAATATTATCTGCTTTACCATAATAGAAATATTAATGTTTTCCGGGATAAAAATTGGAATACTGCTTTTACTTAGCTGTGCTGTAATAAGTATAACATACGGGAACAAATATTATTATCCAAAAGAAAAAACAAAAGATACGCTTGAGATAATAAATGAAGATTTTTATTTAAATGGAAAATTACTGGATATTAAAGGCTATAACTGGGGTACTGAGTTATTTCCTCTATTTGGCACTCGAATAATCAGATCTAAATCTCACATCTATCTTCTTGATGGAAAAAAAGAAATCTGTTTTGTGCCTGAGAAAAACTTAAAAGGAGGCTCTTCGCAAATAGATATAATAATAGAAAATAGCAGAATCTCAGAAATTGTGGACAACATGATAGACATAATTCAGAAAAAGCAGATTCCAAAAGTAAAATTTAGGCTTTTTAAAATGAAGATAATGCAGAGTATGCTTCTTTTTATATCTTTTATGCCAATTATGACATTCGTTTTACTATATGGAAGTAAAGCACATATACATTTATTTTAATAGGATAAGAAATAGCTGATGAAATTTTGAACAGTTAAATACAAACAGAGGTGAAAAAATAAAAATTTCAAAAGATAAAATTTCAGGAAAGTACAAAATAGATACTTATACACTGGACGGAAAAATTGAATATAATATTTTTATAGTGTAATCAGGAAAATTTCTTATAAAAAAGTCAGGAGGGATTATGAAAAAGTTTATGTCATTTATTTTACTGGCAATTATGTTTATGACAAGCTGCGGGATAACTGAGAGTTCTGAAAATGATGATAAAAAGGCGGTAACATCGGCTTTTAACGATTATATCAACGCGGCACGAAATGAAGATACAAAAAAGGTTAATGAATATCATTTAATATGGTTTAATATCTGGCGTACTTCACAGGAAAGTTATAAATATCTTACTTATAAAATAAACGAGATTGAAATAGAAAGGCAGAAAAAGAAAAATGGAAAAGAAGTAAAAGTTGCCTATGTGAATGTGTCATTGAAATATCCTGATTTAAACTATACGATGTCTAAATTTTATAAAAATAAAGACTTTAATTCGTTAGTTAAAGGAAAAAGTAAGCTGACACAAATGGAAATAATAGAAAAAGAAGTATCTTCCTTTTTAAAAAGTGAATTAAAGAAAAATGATATAAAATATATCGAAAAGGAAATGACTGTAAAATTTGAGTACTTCTATCCGCTTAAAAAATGGAAAATTCCTTATGATGAGAATATAGAGTTTATAAATATTCTTTCACTTGACAGCTATAAAATAAAAGGAATGGATAAAACCATAGGACAAATTGTAAGAACGCCGGAAAATGATGATGATAGAAAACTTTTAATCAGTGAAAAAGAGGAAAAAATAAGAAATAAGACAGCGAAAATTGATGATTATAAACTACTTCTGATACTTTATTCACCGGTAAAAAATCCTGATAACATTAACTTTAAAAGAATATCACAAAAATTAATAGAAAATTTCCCTGATTATCCGGAAGGATACCGTATTATGACAGATTTCCTTTATCATAATTATCCTGATAACTATTCAGAAATATTAAATTATGCACAAAAAGGAATTGAAGCATATAAAAATGTCGATACAAAAAAATATCCCGAATTTGTTTATGAAAATAGCAGAAATCATCCATTAAACGAACTGTATACAATTATGATAGATGTTTATTTGAAAAAAGGTGAAAAGGAAAAAGCACTGGATGTGTTCAATAAAAACAAAAAAATTATAAAATATTGGATGCCTCCTGCGAATTACGCACAGCTCATAAAAAAACTGGGAGTAAAATGGTAGAATTTATAAATTTTCACAAATAACTAAAAATTACAGTAATGGGAGTTGATTTATTATGAAAAAAATTATTTTTACATTTTTAATATTAGCAAGTGCCTACAGTTTTGCAGCACAAAAGACGTTAAGAACTGTTGAAAAATGTCGTGTAACTTCAAGAGGTATGACAAAAGATGGCAAAAGATTCGCAAACTGTGTGAGCCTTCAGTCAGGAAAAACATTTAATTTTACAGGACTTGTTGACCAGACTTATTACAAATTTTCCAAAGGAACAGTATTTAAAGTGTATTTTTATGGAAATGGAAATAGAAATTTAACTTTGGAAACTTTTGACTATATTGGTAATTAATTTACTAAAAATAATATTTTTTAAATATTTTAAATAAAAAAATTTAAAATGTCATATGGAAAGGAGTGAGGTCGGTACCAAACAGAAAAAAATTATATTTTTTCTTTGAGAGAGCCTCAAAATAAAATGAAAGATTTTACAGGTCAAAGTATTATGGCTAATTATTTTAGAGGGATAGAAAGTGTAGGCGGTAAAGTATATTTTTATGAGGATAGACTTATTTTTAAATCACATGCACTAAATATTCAGAGAGGTGAAACAGAAATAAAATATAGCGATATAGTCGAAGTGAAAAAAAGAAATACGTTATTTATAGTACCAAATGGTATGGGAATTACAACAAAAGACGGATTTAATCATAAATTTGTGCTTAATGGAAGAAGTAATGTTATAGAATTTCTTAACAGTAAAATAGGATAGAGAATTATAAATGTTATTAAAACTGTCAAACTGTTCTGATGTAAATGGAAAACTTTGTCTTGAACCTGTCCGTTACTGAAGAAAATTTTTCAAATTCTCTTGACTTATAATCAAAATCGCTATATACTGTTATTAAAATAACCGAAGATTAAAATACCGGGGAGCATATTGCTGAGAGTAGCCGTAAAAAGGCTTAACCCGCCAAACCTGATTCGGATAATACCGACGGAGGGAGTATCTTTAATAATTAAAATTACAGTAGATAGAAACATCAAATCAGAATAACTGAAAACCGGAAAATATATAATAGAAAAAATAAATAGTACAGATTTAAAAATTATCGGATTTAAGTTATTTGAATATCAGTATTTCTAATTAAAAATAGCTAATCTTAAAAATAGTTAATTAAAAGTAACTGAAAAAAAACTGACTGTAAAAATAAATATTAAAATACCTCCTTTGTCAAAAAAGGAGGATTTTTTTATGTCAAAGGAAATAGACGCAAGTGTCGCAATACAGGTTTTACCAAATGTTCAGGGGAATGAGGAGATTGTAAGGATTGTAGATGAAGTGATTGCCTATATTAAAAGTAAAAATCTGAATATTCATGTAGGGCCTTTTGAAACGACGATTGAGGGAAAATATGAAGAACTTATGGACATTGTGAAAGAATGCCAGATGATAGCTGTAAAAGCCGGAGCGTCGGGAGTTATGTCCTATGTAAAAATAAATTATAAACCGAAAGGAGATGTACTTACTATTGAGCAGAAAATCTCAAAACATTCTAACTGAAATACTGGATAAGACCGCTCCTTTTATCATAGTATTTCTTGTTCTTTTACTATGGGAAATATTATCAGTGATCGGAGTTGTACCGAAATTTATGTTGCCGTCGCCTTTTGAAGTAGTGAAAGCTTTTATAGATGATTTTCCTTTATTAATGCACCATACAGGGATAACGCTGATAGAAGCCTTTTTAGGGCTTGGACTGGGAATAATATTAGGATTTTTAATGGCTATTATAATGGACAGATTTGATTTTGCATACAGGTCAATTTATCCCGTACTTGTAATAACTCAGACAATACCGACGGTAGCGATAGCACCGCTTCTGGTATTATGGCTTGGTTACGGAATAATGCCCAAGATAACCCTGATTGTTATTACATCATTTTTTCCTATCACGATAGGATTGCTTGACGGATTTAAGTCGGCAGACAGGGACGCCTTGAATTTATTGAAAACAATGGGAGCGACACCTCTGCAAAATTTTATACATATAAAATTTCCGAGTTCCATAGGATATTTTTTTGCAGGACTTAGAATATCCGTTTCTTACTCAATTATAGGAGCAGTCGTGGCAGAATGGCTGGGAGGATTTGACGGTCTCGGGGTCTATATGACAAGGGTCAGAAAGTCATATTCTTTTGATAAAATGTTCGCAGTAATATTTTTTATATCGGCAATAAGCCTGTTTTTAATGTATCTTGTAAAGAAAATACAGAAAGCGGCAATGCCGTGGGAAAACAATAAAGTAAAATAATATAAGAAGGAGTGAAATAAATGAAAAAAATCGTAAAAATTATGTTGTTATGTGTTATGGGAATTTTGGTTATGTCCTGTGGAAAAAGTAACGGCAAGGATAACGGAGCGGATAGTAAAAATGCAGGAGAAAAAAACAATGAAAATTCCTCAAAAAAAATAAGTATAGTGCTGGACTGGACACCGAATACTAATCATACGGGGCTGTTTGTTGCAAAAGAATTGGGATATTTCAAGGAAGAGGGTCTGGAAAACGTGGAAATAGTACAACCGCCTGAAGGAAGTACAACGGCACTCATCGGTGCGGGAGGAGCCCAGTTCGGAATAAGTTTTCAGGATACGCTGGCAAAATCCTTTTCAAATGATAATCCCGTTCCTGTAACTGCCGTTGCTGCGATTATACAGCACAATACATCAGGGATAATATCATTGAAAGATAAGGAGATAGACAGCCCGAAAAAGCTTGAAAATCGTAAATATGCCACATGGGACGATGAAATAGAAAAAGCGATATTAAAGAAAATCATAACTGATGACGGAGGAAACTTTAATAAAGTTAAGATGATACCGAATACGGTAACTGATGTAGTTACTGCTCTCAAGACCGACATTGACGCAGTGTGGGTATATTATGCGTGGGACGGTATAGCTACGGAGCTTGCGGGATTACAGACTAATTTTCTGAATTTTGCCGATTATGGAAAAGAGCTGGATTATTACAGTCCCGTTATTATAGCTAATAATGAGTATTTGAAAAAAAATCCCGAAGAAGCAAAAAAAGTTCTAAGGGCAATAAGAAAAGGATATGAATATGCTATTACAAATCCCGAAGAAGCAGCGAAAATATTAGTGAAAAATGCTCCCGAACTGAAACTCGAGCTTGCCGTAGCAAGTCAGAAATGGCTGTCTGCAAGATATAAAGCCGATTCGGCAGAATGGGGAATAATAGACCAAAATCGTTGGGATTTATTTTATGAATGGCTGTTTAAAAATGGGCTTATTAAAAAGGAAATTCCTAAAGGATACGGTTTTTCCAATGATTATTTGAAATAGAATTTTAGAATTATGCAAAATAAATAAAAGATAGATTTTTAATAGTTATTAGAAATAATATTAGAAATAAAATTTATGACAGTATCGAAATTAAGGAAAGTAATAATTTTCTAAAAATATTTGAGATTATTAATGGAAAAATAAGAGAAAGCATATAAAGAAGATATTAAAAGCATAAAAGAAAGTATCAAAAGAAAATATTAATAATACAATGGAAGATTTAGTAAAAACTATAAATATAGATTTTAAAAAAATGAAAGGCAGTATTTGCAGAATGAAAATAAAAATTATGGATAAAGAAGAAAAACGGAAAATAAAACTTGAGACAAAAAATATTTCAGTAAAATTTGAAGATAAAAAGATTATAGAAGATATTTCCGTCAGATTGTATGAAAATGAGCTTGTATGCATTCTGGGTCTAAGCGGAGTCGGAAAAACTACGCTTTTTAATGTGATTGCGGGACTGATTTTCCCTGATAAAGGAATAGTGGAAATGAACGGTATGGATATTACAGGAAAATCAGGAAATATAAGTTATATGCTTCAGAAAGATTTGCTGCTGCCTTTTAAAACTGTCATTGACAATGTTGCCCTTCCGCTTGTAATAAAAGGGGAAAAAAAGAAAACGGCAAGGGAAGAGGCTGAAAAATATTTCAGGCAGTTCGGTCTGGAAGGGACTGAAAGAAAGTATCCGAGCCAACTGTCAGGAGGAATGAGGCAAAGAGCGGCTCTTTTGAGAACATATCTTTTTTCGGGTGAAACTGCACTGCTGGACGAGCCTTTCAGTGCTTTGGATGCTATTACAAAGCACAAAATGCACCTCTGGTATCTCGACATAATGAAACAGATAAAAATGTCGACATTGTTTATAACTCACGACATTGACGAGGCTGTTATTCTTTCCGACAGGATTTATATACTTGCAGGCAGTCCCGGAAAAATAACGGCTGAAATAGACATTGATATGGATAGATTTGGAGATAATGAGGAACTGGAGCTGTCAGAAAAATTTTTGAAATATAAAAGAGAAATATTGAAGTATTTAAAATAAAATATGATATAATATTTATCGGAAAACAGTTTATAAGGAGAAATCTGATGAATATAAAATATTTTGGACTGGGGTCGGATTTAAAAGAAATAGTATTTGAAGAATTTAGGAAAAACGAAGAGATTTTGTATGTATTTGAAAATTCATCTTCGTTTTTTGAAATAAAAAGGGAGTTTCTGAAATCAGGAGAAAATCTCTTTCATAATTTCAAATTACTAAATTTATATGATTTTTATGAAAAGCTTTTCAGAACAGATAAAATAGTATTGAAAGAAGAAAAGCAGGTAATTCTGTTTTACAATTCGCTTACCGATAAAATAAAAAAGGAACTGAAAATAAACGGATATTATGATGTGATAGATATAGCATATAATTTTTACGGGCTTTTTTCGGAATTACAGGAATATAAAATAGATTATAATAAAATCAGGCTGGAAAAATGGCAGGAGAAAACTTTTGAAATTCTGCTGGAAATAAATGATAAAATTATGAAAAAATCGGATGAAAAAGGGCTTACACTTCCTTATATGCTAAGAAAACCTGAAAATATATCGAAAGATTTTATAAAAAAATATAAAAAAATATGTTTTATAAATAAAGTAAGGTTTACTCCCCTTGAAAAGGAGATTTTTGAAGTTATTGAAAAAAATGGTGTAAAAGTTGAAAATATACTTCAAATAGACAAAAATGATTTTGACGAAGAAAAAATGAAAATAAAGGATACTTTCGGTTTGCCCGATAAGGAAATTTTCAGGAAAAAATATAATGTAAACATAGAAATACACGAATTTGAAAATAAATTTGCCCAGTTATTGGGAGTAATAAAAAGACTTCATATAGAGCTGGAAGAGAAAAAAAATGAGGAAAATTTTAAAAAAAATAAAGTTGAAAGCAAAGAAAAAACAGTTACTAATTTGGATATAATTTCAGATAAAACTGAATTTAGGCTCAAACAGCAGGAATATAATAATAAATCAGATAAAAATTTTAAAAAAATTGAACAGCAAAAACTCATAGAAACAGAAAGTAAAGAAAACGCAGGTTTGGATAAGGCTTTCCATGAAATATACAATGTTCGGAAAGAAATACAGGAAGCAGCAAATAAAGTAAAAGAATTATCAGGATATAAAATATATGATACGCAGGAAGAAACTGTAAATAATGAGAAAGATTATCAGTTGCTGAATCAGAACAGAATTACGTATAATCTTGAAATTACAATGCAAAAAACGAAAATTTATAAAATATTGAACTTGATTTACAATATTCTCGAAAATATGAAAATTGTTTATAGAAAAAGTTATGATAGCAAAAATGAAGTAGAAACTGTCTTTAATTATGAAAATAATGATATTAAAAACGAAGCAGAAACTGTTTTTGATGATAAAGATAATGATAGTAAAATAGAGAATTTAAAAGATTTTGAAAATAAAATATTTGAAAATAAAATAACGGATATTTATCTGAAAAATAATAATAAAATATATCTTTTTAGAATGAAAGAACTTTATAATGCTTTTAAGTCTAAAAATTTTTTGAAAATATTTGATTTGGGAAAATCATACAGATTATTTCAGCAGCTTGTTTCCGATGACTATAAATATATTTCCCGTGAGAAACTTTATGAACTTTCTGAAAATAGTGAGAAATATTCGGAAAAAAAAGCAGGAATAAATTTAATGATTGAATTTATTTCTAAAATGGAAGAAATATATTCTTACAAAACTTTAGATGAATATAGAAAATTTTTGGAAAATATATTCAATCAGAGCAATGAGAAAGATATTAATATAAGGGACAAGTATTTTGAAGCATTGTCCGAAATGACAGTTTTGGAAGATTTTAGCTTTGATAATCTGTGGCAGGATTTTTTTGGAGAAAATATATCTCCGAATTTATTGAAACTGTTTTTAAAATATCTGGATAAAAAAGCGATAAGTCTTGATTTGGAAAAGATAGATGAACAGGAAGATGAAAAAAAGTATACGATAAACTCTTTTTCTTCAATGTCTGAAACACGGAAAGAAAATATAATGTTTCTCAATTTACAGGATACTTTTCCTAAAATAAAAGTGAACAATTATCTGTTTTCCAAAATACAGAGGGCTAAAATGGGACTTCCCGTAAGTGATGATGAAAAACAGATAGAAATTTTCAGATTTTATCAAAATATTCTATCTGCAAAAAATGTTTATCTGTCTTATGTGAAAAATATTGATGAAAAAATTGATTCCGCGGGAGTTGTAGAAGAAATAAAATTAAAATATGACATAAATTCTGTCATAAATGAAATATCCGAACAGGAAGAACTGAATTTTGTAAAAAAATATTTTTCTGAATATCCTGAATTAGCAGAATTAAGGAAAAATATGGAAATTCCTAAACTTAAGGAACTAAATGAGATTAATATGTATTCTGAATATGATAAATTCGTTGAATTAGGTGAGTTTTCAGAAAATTCAGAACCTGATAAAAAAACTGCTGAGAAAGTCAATGAAAAGACTGACAAAAAAGTCGATAAAGTCGATGAAAAAGATACGAAAACTGTAAAAAGAAAAATTGGAAAATTTATAAAATCAAAACTGAAAAAAGACAGGGAAAAATTGAAAGAAGAAATATTAAGTCTCGGTTTTTATGATTTTGAAAAAATCAAAGATTTTGAATACGGTTTTTATATTGAAAAAATGATAGGAGAAACCGAAGCTGAAAATATAGAAGATAAGATAGACGCTCTTATGTTCGGGAATATAATCCATATATTATACGAGAAAATTGTCATGGAAAATAAAGAAGCATTGGAAAAAGGTGAGTTTACAATAAGTGATGAAAAAATAGGAGAGACCTTTAACGGAATACTGAATTCTTTTGAGTACAAAATACCCAAAGAATATATGGTATTTTATAGAAAAATATCTTTTGTGGAAATTGTGAAATCTGCAAAAAAATTTTTAAAAGAACTGTCGGAGTATCTGCTTTCCGAAAGAAACGTAAAAATTCATTCCGAAGAAAAAATAAAAAATAAATCTGAAAAAGAAATATATGAAAATGTCCGTATAAGCGGAATAGTGGATTTGCATATAGAAACAGATACGGAAGAAATACTTGTAGATTATAAATCAGGAAAAAGCAATGATAGAAATGAGGCAAGGGCATTTAATCAGCTGGATTATTATTCGGCAATACTGGAGGAGAATAGAAATAAAATTCTCAGAAAGTGGGTAATAAATACGTGGGAAGGCAAAAAAAGCACCGATGAGGAGAGAAAAGAAAAGGATATACTCACAAAAGAAAATATAAAACAGATTATAAAAGAATATTACGAAACGGAATTTTATAATTTAGGAAACGAAAAAGACGCATATTTTGCGAGAAAATACGAAGATATAGCAAGAAAGGAGGATGAACTGAACGATGACTAAGATGATTAATAAGAAAATACTGAAAGCAGGAGCAGGAACAGGAAAGACATATAGACTGTCCCTTGAATATATTGCTAACCTCATAAAAGGAGTAAACTATAAAAATATCGTTGTAATGACTTTTACAAAAAAGGCGACGGCTGAAATAAAGGACAGAATTTATGATTTTCTTTATCAAATAGCTTTTGAAAAATATAAATTTGAAGAACTGGAAAAAAGTTTAAAGGAAATATACGGATTTAAAAGCGACGAGATTGATAAAGACAGGCTGCAAAGCATATATTTTGAAATGATAAAAAATAAAGATGAAATCCGTATATATACGATAGACGGATTTACAAACAGAATATTTAAAAATACTATAGCTCCTTTTTTCGGTATTTACGGTTATGAAACACTGGAAGAGGAAGACGACAGCTTTTATGAGGATATTTTGGTAAGAATACTGAATAATAACGGTTATTTTGAAAAATTCAGCTTTGTATTTGAAGAAAAGAAAGAAAGAAAAAATATAAATACATATATTGATTTTATAAAAAATATAATTTATATGAGAAAAAATTTTATTTTAGCAGAAAATTATAATGAGAATTATAAAATAGAACGGATAAAAGAATTTAATATCGGTATAGAAAGTATGAGATTTTCTGATAATTCTAATAATAAAAATATAAAAAATAATAATGTAAAGTTTATTGAAAATATTGAAGATATATTTAGTCTGATAGAAAAAGTTTCGGAAATAAAAAATGGAAATGCGGGAGATTATATCAATTCAGAATTTCAAAATATATATAAAGAATTTAAAAATATAGACGAGAAAATTTCTAAAGACAGAATTGAAAATAAGGAAGAAAAATTAAAATTAATAGATGAAAATTGGGAAATATTCTTTCTCTCAAAAAATATTTGGAACGGAAATAAAGTCAGAGGAAAAGAAGTAGCTGAGATAGTCGGAGAATTGAAAGAATTACAGGATTTATTCATTCGGAAACTTTCCGATTATATTTTTTCATTTCATGTACTGTCTTTACATAATAAAATTTTTGATACTGCAAATATGATTTACGATATAGCTGAACATATAAAGCTTTCTTCCAAACGATTTACCTATGATGATATTACGGCTTATACGTATAAGTTTATATTTAATAAAGAACTCGGATTTGTAAAAAATGACAGGGTAACCGACGATTTTCTGGAATTAATCGGGGGAAATGCTGATACCGTTATGATTGACGAATTTCAGGATACGAGTGTTTTACAATGGAAAATATTGAAACTGCTGTTGAACAGTGCTAAAAATATAGTGTGTGTAGGAGATGAAAAGCAGAGTATTTATAGTTGGCGTGGAGGAGAAAAGGAGCTGTTTGAGAAACTTGAGGAGCTTATCGGAGGAAATTCGGAAAATCTTGATAAGTCGTACAGAAGCTATAAAGAAATAATTGAAAACGTAAACAGCATATTTGAAAATTACAATGGTGAATGGTCCTACAATCCTGTAAAATACAGGGATGATGCTGAATATCAGAAAGGATATTTCAGCTATCATTTACAGAAAAGAAAAACTAAATATAATAATGGCGAAGAGAAACCCGAGGCAGCTTATGAAAAAATGATACGTATGATTAAAGACGGTAAAATACAAAATTTAGGAAATACATGTATAATATGCAGGAAAAATAAGCAGCTGAATGAAATTGCCCAAAGACTTAATGAAGAAAATATCCCTTATACTCTGAATAGCAGCTCTTTGCTTTTGGAGCATAGCGTGATAAAGCCTCTTTATAAGCTTATAAAATATTTTGTTTTTAATAATTATGCCTATTTGCTGGAATTTATGAGGTCTGATTTGATAGGATGTCTGAATGACCATGTAAAATATATGTTGGAAAACAAATCGGAAACAGAAAAATATATAAAAAATGGAGACGATGAAAAGTTTTCGGATTTTGTAAACAGGCAGGAAGAAAAAATCAGAAACGGTCTTTCGGAATATAAAAATATAGATAAAATGGAAAGAAATGGACTTGTATTTTCCGAAATACTGTTTAAAATAAAAAAATTGAAAAATCTTTCAGGGGATTTGAACAGTAAGTATCAAAAAGAAAATTTTTCAAAAAAACTTATGGAAGAATTTTATGTTTTGGAATTTTATTCTACAAATAGCGATATAAAAAATATTTTTAAATTTTTCAATATTCTAAAAGAACACAATGATTTATTTGAGTTTGTAACTTATGTCGAAGATGAAAAGGAAAAACTGAAACAGCTTAGCAGCGGTGATGAAGAAGCCATAAATCTTATGACAATACATAAATCCAAAGGACTGGAATTTGACACTGTGATTTATTATGAAAATGATACGGGAATAACACGGGAAAACAGAGATTTGATTATATATTTTGATTATGATGAAAAATTTGAAAAAGTGAATAACTTTTTGATAACTTTCCCTAAATATAATAAAATTTTTATTGACGGTGATTATTTTAGAATAAATGAAAAAAACAGAAAAAAAGAGGAAATGGAAAATATCAACAATGACTATGTAGCTTTGACAAGAGCCAAAAAAAATTTGTTGCTGTTTATGGAAGCGTATACAATAAAAGATAAAGGCAAAGACAGCTTTAAGGACAGTTTTATAAAAAGACTGATTGAAATTTATAATGATGAGGAATATTATTCAATAGGAGAGATAACTGAAAGCCGAAAAGAAAGAGGAAAAACACCGATCGGAGAATATAAAGAAATTGACAGCATTATGTCATATTTTGATGATGATATACTAAAGAAACCTGTTAATAATTATAAGACAGATTTGGAAGGGGAATTTAGAAGAAAAAAAGGACTTGCGATGCATTATTATTTTGAGCATATGACTAATGATTATGAAAATGACAGAAAAAATGCGAAATCGGCTTTTTTAAGCAGATATGGGAATATGCTCGGAAAGAAACTGATAGAAGAGCTTCTTGAAAGAATGGAAAAATTTATTTTAGAAAATAAAGAGATTTATGACAGGAAATATAAAGTTTATACTGAATTTGAAATATATGACAGTGAAAATAATAAAAGAATTATCGACAGAATAAATATTGATGAAGAAAACGGAAAAATATTCATATATGACTATAAGACAGGATTTGAGCCTACAGAAAATGAAAAATATATACAGCAGCTGGAAGAATATAAAAAAATATTGGCTGAAAAAATATCAGGAAAATATGAGATTTTTACAAAAATTCTGGAAGTGTAGAAATAATAAATAATAATGAGTATAGAAATATTAATAAGTATTGGAATATTAATGTTAAAATAAATTTTTAAAATAAAAAAAGAAAAATAAAATTGGAAATATCTTTATCCATATTGGAGAAATTTTTTTAAATTGTTTTACTTAAATAATACAAGAAATTGTATTATAAAATTATAAAATTTCAAATGGATTTAAAAAGATATTTCCGTTTTCATTGTGTTTTAATATATAGATATAACTTTCAATTATAATATTTTAAATTTAGGCTATTACACTAAATCAAGTCAGAATCTGAATCAGAATAAACATATTTCCTGAATTACTTCAGAAACCTTGTCCAAAAATGTTTGATATCTATCTATCATACTAAGCATATTTTCTGAAATAACTTTTCTAATGTTTTTATTGTCGATTTGCTTCTACCTATTATATTAAGCATATTTCCAAAAATACTGCTGTAAATATAATTTTTAGCTATGATATTATCGGTTATGATATTATATTGTGAAAGATTACAGTTTTTCAGATAATTTTTGAAAATTTTATCATAGTTTTGCATTTAGAAACCTGAACTTAATATTTAACAGAATTAGGACTGATAAAATTTTGCATTTTCAAGATTAAGGAGAAACTCTTTTATTTGAAGTCCTCCGCCATATCCTACAAGTTTTTTATTCATTCCTATAACTCTATGACACGGAATAAAAATGGAAATCTTATTTCTATTATTTGCCATTCCTACAGCTCTTACAGCTTTTTCGTTATTAATGGCAATGGCAATATCTTTATAAGAACGGGTTTCTCCATAGGGAATTTTTATTAACTCATTCCATACTGATACTTGAAAATCCGTTCCGTCTTTTAATAAAGGCAAATCAAAATTTTTTCTTTTTCCGTTCAGATATTCAAATAACTGAGTTGCCGCTTTTTTAATTAAAGGAGTTTCTTTTATAGTGTAATCTTTATTCTTTTTTACATTTTCAGTTTCAAATTCAAAAAACAAATTTGTTATCCTGTCGTCATCCGCTCCAATTCCTAATGTACCTAATTCCTTAATTTTAGTGTCATAAAAATACACGTATCTCATATAATCACCTTTTCAGTATAATTTTTCTATATTATAATATAATTATGAAACAGATACAAGCTAAATTCCTGTTTTCTATTTTCGAAAAATTGATTTTTAATAAAAAATAATTAAATAATAATAAAGCCTTTTTTGCTAAAGGTACACAAAAATTAAAAAAATAAAAAAATTATTTTTTAATTTAGATTGTATATTTAAAAAAAAGATAGTATAATGAAATTAAAGTTGAATATTAAGATAAAAAAAAGAACAAAAAAATAGAAAACATATGAAATGTTTAAAACAGCTTAACAAATAAAAAATATAAAATAAATAAATCAAGCTTAGGTATTGTATTCAGGAGGAAAAATTATGAAAAGAAAAAAAATGGTATTAATTGCTCTATTAGCTGTAGTTGTAATGAGCTGCGGCGGAGGCGGAGGAGGTGGCGGAGGCGGAACATCATCACCGACACCGAGTATACCGTCAAATCCGAATAATCCGGGAGCAGGAGGTAATGGGAATAATTCAGGAGGAAATAATTCAGGTAATAACGGAAATCCAAATAACCCAAATAACCCAAATAACCCGAATAACCCAAATAACCCGAATAATTCCGCTAATTCATTTAGAGAGGGCGTAGTAAAAGTGGATAGACAGAGACTGAGAGTTCCTGTAAATCCTGATGAACTAAGTCCCAAAGTTTCAAGCTGGAGAACATATTACTATCTTGAATTTAATGAGGATAACAAGATAGGAATAAAAGTAACTCCTCTGGATCGTGGATATATACATAGAAATGGGGAACCTATTAAACATGATATAACCATGACCGGGAAGAGGTCTATTGCGGTATATGCAAAAGAAAATGATGTTACAGGTGGAGGAGGAAAAACCGTTACTATAGGCGAAGAATCTGTAGGAATATATTTACAGGCAGTAAAACCGACTGCAATAATAAGAGGTAATGGCTGGTCTTCAACAAACTATAGTCTTATAACTAATCAGGAATTTAGATATGCAGGAAAAGTAAGTATCAATGGAAATAATTCAATAGGTACATATTACGGAGTTGAAAGATACGACCATTCGGACATACCGGCAGATCCTAATATTTCCACTTACGGAGATTATAAAAATGAAGGAACAATAGAGAGTAAACCTGGAACTGTAAATGTAATAGGAGCTTATTTCAAAATAGATAACGGTCATATGAAAACTTTCAGAAATGCAGGAACAATAAATATGGAGGGTGATAAATCTATCGGAATGTATGGTACGGGAGAAGGGGAATATTCAATATATAATTATGAATATGTAGGCGGAAGTAAAATATCGGTTGGAGCTTCATCGGATAAAAGAAATCCGAACATAGGAATGTACACAGATTCGGAAAAAGTTTCCCTGCACAATGGTAATAGCAGTCATTTGCAAGAAAAAGGAACAATTGAAGTGGGGGCAAATTCGGTAGGAATGTATAAAGTACGTGGAACAGGAGACGGAACTCCCCAAGTAGTAAATCACAGCCGTGGAACAATACTTCTAAAAGGAGATAATGCTATAGGTATGATTTTAGGAGAAAATGTCTATGGAGTAAATGAAGGTAGTATTATCGCCGATACTCGTGATTTATTTGAAGAATATTATCCAAAAAGGGTAATAGGAGTTGTTTTAGGAAAAAATGCGATATTTGAAAACAGAGGCACAATAGACATAAGTTATTCGTATGGAGGTATAGGAATATTAAACGGTGGAGGAACTGTAAGAAATTACGGAACTATTAATATATATCCGGGTAATAGTCAACCTTCAAAAGAAGAAATAGTAAGAGAAAAGATAGTAGACCCGATAACGGCACAAATGCTTATGAACAGAATAAAAGTACCGATGAGTCTGGAAAGTCCTAAGCTGTATGTAGATACATTGGGAAAAACAAACCCTATAAACGGTATAGCTTCTTCAAGAGTTGAAAAAGTAAATCTCGTAATGGGAGCCGAAGCTGCTTCGGAAACTAACAGCACAGAAATAAAAGTAGATAAAAAAATACTTTCCAAATATAATGCGTCCTTTAAAGGAGGAAATATAAAGGAAATAGATGTAAAATCGGATGCCCTGACTTGGGAGGCCGAAGCGGAAACATCAGGAAATGAAGTAAAAAATGTAACTCTTAAAAAGAAATCGTATACAGAGTTTGCAGAAGATGAAGAAACTAAAAAACTTGCGGCAGGACTGGATGAAAGATATGTTTCAAATTCAGCTGATTCAAAAGAGAAACAGTTATTTAATTACATAAACACATTGGGAAACAATCAGAGGGAACTGTTATCCAAGACATACAAGGAAGTATCAGGAAACCAGTACATAAATGTACAGCAGAGAATAAAAGAGACAGGGACAATGCTTGACAGGGAAATAAACGATATACAGAAAGAAGTAACGGAAGGAAGTAAAGTAAAAACATTTGCGACTAAAGGGAAATACAGTTCAAAGATAGACGAAGTACCTGATCATGAAGCAACAGGATACGGAGCGGTATATGCATACAACAGCAAAGAGAAGAAATTGGGCTGGTATGCAGCGGCAGGAGTGAATAACTTCAAGCTGAAAGATAGCGGAAGAACGGACGAAGAAGTATCAATGCTGAAATTAGGAGTACATAAGACATTTGAATTAGGATTAGGAATGGACTGGAAAGTAACGGGAGAAGGATTTATATCGAGAAGTGAAATGGAAAGAAAATATGTGGTAGGAGGAGAGCAATATACAGGACAGGCAGGCTATAACGCATATGGAGGAGCAATAAAGAACGAGATAGGAAAGGATATAAATCTGACAGAAACATTTACATTGAGACCATATGTAGGACTGAAAGCTGAATACGGAAAATTCAACAATATAAAAGAAAAGAACGGAGTATTGAGACTGGAAGTAAAAGGTAACGACTATTACTCGATAAGACCTGAAGCCGGATTGGAAATGGGTTATATACAGCCGATAACAGACAGAGCGAGAATAAGGGCGATATTGGGAATAGGATATGATTATGAGGTAGGAAAAGTAGAGAACATAGAAAACAGAATAAGATTTGTAGGAACGGGAACAGACTGGTATAAGTTAAAAGGGGAAAAAGAAGGAGAAAGAGGGAACTTTAAAGGAAATGTAAGCTTAGGATTTGAGAAAGGACATTACAGTTTGACATTGACAGGAGGATACGAAACAAGAGGAAAAAATGCAAGAGTAGGTTTAGGATTTGGAGCTTCGTTCTAAGTGAAAAACAATCCCTTGCCAAATTATTAAAAAGCGAGTATAATGTACAGGGAAAAGTAAAAAAAGTAACAATAATTTAAAGATGAAAGGATGAAAAAGATGAAAAAAAGACCTGTGGTTTTAATAATTTTAGACGGTTGGGGAATGAATCATTACACAGAGCAGGTAGACGCTGTGAGAATGGCACATCCTGTGAATTTTGAAAGATACAGAAAAGAGTATCCGTTTACTGAATTACGAGCTGACGGAGAATTTGTAGGATTACCTGAAGGACAGTTTGGAAACTCTGAAGTAGGGCACCTGAATATAGGAGCAGGAAGAGTAGTCTATCAGTTATTACCTAAAATTACAAAAGAAATAAGAGAAGGGCTGATTTTAGATAATAAGCCTCTTTCAGATGTTATGAATAAAACAAAGGAAAACGGGAAAGCACTTCATATAATGGGACTTATGTCTGACGGAGGAGTTCATTCCCACATCAATCACATAATCGGATTAGTCGATATGGCTAAGAAAAAAGGATTGACAGAAGTCTATGTTCACGCATTAATGGACGGAAGGGATACTCCTCCTGAAAGTGGAGCGGGGTATTTGGAACAAATGCAGAAAGCTCTTGATGAAGCAGGTGTAGGGAAATTAGTTTCGGTTATAGGAAGATATTACGGAATGGATAGAGATAATAACTGGGATAGAATAGAAACTGCTTATAATGCCTTATTTTTAGGAGAAGGTGCAGTTGCAACTTCCGCAGTGGAAGGAATAAAAGCTTCTTATGCTGACGGAGTAACCGATGAGTTTGTAAAACCTGTAAAAGTAACTGAAAATGGAGAGCCTGCGGGAATTATTAAAGAAGGCGACGGAGTAATATTCGCGAATTTCAGACCCGACAGGGCGAGACAGCTTACAAGAGCGATAATTGAGGATGACTTCAAAGGATTTACGAGAAAAGTACATCCTAAAGTAAACTTTGTATGTATGGCACAGTATGATTCAACATTTGATGTACCTGTAGCTTATCCGCCTCAAAAAATAGTAAACGGATTTGGAGAAGTAGTATCCAAAGCAGGACTGGTTCAGGTGAGAACTGCTGAAACTGAAAAATACGCCCATGTAACATTCTTCTTTAACGGAGGAGTAGAAGAACCTTATAAAGGGGAAATCAGACTTCTTTCAGATTCTCCAAAAGTGGCGACTTATGATTTGCAGCCTGAAATGAGTGCCTATAAAGTAAAAGACAGACTGATTGAAGAACTGAATACAGGAAAAGTGGATACTGTAGTTCTGAACTTTGCAAATCCTGATATGGTAGGACATACAGGTGTAGTAGATGCAGTAATTGCAGCATGTCAGGCAGTAGACAACTGCACAGGACAGATTGTAAATAAAGTGCTTGAAATGGACGGAGCTGTACTTATAACTGCTGACCACGGAAATGCTGATTTGCTTGTAGACCCTGAAACGGGAGCCCCTTATACGGCACACACTGTAAATCCTGTTCCTTTTATACTTATAACTAATGATATGAAAAATGCAAAACTCAGAACAGACGGTAAACTTGCAGATATAACACCTACAATGCTTGATTTACTTGGAGTTGAAAAGCCTGCTGAAATGGATGGGGAAAGTTTAATAATAAAATAACAAGAGGTTTTATAAACAAGAAATTTTATAAAGATATATAAAAAAATATAAACGTATAGAAACTGAAAATGGAAACTGAAAAAAGTATAAATTTTAGACTTTTTTCAGTTTTTTATATAATAATATTAATACAATATTGTCATATAAAAAATCTTTTAATATATAAACTGATAAAATGTATAATAATACATAATATGTGTATGTTATATAATATATGTATGTTTGTATGTCAGAATAAAAAGAAGAAGTTAAAGAGAGCAAGTTTCAAAAAGAAGATATAAAAGATTATATAAATGATATAATATAAAAAATGACGTAAAAGCGTAAAGCTGACAGGGTAGAAGTTGCAGAATACAAGGAAAGTGAAGCAGAAAGGCAATAGGATTTTAAATATTAGACCTATGGATATTTTTATCGGTATATGATATTATAATAAGAGGTCAGATATCTTGTGAACGGAGATTTAAAAATAGAAAATATCGAAAAATATAGTTATTAGTTAAATTATAATTTATAAAAATTTCCATTTTTAAGACTGTTCTGATAAAAAATATAATAATTGGGAGAAAAAATTGCATAAAGAATTTGCGGAAATTTACGATGTTTTTATGAAACATGTGGATTATAAAAGCTGGTATAATTTTCTAAGAAATTATATAAAGGATAAAGGAGAGGTCCTCGACTTAGGTTGCGGCACGGGAGAATTTATTTATAGATTTTTGAAAGACGGATTTTCTGTTACGGGAGTAGATATATCTGAAGATATGCTGAGAGTATCAAAGAAAAAGATTGAAAATAAGAAACTGAAAAATAACAGTTATAAATTAATAAATGAGAACATTATAAATTATGAAAATGGTTCTGAAGCTGATTATGTAATATGCAATTTTGATACGGTAAATTATCTGAAAAATGAAAAGGAATTTGAAAAATTTCTTGATAAATCGAATAGAAATTTAAGGAAAGACGGATATTTGATATTTGATATTGTAACAGAGGAAATATTTGAAGAAATATTTGAAAACGGAATATTTTTAGATGAAGAACCTGAATATACAAGTATTTGGAGATATGAAAAACGCGGTAAGAGAAGATATTTTATCGAAATAGATCTGTTTATAAAACAGGCTGAAAAATCTAAAAACAGTGATTTACTAAATGGAAATCTGTTTAGGAAATACAATGAACAGCACTATAAATATATATATGAACCTGAATGGATAGTAAAAACTACACGAAATAAAGGATTTGAGATTTTTGATGTAGCTACTAATCCGAAATTTGGAGAAAGCAGAATATTTTTTATATTTAAAAAATTATAAATTTAAAATTATAAAAATTAAACAGTTATGTTATACAATTAATTGTTGAATGATTATTCATATCAACTGGTCTATTTAAGGATTGCACAGTTATATTATACAATTAATTGAGAATTATATAATGAATTGAAAGTTATAATTATAAGAGTAAATATATAATTTGATAATAATTTTTTCAAATGAAAAAATATCATATAATTAAAATTCATAAATTTAAATAATATATGAGAAGTTTTTATAATTTGAAATATTATAAAGTTTACTATATTAGAAATTAAAAAAAATGATAATAAAATTAAAAAATTTAGATTTTAAAAAGTAATAAAATTTTAAAATCAGGAGATAAAAAATGATTGAAAAAAAAGAAGAAATGGAAGAAAAAGAGGAAAAATTAAAGGAAAAAATGACTGACAGGGAAAAAAAAATTTATGAGCTGGAAAAAAAACTTGGCAGACATAATAGGGAAAAAGATTTGAAAAAGAAGAAAGACAGAATGTTATTAAAATATTTTCTTATAGCAACTAATATGGTTTATACTCTAGCAGGTCCTGTATTATTGATGTTAGGAGTGTATATGCTGCTCGAAAAATTTGTCTTTAAAGCTCAACAGCCTATTGTCCTTGTGATACTGCTTGTAATAGGTGCTTTTGCGGGATACTGGACGTTGATAAGACAGGTAATGGATATTAAGTAATATTTCAGAAATATGATAATATAATATAGTATAATATTGTATTATCATACTTGATTATATACTTGAACATTCAGCTTTTAAATGAACTTAAAAGAAAAAATAATGGAATAATAGCAACAATTTTTAAAAATTTACGAAGAAGTCAAGATTTATGAGCAGAATACAAAAGAGGAGTAATAGTAATGATGTTTAAAAATTTACCTGAATTAATAAAAATAAATTATATAACTTCAATAAGTTTAACTGTAATATCGCTTATTTTAGGTATTTTTCTGAAAAAACCTGAACTTTATCTCGGTTTTTTTACGGGTTCTCTGATTTCGATGATAAATACCTATTTGACAATAATCGGAGCATACAAAGCCGTATATGAAGGTAATCACGATAAATTTAGAGGAATGTTTGAATTTTTGAAAAAAATTATTATTTATTGTGCAGGAATGTATTTTGTCAGATTTATAAGTCAAAAATATTTTGATAGCTATACTACGAGAAATATTATAGCGACAGCAGTAGGGTTTCTAAATTTTAAAGTTTCATTATTTATAAATAATATAATATTAAAGTTTGCAAAATCATAATGATTGGAGTATAATAAGATTTAGATTATAATTCAGTAAATATCTATAAGATGTTTATAAACAGATTTTATAAAGAACAGGAGGTAAAGATGCTTAAAAAAGTAACGTTTTTTGCACTACTGCTGTTAGGATTGACAGTTGTCGTTAATTTAGTATTATCATTAATTTCGACTTTCCTGCCTGTAAGATTTGTAATGCCTGAAAGTTTAATAGAAGCACCGACATATTACAATTTTGTTATAGGGAGTATGAAATTTTCTATCAGTCAGACAGTGTTAAACACTTGGGTAATTATGGCTTTACTTGCATTAATAGTAAAGAGAGGAACAGCTAAACTGAGTGTGGCGAATCCGGGGAAATTACAGATTATTCTTGAAGAATATTATCATTTTATAGAAAATATGTTTTTATCCACATTCGGTAAGTATAAGAAAAAATTTATACCGTTTTTTTCGGCATTATTTGCTTTTATACTTTTTTCCAATTTGAGTTTATTTCTGTTTCCTTTTATAATAACAGTTTCCAAAGGGAAAAATGGAGATTTTTACGTTAAGCCTTTTTTCAGGACGCCTACAGCCGATCCTAATACAACGATAGGCTTATCAATGATAGTAGTAGTTCTGTTTGTGTCAATAGCTATAAAAAGAGGCGGAATAACAGGATATATAAAAAGTTTAATGAAACCCGCGTGGTTTATGCTTCCGATAAATATAGTCGGAGAAATTTCAAAACCGTTAAATACGTCAATGAGATTATTCGGTAATATGTTTGCAGGACTTATAATTGTAGGACTTTTATACAGCCTTGTGAGAGGACAGTTCTCTTTTTCCATAGGTTGGGCAGGGATATTGCAATTATACTTTGACGGTTTTGTCGGAATGATACAGGCCTTTGTATTTACCGTACTTTCATCTGTTTACGTAGGTGAAGTGCTGGGTGAAGAAACAGAGGAAGAATGAATATAAAATAATAAACAAAATAAATATTAAAATTTTTAGGAGGATTAAAAAATGGAAGGATTAGTACAGGCAGCAGCTTTATTAGGTGCAGGAATAGCAGCAGTAGGGGGAATAGGAGCAGGTCTTGGACAAGGGATAGCAACAGCTTATGCAGTTGAAGCGGTATCAAGACAGCCGGAGGCAAAACAGGATATTATGCAAACATTGATTATAGGACTTGCAATTACAGAATCCACAGGGATTTACGCATTGGTTATATCATTCCTGTTAATATTCCTGAAAGGATAGTTTTTTAAATAATTTAAGTAATTTAAAAATCATACGGAAATATTAAGGAGAAAGAAATGTCAGAAGGATCAAACTTAATAAATATAGATTTTACAATGGCTATCCAAATAATAAATTTTCTAATATTAGTGTATATTTTTTGGAAAGTTTTTGCAAAAAAGATTGAGAAAGTGATAGAGGAAAGAAAACATCTGGCTTTGTCTGAAATGGAAATAGTGGATAGGGAAAGAGAAAAGCTTGCGGAGCAAAAAGAAGCTTCTGAAAAACTGAAAAAAGAATCCAAGAGAAGAGCCAATGAAATCCTTATTAAAGCCGAAAGACAGGCTGATGAAAGAAAAGACCAGATTATCTCTACTGCTATGGCAAACAGGGAAAGAATGATGATGAAAGCAGAAGCCGATATAGAAAAAATGAGACAAAATGCCAAATTTGAGCTTCAGAAAGAAGTAGGAGAAATGGCACTTGAGCTTGCTGAAAAAATAATAAAAGAAAATATAAAAGGCAAGGAAGATGAAATAATTGATAATTTTATTAACGAAGTAGGAGAATAGTATTATGGACAAAAGCGGAATTGCAAAAAGATATGCTTCAGCCATTTACGATATAGCAAAATCTTCCGGTAAAATCGGAGAAATCCGTGAGGTAATGAACCTTATGCTTGAAAAATATGAGGAAGAGGAAGAATTTAGAAAATATTTGATGGATCCTGTTACTACAGTGGAGGAGAAAGAAGAATTTTTGAAAAAGTCTTTTGATTTTGTAAGTGAAGATGCATTGAAAATTGTAAATTATATAGTAAAAAAGGGAAGATTGTCCTTAATTCCTTATATAAAAGAAGAATTTTTGAAAATTTATTATGCAGAAAATGATAAACTTCCGATAACTGCAATATTTGCTAAAGAACTTTCGGAAGAACAGAAACATAAGCTAACAGAAAAACTGGAACAGAAATATAAAAAAAAGGTAGTTTTGAATGTTAAAGTTGATGAAAGCCTTATAGGAGGCGGGATTGTCAAAATACGTAACGAAGTTATAGACGGTTCCATAAGAAATCAAATTGAAGCTTTGAAAAAAACGATTTAAAAATTGGAGGTGCTTTTTCTTGAGGATCAAACCGGAAGAAGTAAGTAAAATAATTCGTACTGAAATTGAAAATTATAAAAAAACGCTGGATATTTCCAATACCGGAACAGTACTGGAAATAGGAGACGGAATAGCGAGAATATACGGATTAAACAGTGCAATGTCTGGAGAGCTGCTCGAATTTGAAAACGGAGCAACAGGAATGGCACTGAATTTAGAAGAAAATAATATAGGGGCTGTAATTTTTGGAGAAATAAGAGGAATAAAAGAAGGCGGAATAGTAAAAGGTACGGGCAAAATAGCACAAGTTCCGTCGGGAGAAGAAATACTCGGAAGAGTTGTAAATGCTTTGGGAGAGCCGATAGACGGAAAAGGCTCCATAACTGCCAAAAAATATATGGATATTGAAAGTCCCGCTTATGGGATTATCGACAGAAAACCCGTAAATGAGCCTTTACAGACGGGAATAAAAGCTATAGACGGAATGGTACCTATAGGTAAAGGACAGAGAGAACTTATAATAGGAGACAGACAGACAGGAAAAACGGCAATAGCGATAGATGCGATAATAAATCAAAAAGGTAACGATGTATACTGTATTTATGTAGCTATAGGTCAGAAAAGGTCAACAGTGGCGCAAATTTATAAAAAGTTGCAGGAAGAAGGAGCTTTGGACTATACTACAATAGTCGCTGCTACAGCTTCAGAAGCCGCACCATTGCAATATTTGGCACCTTATGCGGGAGTTGCAATGGCTGAATATTTTATGCAGCAGGGAAAACACGTACTCATAGTATATGATGATTTGTCCAAACATGCTGTGGCATATAGGGAAATGTCCTTACTGCTTAGAAGACCGCCGGGAAGGGAAGCATATCCGGGAGATGTATTTTATCTGCATTCAAGACTGTTGGAAAGAGCTGCCAAATTGAGCGATGAACTTGGCGGAGGCTCCATAACTGCGTTACCTATTGTAGAAACAAAGGCGGGAGATATATCTGCATATATTCCGACAAATGTCATATCCATAACGGACGGTCAGATATTCCTTGAAACGGATTTGTTTAATTCAGGTTTCCGACCGGCTATAAATCCAGGAATATCAGTGTCGAGGGTTGGAGGAAGTGCCCAGATAAAAGCGATGAAACAGGTTTCTTCCAAAGTGAAAATAGAGCTTGCTCAATATAACGAACTTCTTGCTTTTGCTCAATTCGGTTCCGATTTGGATAAAGCTACGAGAGAGCAGTTAAACAGAGGGGCTAAAATAATGGAAGTGCTGAAACAGAAACAGTACAATCCTTACAGAGTTGAAGAAGAAGTTGTATCTTTCTACTGTGTTACTAAAGGTCACTTTGATGATGTGCCTACCGAAAAAGTAACTAATTTTGAACATGATTTGATTGAAAGTTTGAGAACGAACAGTGAAATCCTTAACAAAATCAAGGAAGAGGAAAAATTAACCGAAGAAACTGAAAAAGAACTAAATGAATATATAGCAGATTATAAACAGGACTATATATGGTAAGCAGGTGAGTGATATATGGCTGCAAATATGAAAGAAATAAAAGAAAGAATTGATAGCGTAAAAAATACGAGTCAGATTACAAATGCAATGAATATCGTTTCATCTACAAAGTTTAAAAAATTTCAGGAACTGACTTTGAAATCGAGAAGTTATTCGGATACTTTGGATATAGCTTTTGATAATCTGGTTGCCAGTCTGACAGGAAAGAAACACGTTATCTTTGACGGAAAACAGGAAGTCAGAAAAGTCGGGATCGTAGTAATGACATCTGACAGAGGTCTTTGCGGAAGTTTTAATTCCAATATGTTGAGAAGAATGGAAGAGATGATAAAAGACTTCCGAAAAGAAGGTAAAAATATCAGCATAATAACAATAGGGAAAAAAGCCAGAGATTATTGTAAAAATAAAGATGTGTCGGTAGATAGCGAATATATTCAGCTAATTCCTGAAACTATGTTTGAAAAAGCAAAAAAAATAAGTGAAGATGTAGTGGAATTTTATCTGAATGATTTTTATGATGAAGTATATCTGTTATATTCAAAATTTGTTTCTGCGATAGAATATAATATTCAGATTGAAAAAATACTTCCCATAGAAAAAAAGGAAGGGCTTCCTACAAAAGAATATATATTTGAGCCGTCGGAAGAGCAGGTATTAAGAGAGTTCATTCCGAAAGTTCTCAATATAAAATTATATCAGGCATTGCTTGAAAGTTCAGCCAGTGAGCATTCAGCGAGAATGTCTGCGATGAGACAGGCAAATGATAATGCTGATGAAATGATAAAAAAATTGACAGTACAATATAACAGGGAAAGACAGGGACAAATTACTCAGGAACTGTCAGAGATTGTCGGAGGCTCTGAAGCCTTGAAGTAAGATAAGGAGGTTTATAACTTGGAAAATAAGGGAACACTGGTTCAGGTAATAGGACCGGTTGTAGACGTAAAATTTCTGGATAAATTACCGGATATATATAATGCGTTGGAAATAAATATTGAGAATAGTAAAAAGATTGTTGCCGAAGTTCATTCCCATGTTGGAAATAACATTGTAAGGGCAGTGGCGATGTCAGGGACTGACGGACTTAGAAGAGGTCTTGAAGTAATTGATTTGGAAAGACCCATTCAGGTGCCTGTGGGAAGAAAGACTTTGGGGAGAATATTCAATGTGTTGGGAGATACAGTGGATGACGGAGAAGAAATAATTCCTGATGCTGTAGATTCGATACATAAGGAAGCTCCGTCTTTTGAAAGTCAGGGAACTGACTCGGAAATCCTCGAAACAGGGATAAAAGTCGTAGATTTGCTTGCTCCATATCTCAAAGGAGGGAAAATAGGACTTTTTGGAGGAGCCGGTGTAGGTAAGACAGTTTTAATACAGGAACTTATAAATAATATTGCCAAAGGACATGGAGGACTTTCAGTATTTGCAGGTGTCGGAGAAAGAACAAGGGAAGGACGGGACTTGTATAATGAAATGAAAGAAAGTGGAGTTATTAATAAAACTGCACTGGTGTACGGACAGATGAATGAACCGCCGGGGGCAAGGCTCAGAGTTGCTCTTACGGCTCTGACAATGGCGGAATATTTCAGGGATAAGGAAGGTCAGAATGTTCTTCTGTTTATAGATAATATATTCAGATTTACTCAGGCGGGAGCTGAAGTTTCGGCATTACTGGGAAGAATGCCTTCAGCTGTCGGTTATCAGCCGAACCTTGCTACTGAAATGGGAACGTTGCAGGAAAGAATTACTTCCACAAGCTCAGGGTCAATAACATCCGTTCAGGCGGTTTATGTGCCTGCCGATGATTTGACAGATCCTGCTCCTGCTACTACGTTTGCTCATTTGGACGCGACAACGGTGTTATCAAGACAAATAGCATCTCTCGGGATTTATCCCGCTGTGGATCCGTTGGATTCCACTTCGAGAATATTGGAGCCTGAAATAGTCGGAAATGAACATTATAAAGTTGCGAGGGAAACTCAGAGAGTATTGCAAAGATACAAAGAGTTACAGGACATAATCGCAATATTGGGAATGGATGAACTTTCTGATGATGATAAGATGATAGTAAACAGAGCCAGAAAAATACAAAGATTTTTCTCGCAACCTTTTTCGGTAGCCGAACAGTTTACAGGAATGAAAGGAAAATATGTTTCTTTGAGGGAAACTATAAGAGGGTTCAAGGAAATTCTTGAAGGACTGCATGATGATTTGCCTGAACAGGCATTTCTATATGTAGGGACTATTGATGAAGCGGTTGCTAAGGCAAGGGAATTATTAAGAGAATAATTTATTAGGAGATTTGAGTATGGCTACAGAGTTTATATTGAAAGCAGTAACGCCTGAAGGTCTTGTTTTTGAAAAACCCGTAACTTTCGTAAAAGTCAGAACTGAAAACGGAGATATAGGTATTCTGGCAAAACATGCCAATTTTATTTCTTCATTAGGTGCAGGTGAAATGCTCGTAAGAGAAAAAGAAAACATAGAAACTACTTATTATCTCGAAGGAGGATTTCTCGAAGTCAGACAGGATAAAGTTGTAATTTTAGGTGAAGATATGATGGAAGCTACTGCGGCTGAAGCGATAAAAATGGCAAAGAAAGCTGCAATAGAACTTGCAAAACAGCATAAATTGAGGGAAGAACAGGACATTTTAGGAACTAAGAAACGCATACAGGAAAATTTAAGAAGAAAGTAATCAAGTTCGGAAACATTTACGTAAATACAGTCAGTTAAAAAATATAAAATATAAAATACGGAGGCCGTGTATGAAGTATTTGGATGAAATGACAAAAGAAGAATTGGTTAGTTGTGCTAAAAAAGAAAAAATTTTTTTGGGGCTTACATTTAATAGAGAGAAGATAATGCAGAAACTTGAAAAAAAAGGTTATAAACGTAATCTTTCTCTAAATGAAAATGTCAAATCAAATGAAAATATAAAGAAAAATGAAAATATTGAAAAGGTTACCCAAAATAACGAAAAAGAAGTTTCATTAGTCGAAAAAGTAGCAGAAATCAGTGAAAAAGCAACTAAAGAAATTGAGAAAATCAAAGAAGAAATAATAAATAAGGATTTTCAGGATGATAAAATTGCCATTAAAAATGAAGTCGAGCAGGTAGAAGAAATAGATTTTTCATCGGAAGTAACATATATTTACAGAAGCAGAAGTTACTACAGAAATTATCCTAATAAAAAATTGATAAGAAGTTTAAGAAAAAAGTACAGAAAACATAAGGATGATTTTCGTGGGGAAATAAATTTTGATTATAAAGGAATAGATGCCGACCAGATAAAAAAAAGAGAAAAAGAAACGGAAATTAACAGGGCAAAGTTTGCCAAAGGAGCAGAATATGAAGGGGAAGCCAAGTCGGAAGATATTTATTTTGACAAGGCACCTCTACCTTCTGCGTATTTTGTAGATGAGGTTGTCCTGATGCCTAAAAACCCCACTACCCTTTATGTTTACTGGGAAATAAGAGATGATACTTTTGAAAAGTTGGTTAAAAATAAAAATGTAGTTGATAATATAGTTATAAAACTCTTTAAAGACGGTAATGAATACAGAAAAATAATAAGACACGAGAGAATAGGGTCTCATTATATAGGAGAAATAGACAAAAACCGTAATTATGAGGTATTTATAGGTTATGAAGATGAATACGGAAATTTCTCAGAAGTTGCACATTCCGAGAAAGCTATATCTCCTTCGGATAAACTGTCGGATAATTTTGATTTGTTATGGGGAACTGTAAAAGAGGATAAAAATACAAATCAGCTTATAAAATATATTAACAGCCCTATTCCTACTAAGGAAAACGAAGAATTTATAGAACTTATGAGAAATCCTGTTGTAAATGACGAAGAATTTACGGTAGAAGTACTGGAAAGACTTTTAAAAGTAGGAGCCTCGGAAAATCTTGCAGAGAGGGAAATAAGAAGAACAAGACCTGATAAATTAATAATGACAGGTGTCAGAAGTTCTTAAAATAGAAATATATAGTAATTAAAAAAATAAATACAGCTGTCTTGGAATTTAAATGAAAATATATTTTAAAAAACAAGTAATGAAAATTCAGAAAGTTCAAAAAATATATTCTATATAGTATAAGACAGCTTTTTTATTTTTCATATTTCGATTAATAAATAAGTATTAAAAAATTTATCAAATCAAAAAAAGCCAATAAAATTAAGATATATAGATATTAACCTAAGTTTATTATAAGATTTACAAAAGTATAAACAAAGTGGCAAATTCTATAATGATTAGACGATTAAAAAATAGGAGCATTATGAAAATAGTTGTTTATGGTGCCGGAGTAATGGCAAACTATGTGAAAGAAGCTATTATAAATTCAGGGAATGAATTTTTAGGATTTGTAGATCCTCTTGGAAAAGGGAATTTTGATACATTAAAAAATAAAGACATAGATTATGATGCGATTATAGATTTTTCTCATTTCAGTTTGTTGGAGGAGATACTTGAAATTGCTGAAAAAAAGAAAGTACCTCTTTTAATAGCTACAACAGGGCATAACAGAGAACAAAATGAAAAGATTAAAAAAATATCCGAGAAAATACCGATAATAAAAGCAACAAACACATCAATAGGTGTGAATATCCTGAATGAAATTACAGCTTATGCTACAAAACTGCTAAAAGGATTTGATATAGAAGTTATTGAAAAACATCATAATAGAAAGATAGATGCACCGAGCGGTACTGCAAATACTCTTGTCGAAATAATAAATAAAAACCTTGTCGAAGAATACGAGGAAGAATATAAAATAGTCTACGGCAGGGAAGGAAATAGCAAAAGGACTGAAAAAGAAATAGGAGTACACTCGATAAGAGCCGGAAATATAGTCGGAGAACATACAGTAATATATTCCAAAAATGATGAAATAATAGAGATAAAACATGAGGCATTATCAAGGAAGATATTTGCAGACGGGGCTATAAAAGCAATCCTTTATTTAAAGAATCAGAAAGCAGGGCTGTACACGATGAAAGATGTCCTGAATATAAAATAAAGAAAAATATAATGAAAAATATATGAAAGAATAAATAATGGAGGATAAAATGATGACTGAGCTTGAAAAGTCCAAAGCAATAATACAGTTTATAGCAAATGCTGAAAAATCCACTCCTGTTGAGCTTTATACCGATGAAGAGATAAAAGACACGGGGGTATGCAGAGTTATAGGAAAAGACGGTTTGAAACTTTTAATCGGTAATTGGGAAGATATAGAAAAAATTATTAAAAATAATAATCTAAAAAACTATTATTTGAAAAATGATAGGAGAAATTCCGGAGTTCCGTTACTTGACATAAAAAATGTAAATGCAAGAATAGAGCCGGGAGCAATTATAAGAGATAAGGTTACGATAGGAGATAAAGCTGTAATTATGATGGGAGCTGTAATAAATATCGGAGCTGAAATAGGCGAAGGAACTATGATAGATATGAATGTTGTATTAGGCGGAAGAGCAAAAGTCGGTAAAAATTGTCATATCGGAGCAGGTTCGGTGTTAGCGGGAGTTATAGAACCGCCTTCAGCAGACCCTGTAATTATCGAAGATAATGTAGTCATAGGAGCAAATGCTGTTGTTCTTGAAGGTGTAAGAATAGGGAAAGGTTCAGTTGTCGCAGCGGGTGCCGTAGTTACTGAAAATGTTCCTGAAAATGTAGTAGTAGCAGGAATGCCTGCGAAAATCATAAAAAATGTGGATGATAAGACAGCTTCAAAAACCGAAATTGTCGAGGATTTAAGAAAATAATCGTAATGTATGAAAAATAATTATTAAAAAATAAATTGTTGAAAAACAAGTTATAAATAAATAGCAAAAAAATTTTAGGAGGATAAAATGAAAAAATTATTATTAGTGTTAGGAATTTTAAGTATAGGTGCGTTGGGATTTGCTGATCCGAAATCTGATTTTGAAAATGCACAGAAATTAGCCGAACAGAAAAAAATAAATGAAGCTGTAAAAGTATTGGAAGGGGTTGCAAAATCTTCTGATAAAAATTATGCCGTAAAAGCTAATTTCCAATTAGGAGCATATTATTTACAAAACAATAATAAGGCAAATGCGAAAAAATACTTAGCTGCTGCATGGAAAGATGACTATACAGGAGAGGAATCTTTGGAAGCAGCAAAATTATTATACTTGATTTCAATTCAGGAAAAAAATATAAAAGAAGCTGAAAAATATATAACATGGGCTGATAAAAAATCTAATGGAAAAGATGTGGATACTGTTTCAAGTTTGATTATATTCTATTTTGATAACAATATGCAGTCAAAAGGACAAGCAAGATATGCCGAAGCAAACAAAACTCAAAATAAAACATTTACATCTGAAATGAATTTTAATATAGGTCAGTATTACTTAGGAAAAAATAATACAGCACAAGCTAAAAAATATTTACAGGATTCATACAACCAGTCTCCTGATGCGGTAATACCTGCCGGTTATTTATTGGTTCAAGTAGCATTGGCTGAAAAAAATAATGCTCAGGCTGAAAAAATCTTATTGGAAATGAACAGTAAAACGGGTAATAAAAATGCTGAAGTATTGGGAATGTTAGGTTCATACTACTTGCAAACAAATAATCTTACTAAAGCGGAAGACTATCTTAAAAAATCTGCATCCGCAGACAGAAATAATACTGACGCAAGATTGCTGTTATTAGCATTATATGAGTCCAAAGGTGATACTGCAAAGGCAAATTCAATGTACAGTGAAATAAAAACAGCAAAAGGTATAAATCAGAAAACATTAAATAAAGAAATAGGATTTTATTTTGCAAATATGGGTAACGGTCCTGTAGCTGAAAAATATCTAAAAAAGTCAATAAATGAAGATAAAGATAATGAATCCAAAGTTTTATTAGGACAAGTTTACTATGCAATGGGTAAAAAAGCTGAAGCTGTTGCAATATTAAAAGAAGCTGTAAATAACAAAGTAAAAGGAGCTGCTGAAATATTGAAACAAGTTGAAGCAGGAGGAAACAGTAAACCTGCAACTAACAAAAAATAAAATAATCAGAACGAAAAACTAAATAGAAAATAAAAAGGGCGGTTTTGCTCTTTTTATTTTTTTGAAATTTTGTTATAATATAAACTGAAAATAGGGGGTGAAATAAGTTGGGGAAGTTCGTTTTTATTAATTAAATCTAATAATAGTTAAAATAACGGAAAGCGAATTTATAAAAAGGGATATGATAAAAATAAGGAGATGAAATGGCGAGAAAAAAAGCGGTAGAAGAAAAAGAAAATAATGCAAATAATAAAGAACAGTCTGAAAAAGAGAGAGTTTTAAATCTGGCATTGACGCAGATTCAAAAAGAATTTGGTGAAGGTTCAATAATGAAGCTCGGTGAAAATCAGAAAATGAACATAAAATCAATATCTACAGGAAGTATAAATTTAGATATAGCACTCGGTGTAGGAGGAGTTCCGAGAGGAAGAATTATAGAGATTTACGGTGCTGAATCGTCCGGAAAAACTACACTAGCACTGCATGTAATAGCCGAAGCACAAAAAGAAGGCGGAGTGGCTGCATTCATAGATGCGGAACATGCTCTTGACCCCGTATATGCTAAAGCATTGGGAGTAAATATAGACGAGCTTCTCATTTCCCAGCCTGACACGGGGGAGCAGGCTCTTGAGATAGCCGATATGCTTGTAAGAAGCGGTGCTATGGATGTAATAGTAGTGGATTCGGTAGCGGCTCTTGTACCTAAAGCGGAAATTGACGGAGAAATGGGAGATCAGCAAATGGGATTACAGGCAAGACTGATGTCGAAAGCTCTCAGAAAATTGACTGCAAATATTTCAAAATCAAGTACAGTAATGGTATTTATCAATCAGATAAGAGAAAAAATCGGTGGATTTTCATTTACTCCCGGACCTCAAACTACTACTTCAGGAGGTAGAGCGTTGAAGTTTTTCTCTACTGTAAGAATGGAAGTAAAAAGAGTAGGGTCTGTAAAACAGGGAGATGACATTATTGGAAATGAAGTAGTAGTAAAAGTAACTAAAAATAAAGTTGCTCCTCCATTTAAAGAGGCAAGATTTAATGTAATGTATGGAACAGGAATTTCAAGAGTGGCTGAAATACTTGACGGTGCATTGGCATTAGGATTTGCTGCGAAAAGTGGGGCATGGTTCAGTTATGGAGATGAAAAATTAGGTCAAGGACGGGTAAATGTAGAAAAAATGTTACAGGAAAATAAAGAATTATATGAAAGAATGGAAAATCAGGTTCTTGAGGCTATAAGACCTAAAGATGAAGGTGCTGCTGATCCTGTAAATGAGGAAGAAACGGAAGAAAAATCAAAGGTTAAAAAAACGGTTTCTAAAAAGAAGGCATCCAAGATAGAAGAAGAAATAGAAGAAGAAATGGAAATTGAAGAATGATAATAGAAAAAATACAAAAGAATAAACTGTATTTATCTAATGAAGAGATTATTGACATAAGTCCGTCGATAAAACAGAGATATGGATTAAAAGTTGGTGATGATATTGAAAGCCTCTATGACGATATTTCATACGAGGCTTCTCTTGAAAAAGGAATATTTCTGCTTTCGTTAAAGGATAGGACAAAAAAAGAAATTCAGATGAAACTGAATGAAAAATACAGAAATGCAAAAATGGTTGAGAAAGCTGTATTAAAGCTGATTGAATTGGGGTATATAGATGATTTGAATTATGCGATATCCTATATAAATAGCAGAAAATACGGAAAACAGAGGATTACTTACAATCTTTTACAGAAAGGATTGAATAAGGAAAAAATAGAAGAAGCATATTCAACCATTCAGGATGAAACTGAAAAAGATATAGAGGAAGAAAAATTGAAAAAAGTTATTTTGAAAAATATAAAAAAGGATGAAAAAAAATTAGTACAATATCTTGTAAGACAGGGATTTGAATTGGATAATATTTTTCGGAAATTGAGAGAATATAAGGAATTTGACGGATTTGAAGATTTTATGGAATAGGAAGGACATTATGAGAACAATATTTTATCATTTTATAATATTAGGGACTTTTATTTACGGGACTTTTATTCATTACTGGTATCTTTTACTGAATAAAGGAGAAAAAAGATATAAATATGTATGCAAAGTCGCAAAAAACTGGGGTAAAAATCTTATATGGGCTTCAGGGAGTAAAGTAAAAACTATTTATAAAAACGGAAGTGAAAGTGAAATAAAAAAAATAAAGGAAACAGGTGAAGCAGTAATTCTGATTTCCAATCACCAGAGTAACGTGGATATTCCTACTCTTTTAGGTTATCTTCCATTGGATTTTTCTTTTATTGCAAAAAAAGAAATGAAGAAATGGCCGATGATAGGACGTTGGATGAGGGCTTTTGACTGTATATTTTTGGATAGGAAAAATGTCCGTCAGGGAATGAAGGATATGAAAGAAGCTATATATAAAATAAAAAATGGGCATTCTTATGTGATATTTCCTGAAGGAAGCAGAAGCAAGGACGGTACAATAGGAGAATTTAAAAAAGGAAGCTTTAAACTTGCGACAGATACGGGAGCAAGAATAGTACCTGTTACTTTAGTAGGGACTTATCAGGTTCAGAGCAGAAAGAGCCTGAAAGTAACTCCCAATAAAAATGTAAAAATAATAGTTGATAAACCTGTTAATCTCAGTGATTTATCAAAAGAAGAGCAGAAAGATATACATGAGATTGTAAACAGAATAATAAAAGAAAATTTTGAAGAATTTAAAAGTAAATAGGATAAATTAAATAGAATTATTAAATTTCTAAAAAATTATTATCTGATATAATTTATAGCTTGTGTAATTTATAGTTTATACAGTTTTTATAAGAAAGTACTATTATGGAAAGGGAGCAGGATGAAAATAATTCTGGCAACAAAAAATAAAGGGAAAATAAAAGATTTTAAAAAATTGACCGAAGGAATGAATATAGAAGTATTATCGATATTGGATAATATAGACTTTCCCGATGTAGTTGAGGACGGAAAGACTTTTGAAGAAAATTCAGCGAAAAAAGCTTTGGAAATAGCAAAATATACAGGAATTATAACAGTTTCAGATGATTCGGGGTTGTGTGTAGATACTTTAAACGGTGAACCGGGAATATATTCTGCAAGATACTTCGGAGAAAATGCAACTGATGAATTGAATATGGAAAAACTGTTAAAAAATTTATCAAATATAGAAAAAAAAGATAGGAAAGCACATTTTGTATCTGTGGTGAGTATTGCCTTTCCTGACGGGACTGTAAAATCATTCAGAGGAGAAACGCAGGGAGAGATTTTATTTGAAAAAGAAGGAAATAACGGATTCGGATATGACCCTATATTTTATTCATATGATTTAGGAAAGTCTTTTGGGCTTGCAACTATTGAGGAAAAGAAAAGTGTGAGTCATAGAGGTAGAGCTTTTGAAAAATTGAAAAATGATGTGCTGAAAAAATTTTAGATTATTTTAGATTAGAAAATAATACAAGTTTATATTAAATCTGAACTAAGAATTTAAAATATGATTTTGAATACAGTTTTATATAAATTTTCGTCATTATTGAAAGTAACATAAAAGTAACACAGATCTGTATTTGAACAATATCTGAAAATATAAATTATAAAATATAAAAAATAACATTTATGAATTTATCAGAAATGTTATTTTTTTATATTATTGACTTTTGGATTTATAATTTTATATTTATAATAAAATCCAATTATAAACAGAATTTGTTTTTTAACAAATTTTGTTAAAGTTCTTCTAACAGTTAATAATTAATTTTGAAATTAAATCATTAAGATGACTTATTTTTTAATTCTATATATTCAGGTTATTTAAATTTTTAAAAAAATCCATTTGTGCAGCTTCAACGTGTTTTTCACATAACTCTCTAATAATCTTGAGAGGAGGGTATTCACTCAAAATCAGGTCAATTATATTTATATGTTCATCAATGGCTTCCAGACGCCGGTTATTTATACCGTATAAAACCCGTCTTATGCGGTGCAAATGGTCATATACGAGAGTCATTTGTCTCGAAAAAAAATAGTTTCCGCAATTTGCAGCAAAAAAATATCTATATCCGTCATAAACCTTATCAAACTCTACTCCGCTCACTTTTTCCTTTTTTCCTAATTTCTCAAAACTTTTTTTAAAATCCAGAAGAGATTTTTTAAGTTCGTCTTTTTCTAAAGATAAAGTCGTCAGCTCAACCAGGAGAGGTTCTATTTTTGAACGAACCTGAAACACATCTTTTATCAGTTTCAAATTAATTTCCGTTACTGATACTGATTTCCTCGGATTAATAATTACAAATTTTTCATTTTCCAATCGGGATAAAGCTTCTTTTACAGGGGTTTTGCTGATAGAAAGCTCTTCAGCAATTTCTTTTTCATAGATTAATTCTTTCCCTTTATATTCATTATTCAATATTTTATTTTTTATATATTCATAAGCTAATGTATCCAAATTTTTTTTCATATCTTTTATAAGCTTCTGCGAGCCTTTCTCCTCTCAATGTTCATAATTTACAATATAGATATAAATTATCACAGGTTAGATACAATTGTCAACTATTTTGTTATATATCCTTATATTTATTGACTTATATATATACTGAAATATCACAGATATAAAAAAGTAGAAAAAAATTTATAATAATATTGACTATTTGAAATTTCATAATATAATTATATTGAAAAATAATTATAAATTATAGGAGGAGGATACAAAATGCTTTATACCGTATTGAAAGAAAACAGTTATCAGGATTCTATAAACCTTATGTTACTTACAAATCATATCAGTACAATGAAAGATGTAAATAAAGTACAGGTTATGATGGGTACCGATGCAAATAAGGATATTTTTAACGGTGCCGGCTTACTGTCGGAAGAAGCAAAAAAGGCTAAACCAAGTGATATGGTAGTTGTTGTAGATTCTGATAATGAAAAAACTGTAAATGAGGTAATGGCAGCGATTGATAAATTTCTGTCAGATTTATCGGTAAAAAAGGAAGAAGGAGTGCAACAGTCAGTAAGAAACTGGGAACAAGTAAAAGAAGTAATGCCTGACGCTAATGTAGCATTGATTTCCGTGCCGGGTATTTATGCGGCTCTTGAAATAGAAAATGCGATAGACAACGGACTGCATGCGTTTGTATTTAGTGATAATGTGGCTCAAAGTGAAGAAGTAAGATTAAAGAAAAAAGCCCATGAAAAAGGACTGCTCGTAATGGGACCTGACTGTGGAACAGGGATAATAAGTAATGTTCCTCTTGCTTTTACAAATGTGGTACGTTCAGGAAATATAGGAATAGTAGGAGCTTCGGGAACAGGAATACAGGAAATTTCTACAATTATTGAAAAACTTGGAGGAGGGGTTATCCATGCAATAGGTACAGGAGGACATGATTTGTCTACTGAAGTAGGAGCAATAACAACAAAAGACGCTTTGGCAGGACTTGCCCATTATGACCCTGTCGACGTAATAGTTGTAGTTTCCAAACCGCCTGCTGAAAAAGTAAAAAATGATGTAGTGGAATTATTGCATTCTCTGAATAAACCTGTTGTTGCTATTTTTCTTGGAGAAAAACCTGAATATCATGAAGGTAATGTATATTTTGCCCATACTTTGGAAGAATGTGCAAAAATTGCAGTAGACCTTTCAAAAGGGGAAAAAATTAAGAAAAATTATCAGGAAAAAACAAATGTTCATTCAAAAGACAGCAATATTGCGGATAAAACTATAAAAGGACTGTATTCAGGAGGAACTCTGGCTTATGAAGCAACTATGCTCGTAACTGAAGCACTAAAATTATCTTCGATAACAAAAGAAGAAGGATATATGCTGAAAACGGAAGGATTTGAAATAATGGATCTGGGAGACGATATTTACACCCAAGGAAAGCCTCATCCAATGATAGACCCGACAGTACGTATCGAAAAACTTCGAGAATTTGGAGCAGACAGTCGTACAGGAATTATACTGCTCGATGTAGTATTGGGATACGGTGCTAATGAAGATATGGCAGGACAACTTGCCCCTGTTATAAAAGAAATTATTGATAAATCAGTAAAAGAAAATAGAAAATTGTATATCATAGGAACTGTATGCGGAACAAAAGGCGATCCGCAAAATTACGAAAAATCTCAAAAAATACTCGAAGAAGCCGGAATGATTGTAAAAGAAAGCAATGCAGCGGCAGTAAGAATGGCATTAAATCTTATGGGAACAGATACGGAAGAGAACGATAAAGAATTTAAGGAATATAAAGGGGAAATACGCCCATTACCTGAAGTGAGTGAAGCTGTAAAAGACTTGTTATTGACAAAACCGAGAGTAGTCAATATCGGTGTGGCAGGATTTGCAGAACCTGTAAGACAGTATGGCGGAAAATGCGTCCAGTTTGAATGGAAGCCTGTAGCAGGAGGAAATCAGAAACTGATTAAAATTTTACAGCAGCTGAAACAGCTTGATAATATTGAGCAGGAAAATGCTGTAGTTGTTGAAGCAATGAAAAATTCGGCTCCTTATCTGATAGATGTAGTTCCTGCATATACGGTTATTCCGGAAATAAACGGAAAAGTGCTGCTTCATGCGGGACCTCCTATCCAATATGATGAAATGACAGGACCTATGCAAGGTTCATGTATAGGAGCGGCGTTATTTGAAAAATGGGCTGAAAATGAGGAAGCGGCACGTAAAATGCTTGAAAAAGGAGAAGTAACATTTATTCCTTGTCATCATGTAAAAGCTGTAGGACCTATGGGAGGAATAACTTCAGCAAATATGCCCGTACTTGTAGTAGAAAACAGACTGACAGGTAATAGAGCTTACTGTACTTTAAATGAGGGAATAGGAAAAGTTTTACGTTTTGGAGCTTATTCCGAAGAAGTCGTAAACAGACTACAATGGATGAAAGATGTGTTAGGACCTGTTTTGGGTCAGGCAGCAAGACAAGTTGAGGGAGGAATTAACCTTAACGTGATTATTGCGAAAGCTATCACAATGGGAGATGAATTTCATCAGCGGAATATTGCTGCGAGTCTGTTATTCCTGAAAGAAGTAACTCCTCTGATAATTACTCTCAATATTGATGAAAATATGAAGAAGGATGTTATTCAATTTTTAGCAAATACAGACCAGTTCTTCCTGAATATTATGATGGCAACAGGAAAATCCATTGTTGACAGTGCCCGTAAAAATACTAAAGGTACAATAGTTACAACGATGACACGTAACGGAAAAGATTTCGGAATACGTATAAGCGGACTTGGTGATGAATGGTTTACAGCTCCTGTCAATACACCTAAAGGACTGTTCTTTACAGGATTTACTCAGGATGATGCAAATCCTGACATAGGAGACAGTGCAATTACTGAAACTGTAGGTGTAGGAGGAATGACAATGATTGCTGCACCCGGAGTAACAAGATTTGTAGGAGCGGGAGGATTTAAAGATGCTTTAAAAATCAGTGATGAAATGGCTGAAATATGTACAATACATAATCCTAATTTTGCTATCCCTACATGGGATTTCAAAGGAGCTCCTTTAGGTATAGATATAAGAAAAGTAGTGGAAACAGGGATTACTCCGATTATAAATACAGGAATAGCTCATAAAAATGCAGGAGTGGGACAAGTAGGAGCAGGAACTGTAAGAGCACCGTTAGCATGTTTTGAAAAAGCATTGATTGCTTACGCGAAACATATAGGTCTGGATACTGAATAATGAATAAGTTGTATAAAAAAAGTGAAATAAAAGATACGGGAAGCATTAGTGAATTAATGCTCCTGTATCTTGAAAATCAGAAAACAGGGTATATTCACGGTATATTTAACAATTCGTTAAATATACAGTTTGGAGAAAATCTTGTACATATTTCAAATGGAAATAAAGGACTGACAAGCTTTGGCTGCCGTATATCCGAAGAAAAAATTCAAAATTTAATTTCAGTCTGTAAAAATAATGATATTGTAATACAAAAGGATAAAAAACTTTTATTTTATACATTATTTGGCATTCAAGTCATAGATATTTCAGAAATGAAGAAAGTCAGTCTTAAAATATCGGAAATAAATTATTCTGAAAAAAAACTCAATGAAATATTTTCATATTTAAAAAATATAAATTTTGAAATAAAAATAGGAATTGAAAAAGATGAAGTCATAAAGTCCTTACAGTGCGGAATTACCGAAAAAAGCAGTAAATATTTGACAGGGAGAGGAAAAGGACTTACCCCTGCCGGAGATGATATATTATTAGGTTACGCCCTGATAGAATATTTGCATAAAAAAAGTATTAAGTTAATTTACGGAAATTATACTACAGATATAAGTAAACAGTATTTTGACGCATTTAACAGAGGATATGTAAATGAATATATGTTTGATTTATTTTCTAAAGATGTCGAAGAAGCTGTTTTGAATATTACAAAAATAGGACACACATCGGGATACGATTTATTATTCGGAATTTTTTTGGGAATAAAAAAATATAGGAAAATGGAGGAAATAAAATGAGCAGTATGTTGGAAAAGCGTTATAAAGCGATGAATGTATCGGAACGTTACTGGTGGAAAGTAGTAGCACTATGTTTTTTCGGGTGGATTTTAATGTATGCGGACAGAACTATTTTAAACCCTGTTATGGGAAAAATTGGAGAGCAGTTTAATCTGAACAATACTCAGTTGGGAGCTCTTAACAGTATATTTTTCCTTACGTATGCGATTATGCAGATACCTTTCGGAATAGCAGGTGATATCGTAGGAAGAAGAATAGTAATAGCTCTTGGATTTATATTATTCGGAGCGGGAACATTTTTAAGCGGTATTGCAGGAGGTATAGGAATACTGATGATTTACCGTGCAATAACAGGAGTAGGAGAAGGAGCATATTACGGACCGCAGTATGCACTGTCGGGGGAAGCCATACCTACAAAAAGTCTGACTTTGGGAACAGCTATTATAAATAGTGGAATGGCTTTCGGAACATCGGGAGGATATCTATTGTCAAGCTATTTAGTGCTGGAAAAAGGTAATCATTGGAGTTTGCCGTTTTTCATTATGGCTGTTCCTACGGTTATTGTAGGAATAATGTTTATGTTCTTAAAAGAAAGAGTAGTAAGACCTGAAGACAGCCACAAGGAAGTGTCTGAAAAAAATCAGGAAGAAGTCAAAAAGACTAAAAAATCAGGATTGTCAGTATTTAAAAGTAAAAATCTTATGTGTGCTTTTCTACTGTTATTCTGTTCAATTTATGCAAATTTCGTAATAATTACATGGCTGCCTAAATTTTTACAGGCTGAAAGAGGATTTGAAGGAACAAGTGTAGGATTTATAGCTTCATTGGTTCCGTGGGCGTCGGTACCGGGGGCATTGATTATTTCAAGATTATCGGATAAACTGAAAAAAACAAAGATATTTGTTTATTCATTGGTACCTTTGGCACTGATTTCAACATTTGGAATGGCGTTTGTAACAGATAGAGGTCTGCTGATATTTATGCTTATATTATACGGACTTACAGGGAAACTGGCATTGGATCCTATTTTAGTAGCCTATGTAACTAAAAATTCACCTAAAGAAGCATTGGGAACAGCACTCAGTGCATATAACTTTATAGGAATGTCGGCAGCAATTACAGCTCCTATTGTAACAGGATGGATAGCGGATAAATTCGGTTCAATGCAGTCGGGATTTTATCTTGCGGCAGTTCTGCTGCTTGTAGGAATGGGAATATTCAGCTTAGCGGAGGAAAATGCCAAATAATCCGATTTAATGGTATATAACGGATAATTTAAATAGAATAATTCAGAGAGGTGGAAAACATATGAATGAAGTAGTTATAGTATCTCCAAGTGAACTGCACGACCTTATTAAAAATAAATTGGAAAAAGCCGGACTAAAATCCGAACATGCGGACGAAGTAGCAAAACATTTAGTTTTTGCTGACTGTTGCGGAATTCACTCACACGGAGCAGTTCGTGTAGATTATTATGCTGAAAGAATAGCCAAAAAAGGTGTTACGATAGAGCCTAATCTCAGTTTTGAAAAAACGGGGCCATGTACAGGAATTTTTCATGGTGATAACGGGATAGGTCAATATGTAGCTAATGAAGCTCTGAAATATGCAATCGATATGGCTAAAGAAAATGGAGTAGCGATAGTAGGTATTGAAAAATTGAGCCATAGCGGAACAATGGCTTATTATTTAAATAAAATAACTGCAAATGACCTGATAGGTCTTACAATGTGTCAATCTGACCCTATGGTAGTTCCTTATGGAGGAAGAGAGCCGTATTACGGAACAAATCCTATAGGATTTGGAGCACCTGCTTCGGAAGGACTTCCTATTATATTTGATATGGCGACTTCGGTTCAGGCATGGGGTAAAATTTTGGATGCCCGTTCAAAAAATGTAGAAATACCTGATACATGGGCTGTAGACAGAAAAGGGGTGCCGACTACAAATCCTCATGATGTTGGAGCGTTATTACCAATTTCAGGACCGAAAGGATACGGATTGATGATGATGGTAGATGTCCTTTCAGGAGTAATGCTTGGAGTGCCTTTTGGAGGGCATGTGTCATCAATGTATGATAAAATGTCCGAAGGAAGAGACTTAGGACACACTTTCATACTAATAGATCCTGCCAAATTTACCGATATAAATAAATTTAAGGAAAACATTACAAGAACAAAAGATGAGCTTCATAAAATAAAAGCGGCGGAAGGTTTTAAACAGGTCTTTTATCCGGGAGAAACAAGCCAACTTACTTATGAAAAATATCAGAAAGAAGGAATACCTGTAGAGAAAGGAATATATGAATATCTAGTAAGCGATATTGTACATTATAATAAATTTGGGGGGCAAAGTGCCTTTGCAAGTCAGAAATAAAAATCAGTAATAAATTGTTGTTTACTCTTAAATTATGAAGAATAGAGAGGTGCAAAATGACTGAGAATAAAAAAATATTTGGTTTATCACTGACAGGACAGATATTAATAGCCACTTTCGGAGGAATATTGTTTGGAGGAATTGTCGGTCCATGGTCTTCAAATCTGAAAATATTTGGAGATATCTTTCTGAGAATTATACAGATGTCGGTTATAATGCTGGTAATGTCGGCAGTTATAGTAGCGGTAGGACGGGGAAGTGTCGGTGATGCCGGGAAAATGGGATTTCATACATTTAAATGGATTATATTCTTTACACTTACTTCGGCTTTTATGGGTGCGGTACTGGCTTGTTATATCCAGCCGGGAACAGGTGTCGCACATATGACTGAAATCGGAGAAAAGGTTGCAGCATCGGGAACATTGCAGGATACATCATTGCAGGACACTATACTTGCTTTTTTCACTACTAATATCTTTTCCGCAATGGCTAATAGTGCTATGGTACCCTGCATAATATTTTCACTGTTTTTTGGAGTTGCTATGTCCCAGCATATAAGAGATACGGGAAAAACTATTATTCTGGATTGGATTACATCTGTCAATGAAATTATAGTGAATATTATAAAAAATGTAATGAAAATTTCTCCTATAGGGATATTTTGCTTACTTGCCGATGTAACGGGAAGCAAAGGATTCACAGTTGTTATTCCTATGGCTAAATTTCTGGGAATATTGATTATAGGTGATATACTGCAACTCTTGATCTATGGAATCATAACAGTAGTTATATGTAAAGTAAATATTTTTAAAATGCCGAAAAAATTTATGAAAATGTCCATTATAGCACTTACTACTACATCAAGTGCCATAACCTTGCCGACAAAAATGGAAGATTCCGTTACAAAATTTGGCGTGAGCAGAAAAGTTTCGGATTTTACAGGGCCTATAACAATGTCTATGAATTCATCGGGCTGGGCCCTCTGTAATGTTACGGCAATATTCTTTATAGCACAGTTTTCAGGAATACATCTTACAACTTATCAGATGATAATGGCTGTCGTTTTATCATGTCTGATGTGTATGGGAAGTGTTGTCGTACCGGGAGGGGCAATTATAGTTTATACTTTTCTTGCAACTTCTATGGGACTGCCCCTTGACAGTATAGCTGTACTCATAGGAATAGACTGGTTCTCGGGAATGTTCAGAACTTTAAACAATGTTGATATAGATGTGCTTGTAGCCATGCTCGTGGCTAACAGAATTGGAGAATTTGATAGAGATGTCTATAATGGAACTAAAGTTGTAAAATATTAAAATTATAAAATGAGTTTATAATAAAAATAACATTTATGAATTTGTCAAAAATTTTACAATGAAAAATATGGAATAAGCAGTAAAAAAATGAATTATCTAAGTCATAGACGAGTTTTCATTTTTCAAAAGCAAACAAATATTTTTTATAAGTAAAACTTTGTTAAATGGATAAATGTTATTTTTTATTAATATTATCTTTATTACAGTATTTGTTATTATTTTATAAAATATTCAAATTTTTCAGCAAATTTTGCAGGGGTAAATTCAATTATCTCATAATCAGCCAGTTCGTTTTTATGAAAAGGATCTTCTTTCAGAATATTTTTTAATTCTTCTTCTGTAACATTATTGGCTATTATTACTCCACCTTTCAGAGAAGTCTGGCGACCTGAAGCAATAAATTTTCCTGCTTTGTAGTATATATCTAAAAAGTCAAAATGTGCAGGACGAAATTTAGAAACTTCTTCCAGCGGTTTTTTATACGTCAATATTGCTATAAATATATTTTTCATAATTTTAATTTTCCCCTTTCAGAACAGATAAATAATTGTTAAAATTAGTCTTTTAATTTTTAGTTTCATAACTTTAACAATTTTCTTAATATTTTTTACGTAAGAAAGCTTCACAGTTTGTCTATAAAATTTAAGTAATACTATACTAATACCAGCCTCTTAGTTTCATAGCTTTGGCAATTCTTTCGATACTTTTCATATAAGAGGCGTTTCTTAAAGTAGTATTATATTTTTCAGCTAAATTCCATACATCTTCAAAAGCTTTGGAAAGTAATAAATCTTCTTTTTTCTGAACTTCGTCAAATTCCCAGTAGTAATTTTGGAGATTTTGTACCCATTCAAAATAGGAAACTACGACTCCGCCTGAATTTGCAAGGATATCAGGAACTACTATAATTCCTTTTTTAGATAAAATTTCGTCCGCTTCAGGAGTAGTAGGACCGTTAGCTCCCTCTGAAATGATTTTTGCTTTTATCCTGTCGGCATTTTCGGAAGTAATTTGGTTCTCCAATGCACATGGAGTAAGTACATCCACTTCCAACTCAAGTAATTCGCTGTGAGGAATTTCTTTTCCGTATCCGTTGTTTGTTATATATCCTTTTTCTTCAAATTCTTTTATTACTTTTTCCATATCTATTCCGTTTTCATTATAGAAAGCTGTGTCTATATTGGAGATTGCGACTATTTTAGCTCCATTTTTGTGAGCATAGTAAGCTGTGTAATATCCTACATTTCCAAATCCCTGTACTGCGAAAGTCGCTCCTTTAATATCTTTTCCAATTTTTTCGAGGGCTTTTCTTGCAGCAAGGGTAACTCCGTATCCTGTAGCTTCGGTTCTTGCAAGGGAACCTCCAAATCCTAAAGGCTTACCTGTGAAAACTCCCGGAGTGGACTTTCCTGCAATTTTTTCATAAGCATCAAGCATCCATGACATTATTTGACCGTTAGTATTTACGTCAGGAGCGGGAATATCCGTTTTTTCACCGATTAATGGTGAAATAGCCTGAGAGTATGCTCTTGAAATTCTTTCCAACTCAGCTTGGGAATATTCTTTAGGATTGATAGTTATTCCGCCTTTACCTCCTCCATAAGGAATACCTACTACTGAACATTTAAAAGTCATCCATGTGGATAATGCTTTTACTTCATCTAATGTTACATTCTGATGAAATCTTATTCCGCCTTTATAAGGGCCGACAGCGTTATTATGCTGGGAACGGTATCCTGTGAAAGTTTTAACTGTTCCGTTATCAAGTTTTACAGGAAAGGAAACTTCCAATACTCTCATAGGATTTTTCAAAATTTCATACACCGCAGGATCGGCATTTAGTTTATCACAAGCCGATTTAACCTGTTTTTGTGCTATTTCAAAGGGGTTTAAAGTTTCTTTAGGCATAATTGATTCTCCTCTCAATTTATAAAATTTTTATTCCAATTATTTATACTACAAAAATATCGTAAAATCAAGATTTTTTGTTATGATTTTATTATGACCTGATAAATATTCAATATTTTAAGTTTGGATATTAGGATGAAATTATTATATTTAGCTAATTTCTTCTATATTTTATTTATTTTTCTGTTAAGCATTTAAATTTATGTAATAAATAATAAACAAAATATATTTTAAGGACTTTTTTTTCAGGCAATATTATGGTAAAATTACTTTATAAATTATTTTGCAGATTATAAAAATTTAAAGGGAAGGATGTTTTGAAATGCTTATAAATAAAGTAAATGAAGTGAAAATTACGGATAATATTAAAATAGGCAACGGGAAAATGTTTCTTATCGCAGGTCCGTGTGTCATAGAGTCGGAAGACCTTGTAAATGAAGTAGCTGAAAAAATGAAAGAAATAACTGATAGACTGGGAATACAATATATATTTAAAGCATCTTTCGATAAAGCAAACAGGTCGTCTATCTCGTCATTCAGAGGTCCCGGTATAGAAAAAGGTCTGGAAATACTGGCAAGAGTAAAAGAAAAATACGGAGTAGCTTTAGCGACAGATATTCACGAGCCTTGGCATTGTAAAGAAGCCGCAAAAGTCATAGATTTGCTGCAAATCCCCGCTTTTCTTTCAAGACAGACTGATTTGCTCATAGCTGCGGGAGAAACCGGAAAAGCTGTAAATATAAAAAAAGGACAGTTTCTGGCTCCATGGGATATGAAAAATGTAGTAAAAAAATTTGAAGAAATAGGAAATAAAAATATAATGCTCTGTGAAAGAGGTGCGTCTTTCGGCTATAACAACCTTGTCGTAGATATGAGAGGACTACTTGAAATGAGGAAATTCGGCTATCCCGTAGTTTTCGATGCGACTCATTCCGTACAGATACCTGGTGGGCAGGGAGAAACATCAGGGGGAAACAGTACTTACGTATATCCTTTGGCAAGAGCGGCATTGGCAGTAGGAGTGGACGGAATATTTGCAGAAGTACATCCTGACCCTACAGTGGCTAAATCTGACGGACCGAATATGCTCAAACTGATTGATGTGGAAAATATACTGAAAAAATTGCTGGAATATGATAAACTTACAAAAGAGTATTAAAAATTGTAACATAAATATTATAATTGAGAATGAAAATAAAAAGTAGAAACAAAAGTAGAAAGAAGGAGAAAAAATGAGATACAAAAATTTATTAAATGGGGAATGGAAAGAATCTGAAAAGGAGATAAAAATATACTCTCCTATAAATGGTGAAGAATTAGGTACAGTTCCTGCAATGACAAGAGAAGAAGTCGATTTTGCAATGGAAACTGCAAAAATCTCTCTGGATAAATGGAGAAAACTGGCAGTAATAGAAAGAGCAAATTATCTATACAAAGCTGCCGAAATTTTGGAAAGAGATAAGGAGATAATAGGAGAAATTCTCGCGAAAGAAGTTTCCAAAGGAATTAAAGCTGCCATAGGTGAAGTTACAAGAACGGCAGATTTGATAAGATATACTGCCGAAGAAGGAATGAGAACCGTAGGAGAAATAATAGAAGGAGGAAGCTTTGAAGCTGCAAGTAAAAATAAAATAGCTCTTGTGAGAAAAGAGCCAATGGGACTTGTACTGGCGATAGCACCTTTCAACTATCCCGTAAATCTTTCGGCTTCCAAAATAGCTCCTGCTCTTATAGGGGGAAATGTGGTAATATTTAAGCCGCCTACACAAGGAGCGATAAGTGGACTGCTGCTTGTAAAAGCATTTCATGAAGCTGGAATACCGAACGGTGTGATAAATACCGTAACAGGTAAAGGCTCTGAAATAGGAGATTATCTGATAGCTCATCCTTTAGTAGATTTCATAAACTTTACGGGAAGTACTCCTGTAGGAAAAAGAATAGGAGAGCTTGCTGGAATGCGTCCTATAATGCTCGAATTAGGAGGAAAAGACGGAGCGATAGTATTGGAAGATGCCGATTTGGAAAAAGCTGCCAAAGATATAGTAAGTGGAGCGTTCAGCTATTCGGGACAGAGATGTACTGCGATAAAAAGAGTTTTGGTAATTGAAAGTGCTGCTGACAGGCTGGCAGAACTTGTAGCTGCTGAAGTAAAAAAACTGAAAGTGGGAAATCCTTTTGATAATGCTGATATTACACCGCTGATAGACAACAGAGCGGCAGACTTTATAGAAGGGCTTGTAACAGATGCTAAGGAAAAAGGTGCAAGACAGCTTACAGAATATCGAAGAGAGGAAAATTTGCTGTGGCCTGTATTGTTTGATAATGTTACCCTTGATATGAGAATAGCATGGGAAGAGCCTTTTGGCCCTGTGTTGCCTCTAATAAGAATAAAATCAATGGAAGAAGCCATAGAAATATGTAATGGCTCTGAATTTGGGCTTCAAACATCAGTATTTACAAGAGATATAATAAAAGCATTCCATATTGCGGAAAAACTCGAAGTAGGTACGGTTCAGATAAATAACAAAACTCAAAGAGGGCCTGACAATTTTCCGTTCTTAGGGATAAAAGGCTCGGGTGTAGGAGTTCAGGGAATAAAATACAGCATTGAAAGTATGACGAAAGTGAAGTCTATAGTAGTTGATTTAATGTAAAACAGGGATAACTGAATTTTATAAATTTAAACAGGCATTGATTTGTTGGGGAATTCGTAATATAATCAATATGAATAAAAAATATAAAATTAAACAGGAGGAAGTATTATGAGCTCTAAAAAATTATTACTCACTCCGGGACCTACTAATATACCGGAGAGATACTTGAAAATATTCGGACAGGATATTATACATCATAGAACGCCGGAATTTAGAAGAATATTGAAAGAATCAAATGAAAATCTGAAAAAAGTATTTAAAACAAAAAATGATGTGGCAGTTGTAACATCTTCAGGAACAGGTGCCATGGAAGCCGCAGTTGTAAACTTTTTTTCCAAAGGAGATAAAGTCATCGTTATAAATACCGGATATTTTGGTGAAAGATTTAAAAAAATAGCTGAAATATACGGTTTGAATGTAATAAACTTAGGATATGAATTTGGAGACGGGTATGAACTTGAAGATGTGAAAAAAGCATTGGCAGAAAATCCTGATATAAAAGGGATACTTGCTACTCACAGTGAGACATCAGTAGGGATATTAAATGATATAAAAGCATTGGGAGAATTGACAAAAAATACGGATATTTTGCTTGTGGTGGATACTATAAGCGGTCTTGTAGCTAATGATTTTGATTTTGACGGTTGGCACGTGGATGTGGCTATTGCGGGAAGCCAGAAAGCCTTTTTAATACCGCCTGGATTATCTTTTGTGGCAATGAGCGATAAAGCGAAAAAGGCTATGGAAAAATCTGATTTACCTAAATATTATTTCAGTATGAAACAGTATCAGAAATATTTTGATGATTTTTCGGAAACGCCATATACTCCTGCAATATCATTGATACTTGCTTTGCATAAATCTTTAGAAGACCTTATAAATAAAGGAATTGAAAGTTCGATAAAAGAAAAATACGAATTAAGAAAATTAATTGAAGAAAAAGCACAAAAGTTGGGCTTCAATTTGCTTGTAAAAAAAGAAGAAAACAGAACAAACACTTTAGTTTCCATATATAGAGAAGGTGTAATTATAAAGGACATTATAAGTGCGTTGGAAGATAAAGGTTATACAGTTACAGGCGGAAAAGGGAAATTTGGAGACAGCTTAATGAGAATAGGAATATTGGGAGAAATATCAAAAGAGCAGATAAATGATTTCTTTATTCTATTTGAAGAAGAATTAAAGAAACAGTTAGGAGAATAAGAATAAATGAAACCTTATTTATTTAAAATTGGCAACTTTGAACTTAGAATATACAGTCTTATGTATATAATAGCTTTCCTTGCCGGGATATTTATAGCAAATAGAGATGAAGTATCCCGAAAAAGAGGTATGAAAGATAAGAAAATGATAGAAGATTTTGCTTTCTGGTCAATGATTTCAGGACTTATAGGAGCAAGATTGTACTATGTACTTCTTAAATTTGGAGAATACGTATCTCGTCCGCTTTCTATATTTAAAGTATGGGAGGGAGGACTTGCAATACATGGAGCAATAATAGGAGGACTTGTTGGCTCATACATATATGCAAAGAAAAATAAAGTAAATATATGGGTACTGACCGATGCGGCAGTAGGACCGCTTTTTCTCGGTCAGTTTCTTGGAAGATTTGGAAATCTTGCAAATGGAGAAGTACATGGAGTTCCTACATTTACTCCGTGGAATGTAATATTTTCAGGGAAATTTTCTCAATGGTGGGCTTCTTATCAGTCAATGTCTCTTGAAATGCAGACAAAATTTAAGGAACTTGTTCCATGGGGAATAGTTTTCCCTAAAGATACTCCTGCGGGAATGGAATTTCCTGATTATCCTTTGCATCCTGCAATGCTTTATGAATCAGCTTTAAATCTGATAGGATTTTTAATATTATGGTACTATTTCAGGAAAAAGGAATATAATCCGGGGGTACTAAGTATGATTTATCTTATAATGTATGCGGTTATAAGAGTATTTGTAAGTACATTCAGAGCAGAGGACTTGACAGTCTATGGTATAAGAGCTCCATATCTGATAAGCATTGTAATGCTGATAGGAGCATTTATTGGAATTAAATATTTCAGCAAAAAAGAAAGAAGTCTCTAAAAAAGACTGAAAAAATATGAAATTTAAAAAAAGAGTATAAAAATTATAAGTTTTAGTAAACTGCATCCAAAATCTTGGACATAAGATTGGAGGTGCAGTTTTTTTAGTTAAATTAACAATAGAAAACAAAATCGAAAAGATTAAAAGATGAAATTATTTCAATATTATCTGAAATTTTAATATTACTAAATCTAAAATTAAATATTTAATTATTTTAACTAAAAAATATTAAGATACTATCAATATCAAAAATACAAATAAAGTTATATATAAAAATTAAGTAGTCCATATAAATAATAAATCATCAACATAAAAAAAGCAATAATATTGTTATTATTTTTACGTCCAATTTTATATCAAAAAACAGTAAAATAAAGAGCTTGGACTTATATCAGTAAATTTTGACAAATTGTAGTTTTATATTATATAATATTTATATAAAATTGATTATAAAAATTAAAATTAAATAGAAAAGGAGAATCATTATGGATGAAGATATGGAAAAATTGATGGGCTTTCACGATCATAAAGAAAGAAAAAGAACCCATTGATATAGATGATTTAAGAAAACAGGTAGTGGAAAATGCAAAGGCAGTATTAAAAAGAAAAAAAGGACCTAATTATGTATGGGGAGCAAAAGGACCCGATAATTTTGATTGTTCAGGATTTACAAGATTTGTTTATAAACAATCAGGATTGAAAATTTCTGAAGCTTCATATCAACAAGCAAAAGATGCAAAACGTGATTTAAAAAAAGAAGATTTAAAACCTGGAGATTTAATCTTTTTTGATACTACTGGAAAAGGTACTGTTTCTCATGTTGGTATATATATAGGAAACGGAGAATTTATTGATTCCGGTGGCGGCGGACGAAATACTAAGAAAGCCATAAGTGGTCCGAGAAAAGGAGTTAGAGTAACTAATTTGAATAGTAATACTTATTGGCAAAAGGCATTTTTAGGCAGTGCATCTCTTGAAAATATAGCAATTAAAAATAAAATACCTTTAAAAAATAAAGAAACTGAAAAAAATAGAGATAAAAAGTCTTATAAAAGAGATTTTGAACCTTCCGAAAATACTCTTTTTAATGGAAAAGAGAATAAAAAAGAAGTTCAAGTAACAGTAACTCCAAGAAAGAACATCGCCGAAATAAAATCTGAAATGTCAGCTAAAATGAAAGAAACAAATAACGAAAATACAATAAATAAAGCAGATAATAATAAAAAAACAAAAGTCAATACAAGATAAAATAATAAAAATATTGTGATACTTAATCAAGTAAATTTAGAATAGTTATAATATTCTAACAACATTCTAAATAATAAAATAAGGAATAAAAGGAGTGAAATAATGAACATAAAAATATTTAAAAAACTCTTTCTTATATTAGGAATAATAATAACTATATTCAATATAACTTTTTCTAATGGAAACAATACGATTATTTCCAAAAATCAAAAAACTGATAAAATTAAATCTGTTTCTGAGAATGATAAAACTATTGAAACAAAAACAGTTTCAGAAAATAATAATTCAAAAAGAAATTATTATTCTGAAGCCGAAATACGAAGTGAACTCAAAAAAGCAGGAGTAAACAGTAAATCAATAGAAGCATTTATTACTGCTAATGCCAAAGTAAAAGCAGAAGATGAGAAGCTTTCTGAAGATGAAACGGAAGATATAGACCAAATAAAAAAAGAATTTTTGAAAGCTGTAAAACTTGACAGTAAAAATTATCTTGCGTTAGATGCCGTAGGAGAAATTATCGCAAGTATAGCTACAGGTTCGTATGAAGAAGAAATTTATTATGAAAAAGCAATAAAAGCAAACCCCAAGTTTGTAAAAGCTTATGGACATTTATTATGGGAGTATTCTATAAGGTCAGAAAATATTTTTCGTGAAAAGAAGAAAAAACTTGCAGAAAAGGCGATAGAATTATTTCCTGAATATCCTGAAGGATATTTAGCTCTCTTTGAATATTACTGGTATTATAAAAAAGATTATAATAAAGCTATAGAAATGGGAGAAAAAACTCTTGAACTTTATTTAAAAACTAAAGTTAAATATTATGACTACGAAAGACTTTTCAGACAAGAAAAAACTTATACTGATTCAGGAAATGCATTTACATTTGAACTTTTTGATCCTTATTTTGAAAGAGGTAATGACAAGGAAACTTTTAATTTTTTCTTTAGAGTATATGGAAATATGAAGAAAGCTAATGATAAATGGCTAAAGGATTTTTATGCTTCTGTATTTGCTTCTGATAAGGAAGAATTGGAAAAAACAAAAAAAATCCTTATAGATGTTGTAGAAAAAGTCAAAATGTTAAATGAAAAATATAAAAATAAGGATAAAAAATTATACGAAGAAAACTTGAGAAAATTCAAGGCTTTAGGGTTATGAAACTTAGTCAAATACATTTAGAATAGTTATAACGTTTTAACAATATTCTAAATAATAAAATAAGGAATAAAAGGAGTAAAATAATGGACATAAAAATATTTAAAAAACTCTTTCTTATATTAGGAATAATAATAACTATATTCAATACAACTTTTTCTAATGGAAATGGCACAGTTATTTCCAAAAATCAAAAAACTGATAAAATTGAAACTATTTCAAAGAATAAAAAATCTGTTGAAATAAAAACGACTTCAAATAACAATACTGAAACTAAAATAAACTATTATTCTGAAGCCGAAATACGAAGTGAACTCAAAAAAGCAGGAGTAAACAGTAAATCAATAGAAGCATTTATTACTGCTAATAATAATTCTATTAAAAAAACTCTTTCTTATAAAGAAAAAGAAATAGGTTTTTTAAAGGCTTTAGAACTTGATAGTAAAAATTATTTAGCATTAGATGCTTTGGGAGAAGTTCATTTTAATGGATATAAAAGTCCTTATGCAGATTTTGGAAATCCGACTGAAGTATTATCCTATTTTGAGAAAGCAATAAAAGTAAATCCAAAATTTAAAAAAGCTTATGAACATCTTGTAACAGCATATATGACATTTGAGCATGATAATTTAAAATTAGGAACTTTTATTGAAAAAAAGAAAAATATTTCAGAACAGACAATAAAGTTATTTCCGGAAAGCCCAATAGGATATGAGGGGCTTTATGACTATTACGAATGGAATAAAAAAGATTATAGTAAAGCCGTAGAAATGGGAGAAAAAGCAAAAAAATTGTATTTCAAAGAAGAACCTATACAATATTTCTATGAGAGAATAATGGAAATTCAAGACAATATAGAACCTTATACGTATAATTTAGCAGGACAAAGTCTTGAATTATCTCTTTTTGATACTTATTTAAAAAAAGGAAATGATAAAGAAACTTTTGACTATTTTTTTAAAATTTATAATACAAGTATAAAAAATCCTAATGAGCGATTAGGAAAAGATAGTATGACTAATGAAGAAATTATAAATGATATTAAGGAAAATATCAAAAAGCTAAATGAAAAATATAAAAATAAGGATAAAAAACTGTATGAAGAAAACTTGAAAAAATTCAAGGCTTTAGGGTTGTAAAGTTAATTATATAAAATGAAAATTAAATAGAAAAGGAGAATCATTATGGATGAAGATATGGAAAAATTGATGGGCTTTCACGATCAAAAGAAAGAAAGAGAACCTATTGATATAGATGATTTGAGAAAACAGGTAGTAGAAAATGCAAAGAAAATACTAAATAGAAATCCTAAACCTGGTTATCGTTGGGAAGGAACAGGTCCTGATGCCTATGACTGCTCGGGATTTACGCAAACAGTTTTTAAAAATACAGGACTTGAAATACCAAGAACATCAGAAAAACAATCAAAATATACAGGAAAATTAAATAAAAATATGAATGAATTAGAACCTGGAGATTTAATCTTTTTTGATACTACTGGAAAAGGTACTGTTTCTCATGTTGGTATATATATAGGAAACGGAGAATTTATTGATTCCGGTGGCGGCGGACGAAATACTAAGAAAGCCATAAGTGGTCCGAGAAAAGGAGTTAGAGTAACTAATTTGAATAGTAATACTTATTGGCAAAAGGCATTTTTAGGCAGTGCATCTCTTGAAAATATAGCAATTAAAAATAAAATACCTTTAAAAAATAAAGAAACTGAAAAAAATAGAGATAAAAAGTCTTATAAAAGAGATTTTGAACCTTCCGAAAATACTCTTTTTAATGGAAAAGAGAATAAAAAAGAAGTTCAAGTAACAGTAACTCCAAGAAAGAACATCGCCGAAATAAAATCTGAAATGTCAGCTAAAATGAAAGAAACAAATAACGAAAATACAATAAATAAAGCAGATAATAATAAAAAAATAAAAGTCAATACAAGATAAAATAATAAAGATATTGTGATACTTAGTCAAATAAGTGTAAAATAGCTACATAAGTTTAAAATAGCTACAACAGCCTAAATGATAAAAATAATGATAAAAAACTGTATGAAGAAAACTTGAAAAAATTCAAGGTTTTAGGATTATGAAACTTAGTCAAATAAATTTAGAATAGTTATAATGTTCTAACAACATTCTAAACAATAAAAATAAGAATAAAAAACTGTATGAAGAAAACTTGAAAAAACTCAAGGTTTTAGGATTATGATACTTAATCAATTAAATTTAGAATAGTTATAATATTCTAACAACATTCTAAATAATAAAATAAGGAATAAAAGGAGTGAAATAATGAACATAAAAATATTTAAAAAACTCTTTCTTATATTAGGAATAATAATAACTATATTCAATATAACTTTTTCTAATGGAAACAATACGATTATTTCCAAAAATCAAAAAACTGATAAAATTAAATCTGTTTCCGAGAATGATAAAACTATTGAAACAAAAACAGTTTCAGAAAATAATAATTCAAAATTCAATACAACTGTTTCCAAAAATCAAAAAACTGATAAAATCGAAACTATTTCGGAGAATAAAAAATCTGTTGAAATAAAAACGACTTCAAATAACAATACTGAAACTAAAATAAATTATTATTCCGAAGCTGAAATACGAAGTGAACTCAAAAAAGCAGGAGTAAACAGTAAATCAATAGAAGTATTTATTTCTGCTAATAATTCGAAAAAAAGAAATATTTCTAAAGAAGAAATAGAAAAGATAAAAAAAGAATTTTTAAAAGCTGTGAAATTTGACAGTAAAAATTATCTTGCACTATATGCTTTAGGAATTATTGAAAGATTATATACTGTAGATGATACACATAATTCTTATTATCGGGCAATATCTTATTTTGAAAAAGTGCTGGAAATAAATCCTAATTTTGAAAAAGCTTATAAATATCTAATAGATACGTATGGAGGATTATCTTATGATACATTACCTGAAACAAAAGAAAATAAAAAGAAAGCAGATGATTTGCTTGAAAAATCAAAAAAATTTGCAGAACAGTTGATAAAATTGAACTCTAAAAATCCTCAAGGATATGACGGTCTTAGCTCTTATTATGAAAATAAGGAAAATTATGATAAAGCTATAGCTATGAAAGAAAAAGTAATAGAACTATATTCCACGGATAAAGAAAATAGAAAATACTATTATTTCGAAACAATGGGAAGTTCTTCTGATGATTATTATTATACAAATGAGCATTCAGCAAATATAGCTGAATTTCAACTTTTTGAAATTTATATGGGTAAAGGTGATGACAAAACAACTTTTGATTATTTCTTTAAATTATATAAAAAGGAAAGAAAAAATTCTGATTTATATTCAAGCTTAAAAAATGAATTTGCAGGAAAAATAAAAAAATTAAATGAAAAATATAAAAATAAGGATAAAAAATTATACGAAGAAAATTTGAGAAAATTTAGGGCTTTAGGGTTATAATATTTTAATACTAAAATAAAAAATCTGTCAAAAATAGTAAAAAAAGTTTTAAGGCTATGATTTAAAACAATATTCGTCAGACTAATTTATTATGATCAGTGCTTTAGTATTATAATATTTCATAGCCCTAAAATAAATATACACGAGAGAGGCAAGTCCGTGAACTGTTTTGGAATTATAATATTTCATAATCCTTAAATAAATCAAAAATATTAAAAATAGAAAAGGAACTAAAAAACTGCACTTTCAATCCTGTGTTTAAGACTGAAAATGCAGTTCATTGTATTATCTGAACAGTCCTTTTTTTGTATCCTGTTTTTTTATTATCTCGTCAAGTTTATTTTCTATATTTTCCATTCTGCTTTCAAGTTTTTCCATTTTATCCCGAATATTTTCTATATTTTCTTTAAAGAAATTGTTGTTCTGTTCGTTTATAATCAGGATATTTTCCATAAAGTTGTTATTTTTCTTTTCTGCTATTTCTATCTTTTCAGTAGTATTTTCAGAAAAAGAGTTTATTTTTTCCTTTATGCCGGTATTCGATTTATTTATATCCATTGTAAAATTTATCAATGCTTTTTCAATGGAAGAAATACGTTCTTTTAAAAAATTATAATCAAAATTTTTTAAAAGCTCATTGGAGTTTTCTATCAGTTGAATAATATTTTTCAGCTCTTTCAATTCTGAAATATTTATTCGTGGATTTTTAATATTGGCATTCAAATTTTCTTTTGTAATATAAGTTTTATTTTTTTCCTTTATAACTTCGAGCTGCCCCTTCTCAATACGGTTATAAATAGTTCTTCTTGAAACATTGCGTTCTTTCATATACTCCTTTATTGACATCTTCAAAACAATCACCTCTTATACAGTATTATATATAAATTTGACGGGATAGTAAAGAAAAAAATAAATAAATTAGTAAAATAGGTAACAGAATATTTTTAAGGCAGTTAAAAAATATAACAAAAAGTGATATAATAGAATACAAATAAAAATATTGAAAGATAAAAATAGAAAGGAGAGCCTAAAAATAAATGAGAGACAATATTTATGTCGGTTTAGTTCATTATCCTGTATATAACAGAAATAACGAAATAGTAGCTACATCAGTTACAAATTTTGATATACACGATATCTCAAGAACTTGCAGAACATATGACATAAAAAAGTATTTTATTATAACTCCTGTGGACGCTCAACAAGAGCTGACAAGCAGAATAATCGATTATTGGATTGAGGGAGACGGAATAGAATTCAATAAAAATAGAAATGAGGCCTTTGAAAATACTGAACTGGAAAATTCTGTCCAGTCGGCAGTGGAAACTATCCTGAAAACTGAAAATAAAATGCCGAAAATTATAACGACTTCGGCGAGAATTTTTCCTAATACAGTGTCTTACAGCGATTTGGGAAAAGAAATTTTGGAAGATGAAAGTCCATATCTGATTTTATTTGGAACAGGTTGGGGACTTGCAGAAGAGATTATGGATATGTCGTACAAAATACTTGAGCCTATAAGAGGAAATACCAAATATAATCATCTGTCAGTCAGAAGTGCGGTTTCTATAATATTTGACAGATTGCTGGGAGAAAAATAAATTAATGAAAGGAAGATTTGAAAAGAAATGGAGAAAAAAACAAAAATGGTAGGAATAGTAATAGTAAGTCATAGTAACAGATTAGCCGAAGAAGTTATAAATTTTTCCAAAATATTGCAACAGGATAAGTTCAATATCGAAAATGGAGGAAATATAGACAAGGAAGTATACGGAACAACCGTGGATAATGTCAAGAATGCTATAAAAAGAGCGGACGGAGGAAATGGAGTACTCGTTTTCGTGGATATGGGAAGCTCGATTTTTCATTCGATAAATGCCATAGAGCAACTGAAAGGAGAAGTGGAAGCTGAAATAGCCGATGCTCCATTAGTTGAGGGAGTAATTTCGGCAGTAGCAGGAAATTTTCGAGGTATAACTTTAAAAGAATTAAAAAATATAGCTGAAGAAAGCAGAAGCTTTACAAAAGTAAAAAAAATCTAAAAAAAGCTGATAAGATAAGAAAAATAAGGGAAAGAGGATAAAATGGAAAATCTTGTAAACATAGGTACAATAGTGGGAACTCATCACCTGACAGGAAGTGTAAAAGTAAGCTCAATTTTTCAAGATACTTATTTGATAATAGGAGAAAAGGTTTTACTCGAAAAAGGTGATGAACGGAAAATCCTGTTAGTAAAAAATGTTAAAATACTGAATAACAAAAAAATTATAATCGATTTTTCTGAAATAAATGACATTGACGCAGCAAAGGAATTAAATGGATTTCAGATAAAAATTCGACGGGATTTACTTCCTGAAAAAAATGAAAATGAATTTTATTTAAAAGATTTATTGGGAGTAGCAGTTTTTGAAAAAAATGAAAAGATAGGAGAAATTATAGATGTAATGGAAACAGCTGCACATAATATTTTAATCGTTGAAGATACTGTAAATAAAAATGAGATTATGATACCTCAGGTTGACGAGTTTGTAAAAAAAATAGATTTTGAAAATAATAGAATAGATGTTGAACTAATAGAGGGAATGAGAGAATAATCGAACCGAATATAAAAAAAATTTTGTATTGCTGCTAAGATAGTAGCAAATAATGAAAAATAGAATAATTAAGCTAAATATAATCAAGCTGAATATTAAAATGATTTAGAAATACGTAAAACTTAAATCAGAAATATGTAAAATTGGAAAAGGAATATGGAAATAATGAAATTTACTGTTTTAACTTTATTTCCTGAATTATTTGAGATGTATTTGTCTCAGACGATAATTCAGAGAGCTGAAAATATCGGAACGGTCAGTTACGATGTTGTGAATATACGTGATTACAGCAGAAATAAACATAATCAAATGGACGACATTCCTTTTGGAGGAGGGGCAGGTATGGTGCTGAAACCCGAAGCCTACTGGAATTTTTTTAATGAAAAATATCCTGACAGTGAAAAACCTTATGTAATATTTATGTCACCACAAGGAAAAACTCTTACCCATAAAAAAGTAACGGAATTATCTCAAAAAGACAGTATAGTCATAATTTCGGGAAGATATGAGGGACTTGACCAGAGAGTTATTGACAGATTTGTGGATGAGGAAATATCTGTGGGAGATTATGTATTAAGTAGTGGAGATTTGCCTGCATTAATCCTTATGGATTCGGTAACGAGGATAAAGGAAGGAGTAATAAAAAAAGAGTCTTTTGAAACGGATTCTTTTTACAACGGACTGCTTGGATTCCCCCAATATACAAGACCCGTAGAAATAGACGGATATTCGGTTCCTGAAGTATTACGGAGTGGAAATCACGCTAAAATAGATGAATACAGATATTTCAAATCGATTGAAAAAACATTGGAAAACAGGAAAGATTTAATAGAAAAAAAACTTGAAAATGATGAGCAGTTTAGAAAAATATATAAAAATTATTTAAAAAAGAAAGATATGTAGTTAGGAGAGTGTATTCAGGATGATTTATGAATTGGACGGGATAAAACCTAAAATATCGGGAGAGGTATTTATTGCTGAAAGTGCTGATGTTATGGGAAATGTAGAACTGAATGACGGGGTAAATATATGGTTCGGTGCGGTACTAAGAGGAGATGTGGAGAAAATAACTATAGGGAAAAATAGCAATGTTCAAGATAATTCGACATTACATACTGATTTTGGACTTCCCTGTATCGTGGGAGAAAATGTTACTGTAGGTCATAATGTGATACTTCATAGCTGTGAAATAGGAGATAATGTGATAGTAGGAATGGGCAGCACAGTTTTAAACGGGACAAAAATCGCTCCTAACTGTCTTATAGGTGCAGGTTCTTTAGTTACTCATAAAATTCCTTATGAGAAAGGTGTTCTCATTTTAGGAAGTCCTGCTAAAATAGTGAGAAAATTGACTGATGAAGAGATAGAACATATTCAAAAAAATGCTGACCATTATGTAAAAAATGGAAAACTGTTTACTAAAACTTTGAAAAAGGAGAATGTCTAAAAAAAGCATAAAGTGTAGTTTGTTTAAGGACAGCCTAAAGGTTGTCTTTTTTTATTTCACTATTGATTATTTTTATATTTTCTTAGGAGCAATAAATTTTGGAAAATGACTTTATACCTTGATAACAATGAAGCTGAAATGACAAAAATGGGAAAAATGAAATACTGAAAATTATAAAATAAACCCTTTACAATACCTAAAAGGTATGTTACTATAAGATGTAAATAAGGAGGTGTATTATGGATAAAATAATTTTAGGAATTTTAATGTTACACAGAATGACCGCATATGAGCTTCGAAATGTCATCAGGAATAATTTTAAATCTATGTGCAGTGATAGTCTCGGGAGTATTCAGGCAGCTCTCAAAAAATTGTTTATGTCGGAAATGGTTACTTTTGAAGAGCTTGTTGAAAAAGGAGTAAATAAAAAAAGATACTCAATAACTGATATTGGGCAAGAAACATTAATAGAATGGATAAGAGTTCCTATTGATATCTCAAAGACAAAAAATTTAGATATCGGAAAACTTCTTTTTATGGGATATATTTCAAAAAATGAACAAAAAAATCTGATTGATAAAATCATTCATTCTTTAGAGGAAGAGTATACGGCACTAAAAAAATTAAGGGAATCAATACATATCGAAGATGAAAGGACAGCACTTAAAAACTATTTACTTATAGATACAGAATATCAGGAGAGAATTAGAAATCTAAATAAAGGAAACGATATATCTGAAAACATTAAAGAAATTAGTAAATTTACAGTGGCTACTTTAGACTATGGAATTGATATTACTGCTTTTAACATAGAATGGTTTAAAAAATTGAAGAAAAGAATATAGAAAGAAAGGTGAGATAAGATGAATGATACAAATAGAGTTAAACGAAACATAATTATTTTTACGATGTTTAGTACTGCTTGTGGTTGGATAGGATATCTTGTCGATAAGTTGTCCGGTCAAGCCCATTATGAAAATGTTGGAACAATGGCAGGAGAAGAACCTTTTGGAATGCTTATCTGGTTAGTATCTCCATTAATTTGTACAATTCTTCTTCGTACTTTTGGAGGAGACGGGTGGAAAAATTCAGCGTTTTCTATTAATTTTAAAAATAATAAAAAGTTATATTTGATTGGCTTTTTGATATATCCTACTGTTACTTTAATTGTTATATTACTGGGAGTAATAACGAAAGGTATCAAATTTTCCAATGTAAATATTGGAATTACAGCCTATATTGGGATTTTATCTGCACAGATTGTCGCTCAATTTATAAAAAATATATTTGAAGAATCAGTTTGGAGAGCCTATCTTACAAATCAATTGTTAAAATTAAAATTATCCGATTTGAAATTATACTTACTTATCGGATTTATCTGGTGGATTTGGCACTTGCCTTATATTATGATATTTTTGTCCGAAAGTGAAATACAAAACACTTTACCGGTTGGAAGATTGACTTTTTTCCTCATTGGAACAATAGTAGTAACATGTTGGACGGTGATGTATACGGAAATTTTTAGAGTTACTAAATCTATGTGGCCATTAGTTATTATGCATACTATGGAAGATGCAGTGATAAATCCGTTGCTTCTTTTAGGAATTGTATCTGTAGAAAAAAATCAGGCGTTTCTTTTTTCACTTTCAGTAGGTATAATTCCGACAATTCTTTATTTAATAGTGGGATTAGCTATTAGAAATTGGAGAAAAAAACAAGAGAAACAAAGCAAAAAAGAAAGTGGAATTCCGTTTATCATTGGCAATAAATAATTATCCTTATAATGCAATATAATATAATATCAAAAATAGACAGCTAAAAAATATTATAAAACAACAGTAAATAGAAAAATCGAGATATTTTAAGAAAAACTAAAAATATTGTTTTAAATGAGAAAAATTTAGAGAGGAAGAATTTTGAAATTACTTCATATCATGTTATATCGACATCGTTATTATTAATTTTTTCTGTTAGAATTTGTGTGTAAAGAAAAATAGAAAAAATTAATTAATATAATGGAGGTAAATAATATGTTTGAAGTATTTTTATTTAATGTAACTATAGGAGGACTTGTGTTGTCGATAGGAGGATTAGGAGTATTGGAACTGATTGAAAAGTTTAAAATGAAATATAAAATAGTAAAAAGAGAGGATATGTATTTAAATAATGGAAAAGAAAATAATAAAGGGAATAATAAAGAAAACAGTAATATAAAAAAGAATATAAAAGAAAAAAGATATAATCAGATAAAAATAGCAAGAAATAATGGAATAATAGATATAAGAATGACAAAATCAGAAAATGGAGTTGCATAATATTACTGTATATAAGAACTCACCACATATCTGAATATTAAAATCAAAAGTCCCTGTTTATGATTTTTCAGGGACTTGATATCTGTTTTATTGTTTTAAATGTTTCGGCTATAATAATTTTGATAATTTTTATCATTAATTCAGTCAATGAACCGTAGGAACTGGTTTCAGTTATAATAATTTTAATAACTTTTATCCAGTAATCCTGCGACACTTCTAACTTCTTCCATTTTTTTGGAAGCTACTGAACGGGCTTTTAAAGCACCGTCTTTTAGAATGGCATAAACATAGTCCATATTTTTTTCAAGCTGTTCACGCTTTTCTCTGAAAGGAGTGAAATAATCCATAAATTTGTCAAACAGTTCGTTTTTTCCGTGTCCGTAACCGTAATTTCCTGCTAAAAATTTTTGTCTCATTTCTTCAACTTCTGCTTCTGTTGAAAAGAGAGCATATAATTTTGTTATATTATTATCAGGATTTTTAGGTTCTTCAAGGGGAGTGGAATCAGTAACAATACTCATAATCTGTTTCTTAATTTCTTTTTTCGGAATAAACATATTAATGACATTGCCATATGATTTGCTCATTTTATCGCCGTCGATTCCCGGTACAACCGCCAGATTTTCGACTATTTTTTCCTGTGGAAGTTTAAAAACTTCTTTGCCATATGTTTCATTGAATTTAATTGCAATATCCCTTGTAATTTCAAGATGCTGTTTTTGGTCTTTTCCCACGGGAACAATATCAGGCTCATACATTAATATATCGGCAGCCATTAAAACAGGATATGTAAATAAACCGACGTTGGGTTTTATGCCTTTTGCAGTCTTATCCTTATATGAATGTGCCCGTTCAAGTAAACCCATAGGAGTGACATTGGCAAGTATCCATGCCAGTTCTGTATGTTCAGGAATATCAGATTGTAGGAAAATCACTGATTTTTCTGGATTAAGACCTAAAGCAAGATAATCTAAAAGAGCATTTATAGTATTCTTTTTTAAAGTTTCTCCGTCAGGTGAAGATGTAAGGGCGTGATAATTTGCAAGGAAATAAAATCCTTCGTATTTGTCCTGAAAATCTACAAACTGTTTTATCGCTCCGAAATAATTTCCTATATGCAGTATACCGCTTGGCTGGATGCCTGATAAACTTCTCATAAAAACCTCCGTTAAAATTATTTTGTCTGTTTGTATGTTACAGTAATGATTTTATAAAATTATTTTGATGTATTCGATATTTATAATATAAGAATTTGCAGTATTACAGTATAAATTTTTATACTTTACATTTATACTTTACAGTTTTATATATTATTTTGCATATTACAGATTTACATATTATGGAAAATAATTAAAAATAATAACAGATAAATAATAATATATTATGTTCGATTTGTCAAACATTTGTCGAATATCACATATATGTCTTAAAAATATGTTGGGAATAAAAAATAGTTTTAATAATAGGATAATTAAGAATAAGATATTATAATCAAGAATAAGATATTGGTAAGATATCAGGGAAAATAAAATCCGATTTGACTATTGACAAAAAAGATTTTTAGGGTAAAATAGTATTGTTATCGGTAACACCGTTGAAAACATTGGATTAGAAACAGGAGAATAAATGAAAAACATAACTATCAGGGATGTGGCAAGAGAATGCGGAGTTTCGACACAGACTATTTCGAGAGTCATAAATGAAAGCCAAAATGTCAATGAGAAGACAAGAAAACTTGTAAAAGAAAAAATCAGAGAATTGGGATATAAGCCTAATTTATATGCAAAAAATCTGAGTAAAAGAAAAATGAAAAATATACTGGTTTCTATTAGAAGAAGTAGAGGACATACAGCCACTATCTGGACAAATATACTCGTCAGCGAAATTTTTTCATACAATAGAAATAAAAATATTTCTTTATTTATGGAACAATATTATGATGACGAAGGTTTGAAAAATTCTTTGTTGAACACATCAAGCACATTTATTGACGGAGTTATTATATTTTATGAAAAGGAAAATGATAAAAGGGTGGAAATTTTAAAAAAAGAAAAGATACCTTTTATTATTGTAGGAAAAAGTTATTCTGACGAAAATGTATATGTGTCCAATGATGATTTTAATTCAGTGTTTAAAGCTACTGAATATCTTTTCGAGAAAAAAATCGAAAAAATAACTTTTATTACGGCAAATCCGACACCTATGAATATGGAAAGAAAAAATGGAATTATAGAAGCATATAAAAAGAACAATAAACCTATAGAAAATTTAACTATTGTAGAAAAAATGAATAATCAGAGAGAAATATATAAATTAGTAAAAGAATTATATGAAAAAGAAAAATTTCCTGAAGCATTTTTCATATCGGGAGATGAAAAAGCTGTTGCAGTGCTGAAAGCTTTAAATGATTTAAAAATCAGTATTCCCGAAGAAATATCAGTTTTAGGTCTTGACAATATTCCGATATCCGAATTTTTTTCTCCCGCTCTGACTACTTTAGCTTTGAATTATAAGAAAATATCTGAAAGAATTTATGAAAAACTGAATAATATGATGAATGGAATAAAAGAAAATTCCGAAGAAATTCAAGGAGAAATCATCGAAAGGGAAAGTGTAAAAAAATGCAAATAAAAATATACAAATAAATACAGATAAGATAGAACAATTTTTTTAATTATATTTTAGAAAAGGAGAAGATGTAAATGAAAAGAAAATTTTTGATTTTATTATTTTTAAGTCTGATTTTAGTAATTTCAGGTTGTGGCGGAAACAAAGAAAGTAAAAAAGACGGAAAAATAAAACTGGTGTTTTATTATCCTGTCAATGTGGGTGGACCTGTTGCCAAAATTGTCGAACAGCTGACAAAGGATTTTAATGCGGAAAATCCTGATATAGAAGTCGAAGCTGTCTATACAGGAAATTATGATGATACGGTAACAAAAATCCAGACAGCCGCTCAGGGCGGAAATCCTCCTGATTTATTTGTAAGTCTGGCAACTCAAAGATTTACAATGGCATCAAGTGAAATGGCTATGCCATTGGATGAACTGATAGCGGAAGACGGTGAAGAAGGAAAAAAATATATTAACGATTTTTTAGAAAGTTTTATGGAAGATTCTTATGTCAACGGGAAAATATATTCAATTCCGTTCCAAAGAAGTACAATGGTTTTATTTTATAACAAGGATGCATTCAAGGAAGCAGGACTTGACCCTGAAAAAGCCCCTGAAACATGGGAGGAATTGGTCGAAATAGCACAGAAAGTGAGCAATGACAAAAGAAAAGGAGTAGGAATAGCTTTAAATTCAGGATCGGCTCAATGGGCATTTACAGGCTTTACTTTGCAAAATAGTACAGACGGTAAAAATCTGATGAGTGATGACGGGAAACAGGTATTTTTCAATACTCCTGAAAATGTTGAAGCATTACAGTTCTGGATAGATTTACAGAAAAAATATAAAGTTATGGCTGAAGGGATTGTTCAATGGACGGATTTACCCGCTCAATTTTTAGCAGGAGAAGTTGCTATGATATATCACACAACAGGAAATTTGTCCAATATAGCTAAAAATGCAAAATTTAATTATGGAGTGGCTTTTCTGCCTGCCCACAAAAGAAAAGGAGCACCTACAGGGGGAGGAAATTTTTATATTTCTTCGGGAATATCAAAAGAAAAACAAAAAGCTGCATGGAAATTTATAAAATATCTTACTACTCCTGAAAGAGTCGCCCAATGGAGTGTCGACACAGGGTATGTGGCAACAAGAAAAAGTGCCTTTGAAACTGATATAATGAAAAAATATTATGCCGAAAGACCTCAGGCAAAAGTTGCATATGAACAGTTGAAATTTGCGAAACCTGAACTGACAACATACAATGCAGCAGAAATATGGAGAATACTGAATGACAATATCCAGTCTGCAATAACAGGAGAAAAAACGGCTAAAGATGCTTTGGATAATGCGCAAAAAGAAGCAACGGAAGTATTAAAGGATTTTAATTAGCATTTTTTATAAGGAGACAGAATGAACATAAAACTGAATAGAAAATGGAAAGAAAATATAACGGGTTTTCTTTTGCTGTTGCCGTCGTTAATATTTATGATGAGTTTTACAGTTTTACCTGTATTCAAAAGTTTTTATCTGAGTTTTACAAAATATAACTTAGGAATGAAAAATCCAAAATGGATTGGATTCGGTAATTATATAAGTTTATTTAAAAGTGAGCTTTTTTGGAAAGTAATGTATAATACAATATTTTTTTCGGTTATAACAGTTATACCGTCTATGATTTTAGGATTGGCTCTGGCTTTTTTAGTGAACCGTAAAAGTAGAGCCGTAGGAATGTTGAGAACGGTATACTTTTATCCTGTAGTTATGCCGATGATTGCTGTGGCGAGTATATGGATGTTTATATATATGGGAAAAAACGGACTACTCGACCAATGGTTGACACATTTGGGACTGAAACCTCTCAATGTGTTGTCAAATAAAAATACTGTCCTGCCTTTTATGGCTATAATGTATGTATGGAAAGAGTCGGGTTATTTAATGATTTTTTTCCTTGCGGGATTACAGGGGATATCCGAAGATTTGTTTGAATCAGCAAGAATAGACGGTGCAGGTTTCTGGGTAATGCTGAAAAATATTACATTGCCTTTGCTGAAACCGACTATGATATTTGTATCGACAGTGGCATTGACAAACTGTTTCAAATTAGTCGACCATATAGTTATAATGACGGAAGGGGCTCCGAATAATGCGAGTACATTGCTGTTATATTATATTTATCAGCAGGGATTTACTAATTTCAATTACGGTAAATCTTCGGCACTGACAGTAATAATGCTGTTTCTGCTTCTTTTTGTTTCATTGCCGAGATTTTTCAAGCAGGACAGGGAAGCATATTATAACTGATATATCCAATAACACAGGAAAAATTGAGAATAGGAAGGTAAAAAATGAATATAATAAAAAAAGGGACGGATTCGATAATTACAACAATAGCCCTTATTATAGCTTTTATCTGGTTAATTCCCCTAATATGGATGATAGGAACTGCTTTTACGGAGCCGTCTTTCAGTATGTCACTGTTTCCGAAAACAGGATTTACATTGAAAAATATAATATATGTATGGAATGCGGTTCCTTTTAGGACATATTATATAAATACACTGATAATAGTTACAGTTACTTTTATAATACAGATATTTACTTCGACTATGGCAGCGTATGCCCTTGCCGTAATGGATCTGAAATGGGCAAAATATGTATTTATTATAATATTTATGCAGATAATTATACCGAATGACGTTTTAATAACACCTAATTTTATGACTTTGAAAGATTTGAACTTGATTAACACAAAATTGGGGATTATGATACCGTTTTTAGGAACAGCTTTTGGAATATTTTTATTGAGGCAGCATTTTAAAACTATTCCCAAATCCCTATCGGAAGCTGCCAGAATAGACGGAGCAAATACATGGCAAATAATATGGAAAATATATATGCCTTGTGCAAAACCTGCGTATCTGTCATTTGGAGTGGTTTCCATAAGTTATCACTGGAATAACTATCTGTGGCCGCTGATTGTTACAAATTCTACTCAGAACAGGACTTTGACAGTGGGACTGGCATTATTTGCAAAATCTAAGGAAGCGACAATGCAATGGGCAAATGTCAGTGCCGCTACTTTTATAATTATAATTCCGTTGATAGTAATATTCTTTATTTTACAGAAAAAATTCATCAACAGCTTTATAAGCTCGGGAATAAAAGAATAGGAAGTGAATGACAGTGAAAAAATTGAATTTTTTAGGAATAGGTTCGGCTTTTAATCCGCTTTTCGGTAATACCAGTGCTTTTTTTACATATAACGAAGATTTTTATCTTATTGACTGTGGAGAAAGTGTATTTGGAAAAATTTGGAATTTAAAGGAAATGACGGAAAGTAAAAATATTTTTATTTTAATAACTCATTTTCATTGCGACCATGTGGGGAGCTTAGGTTCATTAATATCATATTTATACTTGAAATTAAATAAAATTCCGTATATAATTCACCCTACGGAAAAAATAAAAGAATATCTGAAAATAGTAGGAATAGAGGATAAGTTTTATATTTATAGAAATACATTGCCTGAAATATCCGAAGTAAAAAACAGTTTTGCAGAAGTCAGACATACGGATGATATGAAATGTTACGGATATGAGATAATCTTTCCTGAAGAAACTGTATATTATAGCGGAGATGCCGTAGAAATACCTGAAAACATATTAGAAAAATATTTTAAAGGCGAGATAAAGGAAATATATCAGGATACATGCAGTTACGTAAGTAAAAATCCTGCCCATGGAAATATATTTTATCTGGAAGATACAATTCCTCCCGAAAAAAGGAAGAACGTATATTGTATCCATTTGGACAGGGATTTCAGAGATAAAATTAGAGATAAAGGATTTGGAGTGCCGAAAGTATTGTGCGAAGCATTAAGTACGGAATAATGTTGTCTTAGTTTATATAACGGTACATCGGGAAATGTCAGTAGGAAATATAATATAAAATGCTCCTCCTGTTTATATAGCTGTCTTTGCGGATATAATAATAGCGGATATTATAAAATTGATAAATCGGATTCAGATTAATTGTTGAAAATTTTGGATAAATAAGGTAAACTATAGTAAGAAATAAAAATAATATAAACAAGGAATTAAGGAGGGCATAGTTCTATGAATTATTATGTAGGAATGGATTTAGGGGGTACAAATACTAAAATAGGTTTGGTTGATGAAGGAGGAAATATAATTTTTACTACAATAGTAAAAACTGAATCAAAAGAAGGTCTTGAAAAAACAGTTGAAAGATTGTCAAAAATACTGATAGAGCAGATTAAAGGCAGCAACATCGATTATGACGATGTAAAAGGGGTAGGACTTGGAGTTCCCGGTCCTGTGGTAAATGAGAGAACGGTAAAATTTTGGGCAAATTTTCCATGGCCGAAAGAAGTGGATCTGGCAGCGGAATTTGAGAAAAATCTTAATAAAAAAGTAAAAGTGGATAATGATGTCAATGTAATAACTTTGGGAGAAATGTGGAAAGGTGCGGCTCAAGGTTATACGAATGTCTTGGGACTTGCCATAGGTACGGGAATTGGCGGAGGAATTATTACTAATTCAAAACTTGTAAGCGGAAAAAATGGCGGCGGCGGAGAAGTCGGGCATACAAAAGTTGAAAAAGACGGAAAACTTTGTGGCTGCGGACAAAATGGCTGCTGGGAAGCATATGCTTCTGCGACAGGTCTTGTGAGAGAAGCAAATAGCAGAATGGTAGTCAATAAAAATAATCTGCTCTATGAAAAAATTACTTCAATGGGAAGAGAACTCGAAGCAAAAGATATATTTGATGCGGCAAAAGAGGGAGATGAGTTTTCTTTAAGTCTTGTAGACTATGAAGCTGAATATATAGCATTTGGAATAGGAAATATTTTAAATACGCTTGACCCTGAGATTATTGTAATAGGAGGAGGAGTAGCCCTTGCGGGGGACATTCTTTTCAGCAGAATAAATGAAAATCTTAAAAAATATGCACTTCCGTCGACTCTTGAAAATCTTAAAATATTACCGGCACAGTTAGGAAATGACGCAGGAATAATAGGAGCGGCATATTTAGGAATGAATTAACCATTGTATGTTAGAATGAAAAAAGGAGAGGTCAAAGAGAGTAAATTTCAAAAAGATGATATTGATATTTTAAATAAATATAGTATAATTAAAGTATGAAAGAAATCTGTATATAAAGAAACTGTTTTGGCAGTTTCTGAAACGGGAGGAGAAATTTTATAGTGGATACAATAACCGGAAGCAGTATATTGTTACAATTTCTGATAATAATCATTTTGACAGGGATAAATGCTTTTTTTTCGGGAGCTGAAATGGCGATAGTTTCAATTAATAAAAACAGATTGAAAGTGCTGGTCGAAGAAGGAAATAAAAAAGCAATTCTATTGGAAAATCTTTTGAAGGAACCGAGCAAGTTTTTATCAACAATACAGGTAGGTATAACTCTTGCAGGATTTTTTGCTTCGGCATCGGCAGCTACAGGCTTGGCACAATATTTGTCGGTGTATCTGAAAAAAATGAATATCCCATATGGAAATCAGCTTTCAATGATAATAATTACATTTATACTGTCATATATAACATTGGTTTTCGGAGAGCTTATTCCTAAAAGAGTTGCACTGAAATCATCAGAAAAAATGGCTCTTTCTTCGATAGGGGTCATAGTCTTTATTTCAAGAATGTTCTCTCCTTTTGTAAAAATCCTTACATTGTCTACAAATTCGGTTCTGACATTACTTAAAATGAAAGAAGATAATCTTGAAGAGCAGGTTTCCAAAGAGGAAATCAGGTCGCTTGTGGAAGTCGGTCGGGAGCATGGCATTATCAATGAAACCGAAAAAGAAATGATAGATAACATTATCGAATTTGATGAGAAAATAGCACGGGAAATAATGATACCGAGAACAAAAGTATTTTTAGCCGATAAAGACATGACGATAAATGAACTTTTTGAAAAAAAGGAACTGGGAAAATATTCGAGAATACCTGTTTATGAAAAAGAAGCCGACAATATAGTAGGGATACTTCATACAAAAGATTTGATGATGGAAGCCTATAAAAAAGGATTTGACAATATAAAAATAGAGGACATTATTCAGGAGGCTTATTTTGTTCCTGAAACCAAAAATGTAAATGAGCTTTTCAATGAATTACAGATAGAAAAAAAACATATTGCCATACTTATCGATGAATATGGAGGATTTTCAGGGATAGTTACACTGGAAGATCTTATAGAAGAAGTAATGGGAAATATATCCGATGAATTTGATGATGAGGATTATTCTGTAAAAAAATTATCTCAGGACAAATATCTGATAAGCGGCGAATTATCTTTAAATGATATAAACGACTATTTTCATATAGAGTTGGAATCAAAGCACTATGACACTTTGAGTGGACTTCTTATAGAGCATATGGGCTATATTCCTGAAGATGATGAGGAAATTGAGCCTATTATTATAAATGATATTTCTTTCAAACCTCAAAGAGTAAAGGATAAAAAGATAGAAAGAGTGTTGGCGACTTTTAATAAAGAGAAAAACTAAGCTGACGAAAAATTTTGGAAAGGGTAAGGAATGAGTATAACAAAAAAGTTTCTATTGCTGTATATTTCAATTATAACTCCGATAATAGTACTTATCGCTATTTTTTCATTGAAAACAGAAAATTTTCTTTTTACTTATTTAATAGCTGCTTTAATATTTTTGTTATTAGCAAAATTTGTATTAAAGATAGATAAAAAATTATGGATGTACCTCTATAAAAAATATATAAATATTCTGGACGAAGAGTTAGATCCTGAAAAATTTATAGAACTTACTGAAATTGAATATAAAAAAAATAAAAGCAGAAAATACAGAAACTATATGAAATTAAATCTTTGTGCAGGGTATTCTTCGGCGGGAAAAATACAGACAGGATATGAAAAATTAAAAGAAGTCGATTTATCAGGAAAATCGTTTTACAGGGAGCAGGATAAAATTTTGTATTATTATAATGAAGCTTTATTATTAAATGTTCTTGGTAAAAAAGAAGAAGCGGTAAAAATTTATAATGAAAATATTTTGGAAGAAAAGAAAAGGTTTGAAAATAGTCCGAATTTTAGTGAAATGAATAATAATATATGTGTTTTGGAAGCAATATTATTTTATGAAAATGATAATAATAAAATAATCGAGATTTTGTTGGAAGCATTAAAAAAAGTAAAAACGAAACGTCAAAATATTTCGATTAAATATCAGCTGGCAGAATGCAAGGAAAAAATTGGAAAAATAGACGAAGCGGAAGAATTATACAGGGAAGTTGCTGAAAAAGGAAATAAACTTTTTATAGTCGAAGAAGCAAAGAAAAAACTTGAGGAAATAAGCTCAATTTAGATTTTATTATCCCGACTGTCATCTACATAATTTCGTAGATATATAAAGACAGAGGGATTATTTTTTTTCTCATTTTTCTTTAATGTCAATATGATAAGGTAGTTATATAAATAAACAGGATAAAAAACATATAATTTTAAAAATATTGAAAATAAAAAGTAGAAGGAGAAGAATAAATATGTCTAAAAAGATAAATAAAAAATCTGTGGTATTAAAAAAAGGAGATGAGGAGAAAAAAGTAAAGATTGGATTTTCATGGATAACTCTGATTTTAGGGCCTTTTGCTCCGTTATTCAGAATGGACTGGAAATGGTCAGGAATATTATTTGGAGTAATAATTATTCTGTCCCTTATAATCAAAGATTTGGGATACTGGATTATAGTAACAGGATTTTCTTTTGTGTATAACAAAATTTATATAAAAGACCTTTTAAAGAAAGGCTGGAAACCTTTATCAGCTGAAGACAGAGAAATACTGAATAATTATACAGGGCAAATTTTTCAAGAGAACGGGAATACGGATAATCAAAATCATGGCGGCAAAAATACGCAGAATAATAAAGGTATAGGAAATAATTCATCAAATAATCTGAATGAAAGAATTGAAAAATATATAGAATATATGAAATATTTCAATATTGACAGAAATTTAGAGATAACGCCGGAAGTAATAAAAAAAGCTTATAAATCCAAAATAAAGGAAGTGCATCCTGATAGAAATCCTGATAAAGACACAACGGCAGAAACTATAAAAGTAAACGAGGTAAACAGATATTTGGAAGAAAATTTGGAATATTATTTAAGTAAAAAGAATTGATAAAAAATTTTTCTAAAAAATAATTTTATTTTAATATTAATGTGATAATATATATTTATTAAAAAAATATAAGAAAAATTTATAATTTGAAAGGGGAAAGTTATGAATAAATCGATTTATGATGAAAATGAAAGAATGATTTATGATGAGGATGACAAATACAGAATAGGTTTTGAAGAAGAAAGAAGCAGTAACTTGTTAGGAATGTCAACAGGAATAATAATAGCTACAATTATAGGATTATCGGCTTTGGTAATATTGATACCTAAAACACTTTTGACTAATTATTTTATGAGTTATTTTGCTTCGTTTAATAATAATTTCACTCTTATAAATAATTCCATTCGTATTATAAATACAGGATTATTAGTATCTCTAATTCCTGCATTTACAAATCTCTCAAATAGAAGATTGCGTCTGACGAGAAGTAATTTTAAAGTTTATCTTTTAATATTATTTGTAATGATTATTTTTGGAATAATAAATTTATCTGCCGTAATAAAACAAATAAATCAGGCATTATCATCAAAACCTGATTTCAAAACGTTACTTTTGTTCTATTCTATGCCGATGTTTAGCGGAGTTATAAATATGGCAGAATTAATGGTCATAGAAACGGCATTTCTGAAAATGATGGAAATGTATAATAAGTTTTCAGGAAAAACGGGAATATTATCGACGATATATTTTATAATAATTATGGTATGTGTAAATACATTTAACCGTATTGTTTTTTATTTATTTAACATAATCAGAAATATGGAAATCTCAAAAGGATATATTTACAACTGGTCGCAAAAAATGGAACTTTTCAAAACTTATATTAAAAATAAGAGTGTATATGAAAAGTTATTTCAGGACACTCCATTTATTTTAAGCACTTTGATTATAATAGCAGTCGGGATATTAGTATTTATAGGATTATATATTAAAGATAGAAAAAATTGGTAAAATAAATATAGAATAAATAATAAAATAAATAATAAAATAATAATAAAATAAATATGAAATAAATATGAAATAAATATAAAATAGATAATAAAATAAAAAATTCAGTATAAAATTTATTTCTCTCATTTTCCTTTAATGTTAGGATGATAACATACTTATATAAATAGTTATAAATTATAAAATTATCTATTATAGGAGGTAGAGAAATGGCTGCTTTAGTTTTTGTTACACTTATTGGATTGGCACTACTTGCAGTTTTAGGAATAATTTTCAAAGAAAATAAAAATGCGGTTAAAGTAATAAAGTCTATGATGATTGTAATGGGAATAACATTTCTATTAATTTGGAGTTGGCTGATAGATGTGTATTTTACATTATCAAATAATAATTTAATAGCGGTTTATATAATGATAGCTTTAAAAATAATATTGGTAATTATTTTCTATATAAAAAAATGGATAAAGACTCCATTGGCAGTATTACCGATTAAAATATTTTCGATAATAATGACGGATATTATGTTTATAATGATATTCCTAAAATATGGAATAGAAGGGATATATTAAAAAGGAGGTAAGAAAATGGCGAAATTAATTTTAAATGATACGGTTAAAAGATATGGAAAGATAACAAGAACGAGAACAATAAAAGTGGAACTGGATGGGAAAAAAATTGAAATTCCACATAGCTGTTCTCTGACGCTGGATACAAATCCGGGAGAACATACTTTGAGGACATATGCGAGTATACTTTCAAAAGGACCTGAAAAAAAGATAAACATAGGCGAAGAAGGGACTGAAATAGATATAATTTCCAATAGTAAAGAAGTAATAAAAACATCAATCATAGCAGGAATAATTGTAGCTTTCGGACATTATATGTTTTCATATTTTTTATATAAAATATTTTGGGAATCTACAAAAGTATTATTTTATATTTATGAATTTGGAGTATTGGCAATAGCTTATACTATTCTTCAAAAAAAAGGAGCTTTTATTATTAAAATAAAAAATAATTCGGAAAAAACAGATGAAAATTTGAAAACTCTGAAAAATTCTGAATAAATGTAAATTAATAATTATGTTAAAGGAGTTGAGAAAAATGCAGACAGGAACAGGGTGGATATTTTTAGCAGGTTTTACTGTGGCAGGTATGCTTATGATTCCTGAAATAATTGTAAGTATATTTTTAATAAAAAAAAATTTTGAGAAAATAATGGTGTATACGGATATTTTTTTATCATTTTGTTCCGTAGCCATGTCCTTACTTTCAATAGCTGTATTATCAGGTGCGAAAGAATCTCCAATATTCTCATTGATTATGTTTTCAAATGTAATTTCATATGCAGTAAGAACATTTGTATTTTTAGGTAAATATGATAAAAAATTAAAAATTCTCTGTCTATTGATAACGGGAATATGGGGCAAGATAGTGTGGTTCTTACCTTTCTTTGCTTTATATTATTTAGAAGGCTGAAGATAAAATTAGAAATTTTTAAATGAAAATAGATAATAAAATGAAAGGAATGAGTAGAAATGAGGGGAAAAATTTTTATTACAATAGGGGTACTGTTACTGATGCTAAATTTCGGAAATAACGGTTACAGCCAAACTAATAAAAAAGGTAGTCAGAAAACAGTACAGAAACAGAAAGAAGATATGGCAAAGATGATACAGGATATGAATAATTCTGAAAGAAAATATTATGAAGAGCAACTGAAAAATCTGAGCAGAGAAGAAAGAGCGGAATTGAATAAAATTAAGGAAATACTGGCTAAAGATAAAAAGAATCCAAAAAATCATATGAAACTTATATATTTTTATAATAAAATCCGAAATGCAGGAATGTATAAAGCGGCATTGGAAGATTTAATAAGAAATGTTCCTGATTATCCTGACGGATATTCCTATATGGCAATGAAATTAATGGGAGAAATAAAGTATAATGAAGCATTTGCGTATGCAGAAGCAGCAATAAAGGCTTATGAAAGGGCTGACATAAAAAAATATCCTGAAATAACGCCGGCAATAAAAGAAAACGGTATAGCAAACTTGTATATAATAGAGATACTTATGTACAGTGAGTCTTCAATGGAACAGGAAGCTATAAACCTGTATTTACAGAAAAAAGATATTATAAAAAAACATAAAAGCGGAGAAGATATTTTAAAAAGATTAAGAGAAGAAAATGAGGAACTAAAATCAAAAAATCCAAAACAATATAATATAAATAAGGAAAACCTAAAGTAAAATGATTATAAAAGAAACTGTTTCAAAGGTTTATTAATCTTATTTATGAAGGAGAAAAAAATTATGAAAAAGTGGATATTAATCATAGTGATTTTATTGGCAGTAATGAGTTGCGGAGGAAAAAATACTGAAAAGACAAAGGAAGAAGCCGGTCGGAAAACTGAAATAAAAGAAGGAGCAAATGAAAAAAATGTTGGTTCGGAAAAAATAAAAGAAGAAATAAAGAAAAAATTGGAAGAAATAAGTTCAGGGAAAACAAGTGATGAAAATATATTTGGAAAATCCTCCGGTGTAGGAGATTATTCCGAGGAACAAAAATCCAAAATAAAATCTCAAATAAAAGAATTAAAAGAAAAATTGGAAAAAGACGGGAAAAATATTGATAACTATATAGCACTCTTGGATTTTTATGCTAAAGATATGCCTGCTACGGATACCAATAGGGAAATGTATGATAGAATAATAAATTATCTAATGGAAGGATTTCCTGATTATCCGATGAGTTACTATTATATGGCAATGTCGACATACAATAAAAATCCTGATAAATGGGCAGAGTATACTGACAGAGGAATAGAAGCTTTTGAAAATCCTGACAGCCAGAAATATAAAATTTCTGAACAGGACAGTTATTTATGCAGATTGTATATGTTTAAGGCTGATAAATATAGAATTTCAGGAGAAATACAGAAAGCGGTAGATTTATACGTTCAGAAGAAAAATATAATAGAAAAAAACTGTTCAGATTCGTTTATAGTAAAAAATAATCTTAAAAATGACAATGAAAAACTGAAATCATCAGACTTGAAACAATATGAAACAAATAAGAAAAATCTGAATTAGAATATTTTTGAGAAATAAAAAATAAAAACTCTCATTTTACTTTAATGTGAGTATGATAGAATAAAGCATAAAAAATGAAAAAATATCAGTAAAATCAGGAAAGGCAATGAAAAAAAGAATTTTGATCAGGGTATTATTCTTTCGGAATTTTATCTTTTAATTAAAAAAAATGGTACATCTAAGCAAAATGGTAAAAAAATATTATCTATATAACAAAATAACTTGACAAAAATCGATTAATGTTGTAAACTATTTATATAAATTACAAACATAGTCGATTTTTTTTGTATAAAAGAATAAAAAGTATACTTACATCAGATTTATCAGTATTTAAGCACAAAAAAGGAGCGGTTAAAGGGAGTAAATTCAAAAAAATGATATAATATAAAAAATAATGGAGGAAAAAATGGAAGAAGCTAATAACTGTCATATAACGGGAGCTGAATGGGAGATAATGAGAGTAGTGTGGGCCAACAAAGAAGTAACAAGTAAATTTGTCTCACAAGTCTTGGGTGAGAAGATGAAATGGAAACATACTACAGTAAAAACCTTGTTAAATCGTCTTTTGGAAAAGAAAGTTCTCAAAAAAAAGGAAAAAGGAAACAAATATATCTACTATACGGAATATAAAGAGCAGGAAATAGCGGGACAGTATGTAATGGAAACATTTAACAGGATTTGCAGGACAAAAGTGGGCGAGATGATAAAGGAATTGGTGGAAAACAGTGAATTAAGCCTAAATGACCTTGAAAATATTGAATATATTGTCAGAAAAAAGAAAGAAAATGCACCCCAGAAAATAAAATGTACCTGTTTAGAGGGACAATGTAACTGTTCGGAACACAGTCATAAAAGAAATAATGAAAATTGCTGTATAGAATAATGACAGGTTACGATGAAAAAGGTAAATGAAATGACATACAGTTAATTAAAGTATCACTATAAGTAAAAAGTACTTTACTATAGTCTAAATAAAAAATAAATGAAATAACATATAATTATTGAAATTAAAGTCAGGACAATATTAACAAGACAGTATTAAATATTATAAAAAAACTTGAAAAAGGAGTGTGAATAAAATATGAAAAACAGTATTTATAATGTTACAGGAATGAGTTGTGCATCATGTGCAAGAGCAGTCGAAAATGCCCTTAATAAAAATGAGAATGTAAAAGCGAGCGTAAATTTTGCTACTGAAAAAGTCAATGTGGAGTATGACGAAAAAAAATATAATTTTGATAAAATAAAAAAAATAGTCGAAAGTGCCGGATACGGACTTATGGAAACATTAAGCGAAGAGCAGAAAATACAGATGTATGAGGATAAAATAAAAAGTTTGAAAAATAAACTTATTTTATCAGTTATATTTGCTATCCCATTATTGTATATTTCTATGGGACATATGATGGGAATACATCTTCCCGATATTTTAAATCCTAAGAAAAACGCTGTGATTTATTCTATAGTCCAGTTATTGCTTACATTGCCGATAATATATGCCGGAAGAGACTTTTTTATTCACGGTTTTAAAAATCTCGCAAGAAAATCACCGACTATGGATTCATTAATAGCAATGGGAGCTTCTGCGGCAATACTTTATAGCCTGTATGCCACATATATGACTATGACTGTAGACCCTGAATATCATATGAATTTATATTATGAATCAGCGGGAACGATTATAACATTGATTTTACTCGGAAAGCTTCTCGAAGCAAGGACAAAGGGTCAGACTTCTTCAGCGATAAAAAAACTGATAGGATTGCAGCCGAAAAAAGCAAAAATTATTGAAAACGGTGTAGAAAAAGAAATATTAATAGAAAATATAAAAGTTGGAGATATAATAGTTGTAAAACCCGGTGAAAAAATAGCGGTAGACGGTAAAATCACAAATGGGACTACTTCAGTAGATGAAGCAATGATTACAGGTGAAAGTATTCCTGTAAGTAAAAATATCGGAGATAAAGTTATCGGAGGAAGTATAAATAAAAATGGAAGTATACAATTTCAAGCTACGGAAATAGGAAAAGATACCGTACTTTCACAGATAATAAAATTAGTCGAGGAAGCACAAGGTTCAAAAGCTCCGATTTCAAGAATGGCTGATATTGTAGCGGGATATTTTGTACCTGTTGTAATTATTATCGCAGTTATTACAGGAATAATATGGTTTATAAGCGGCTCGGGACTGACAGCCGCACTGACATTTTTTATATCAGTTCTCGTGATTGCATGTCCGTGTGCCTTGGGTCTTGCAACACCTACATCAATAATGGTAGGAACAGGAAAAGGAGCTGAAAACGGTATTCTTATAAAAAGCGGTGAGGCTCTGGAGACAGCTCACAAAATCAAGACGGTTGTACTCGACAAGACAGGAACTATAACAAAAGGAAAACCTGTACTTACAGATTTGAAAACATACGGAAATCACGATAAAAATGAGATTTTACAGTTGGCTGCGAGTGCGGAAAATAATTCGGAACATCCGTTAGCCGAAGCTATAGTAAATGGTGCCAAAGAAAAAAATATTGAATTTAAGAAATATGATAAATTCAGAGCGATGCCCGGATACGGAATAAGAGCGGATATCGACGGAAAAGAAGTGCAGATAGGAAATTATAAATTAATGGCTTCAAAAAATATAAGTACGGACATAGCTGAAAAGGATTACGAAATATTTTCAAACGAAGGGAAAACTCCTATGTATATATCAGTGAATAATGAACTTGCGGGATTGATAGCTGTGGCGGATGTAGTAAAGGAAACAAGCAGGGAAGCCATAGAAAAAATACATAGATTGGGATTAAAAGTAATAATGCTGACCGGAGATAATGAAAAGACGGCAAAATATATAGCAAAAGAAGTAGGAATAGATAAAGTGATTGCTGAAATACTTCCATTTCAGAAGTCCGAAGAAATCAAAAAGCTTCAGGAGCAGGGGGAATTTGTAGCAATGGTCGGTGACGGGATAAACGACTCGCCGGCACTGGCACAGGCAAATGTAGGGATTGCAATAGGAAGCGGAACAGATGTGGCAATAGAGTCGGCTGATATAGTGTTAATCAGAAATGATTTGAATGATGTGGCAGGAGCGATAGCATTGAGTAAAGCAACAATTACAAATATTAAGGAAAACCTGTTCTGGGCATTTTTCTACAATGTAATAGGCATACCTTTTGCAGCGGGAATATTTTTCGCATTTTTCAACGGACCTAAACTTGACCCGATGATAGCAGCATTTGCAATGTCGCTAAGCTCGGTATCAGTATTGTTGAATGCTTTAAGACTAAAATTTTTTAAAGTAAAAAATCTGTAAAAAAAATTGAAGCTGTCTTATAAGTTAAAAAATAATGTTCTAATAAATATCATATATTTTAGGAAAATAAAAAATGAGGGTGTTTCATAAGACAAAAATAATTTTACTAATATAAATATTGTATATTTTTAAAAGTCAAAATGCGTTATTATTATTGATTTTATAAAAATAGTAAAATATATAAATTTTATGATTTAGTAATTTTATTTATCTTATGAGATAGCCTCATTATAAATTATCATTGGTGTAGATTTATAATTATTATTTTTTTACTTTAGTGAGATAGTCTCAGATATGTATTTTTATATTTTCTGATTATTTTTTGATTTTTAAAACTTTTAAATTTTTTTATGTTGATTAATTTTTTTGATTAGATTTTATTAATGGTGCGAGCGACGGGATTTGAACCCGTACAGCGTTTGCCACTACCCCCTCAAGATAGCGTGTCTACCGTTCCACCACGCTCGCACTAACTTACATATTATACTAAATTTATTATTTTTTTTCAATAGAATTTAAAAAAATTATTTTTTTTCATATAATTTTTTTATATATTCGCTTTTTTCTCCGTTTTCTTCATATACAAAGATAGGCGGTTCTATATTCAGTCCTTTATTACTATTTTTGATTGCTTCAATCAGGCATATTTTAGCATTTTCATTTCTTTTTGTATAACAGTTTTTCAATCTTTTCGGCTCTAAATTATATTTTGTAAGTAATTCCAGTATTTCTATCAGCCTCTCACTTCGGAAAACTATGGAAAAATATCCGGAATTTTTTAGCAATCGGGATGAAATTTGTATTATTTCTTCTAAAGTTAAATTTATATTATGTCTTGCAATACTCATTTTCGGTGAATTATTTATCTGATTTATATCTCCTTTAAATTCAAAATAAGGGGGATTAGTAACAATGCTGTCAAATTCATCTGTTTTGAAGATTTTTTCATAATTCTTGATATCATTGTTTATAATTTTTATTTGATTTTTATAATCATTATTTTTTATATTTTTTTCAGCAATATCGGACATTTCTTTTTGCAGTTCTATTCCGATAATTTCCGCTCGGGATTTTTTTCCTAAAAGCATAGGTATAATACCGCAGCCTGTGCCTATATCCAGTATTTTTTTAGTTTTTCTGTTTATTTTTACAAAATTTGCCAGTAAAACCGAATCCAAAGTAAAATTCTGAAAATCATTTCTTTGAATAATTTCCATTCCTTTAATTATTACGGATGTTTCTTCGCCCTCTTTTTTTTCTACGCCCATAATACTCTTCTGTTCTTGCCTCCCGTATATTTTTATTGTATACTATTTTGTTTTATATTATTTTTTATTATATCTTATTTCTTTAAATTTATCGACTTATTTTTTAATACTCTGCTCTTGAAATATATCTCAAACCATTATATAATACTGTGATAAAAAAAAGGAGAGATTTAAAATCAATGGAAAATTTAACAAATAATAATATAGATAACATAAAAGTGTCGAGTATAGGAAATACTTCCTGTGAAGCCATACTTCCCTCAGTTCCTCTAAGACCTCTGAATGAGATAGAGAAAAGCATTCAAAAAAGATACCGTTCCGAACTCTGGTCGCCTTTTATTAAAGGACTGAAAGAATTTGAAATGGTAAAAGACGGCGACAGAATTGCAGTAGCCATTTCAGGAGGAAAGGACAGTCTTTTGCTCGCTAAACTTTTTCAGGAATTGAAAAGAGCCAGTAAGACAGATTTTGAGCTTGTATTCATATCTATGAATCCCGGATTTAACGAAATTAATTTAAGCAATTTGAAAAAAAATCTTGAACATCTTGAAATCCCTTGTGAAATCTACAATGATAATATTTTTGAGATAGCTGAAAAAATTGCTAAAGACTATCCATGCTATATGTGTGCAAAAATGAGACGTGGGAGTCTTTATTCGAAAGCAACTTCTTACGGGTGTAACAAACTGGCTTTGGGACATCATATGGATGATGTTATTGAAACAACTCTTATGAGTATTTTTTATATGGGAAAATTTGAAACAATGCTTCCCAAGCTGAAATCCGACAATTTTGATATTGAACTGATAAGACCGTTGTTTTATGTGGAGGAGAAATCCATTATAAAATGGGTTAGAAATAACGGTATTCTTGCAATGAACTGCGGCTGTACGGTAGCCGCCGGGAAAACTTCCAGTAAAAGACGGGAAACTAAAGAACTGATTGCTGAACTGGTAAAAAATAATCCCGATATAAAGAAACGTATTGTCCAGTCTGCACAAAATGTAAATCTGGAAAAAATACTGGGCTGGAAAATGTCGGGGGAGAAATTTTCTTATCTTGATAATTTTTAATATTGTAAATAATATTATTCCTGAACGACAGGAATTCCCATTACAATCTGTATTCTAATTTTCGACAGTATAATAAACAGTATAAATATACTGTTCTTAAACTTAAAATACATTGGGAAAATCATTAATTTGGATTTTTAATACTATACTTAAAATTAGAAAAGTTAAATCAGAAAAGCTGTATTTATATAAAAAAAATTAATAAAGAAAGGATTTAAAAAATCAATAATTATTATAAATGATGAAATAAATGATGAGTTTTTAAAATGGTGAAAATTGTATGAATAAAACAACAAGTGATAATACATTAAAAAAAGTGTTGGGGCTTCCGACTGCTATATTTCTTGTGATCAATATGATAATAGGCTCGGGAATATTTTTTAAAGCACAGGGAGTACTGCAAATAACAAAAGCAACTCCCGGATTTGCTTTGCTGGCTTGGATTTTTGCCGGAGTAATTAATTTGTGCGGAGGACTTACTGTGGCAGAATTGTCGGGGGCTATACCCGAAACGGGTGGAATGGTAACATGGCTAAGAAAAATATTTGGAGAAAAAATCGGATATCTGGCGGGTTGGACTTTTGCTTTTGTATTTTGGCCCGCTTATATTTCTGCTCAGGCAAATGCGATTTCTTTACAGGTGAGTAAACTGTTCAGTATTGATTTATCATATCAGAATATTGTCGCGGTTTCATTTATAATATTTTTATTTGTAATGAACTTTTTAGGTGCAGAAACGGGAGGAACAATTATAAATATTTTTACAGTGGCGAAACTGATACCGATAGTCGTCATTGTTATTTCAGCTTTCTTTTTTAAAGACGGCTCCGTAAGTAATCTGACACCCGTTCTGCCTGTAGGAGAAAGCCCCGTAAGCAACGTTACTATACTCGGAGCGGCGATTTTGTCATGTATGTTTGCTTATGACGGCTGGCAACATGCGGGAACCATAGCGGGAGAAATGAAAAATCCGAAAAAAGATATGCCTGTTGCAATTACGATAGGAATTGTGGGAGTATGTATTGTCTATTTGATTATTAATATAACTTATTTGTACGTTTTACCTGCTGATGTACTTGCAGCTACTTCCACTCCTGCCGCAGATGTGGCTTCGGTACTTTTGGGAAGCGGATTTGGAGCTAAACTCGTAACGATAGGGATAATTATTTCGGTTTTCGGTACATTGAACGGAAGTATACTGATTTCTACAAGAATACCTTACACAATGGCTTTAGATAAAAATTTGCCTTACAGTCATAAATTTACAAAACTGCACCCGAAATATAAGACTTCTTTTGCAAGTTTTGTTTTAATGTTTATAATAGCGACTGCTATGGCATTATTGGGGTCATTTAATACGTTGGCGGATATGGCGATGTTCAGTCTGTGGATTTTCAATGTTCTTTCATTTATAGCTGTGATTAAATTCAGAAAAGACAGTCCTGACGCCGAAAGACCTTATAAAGTTCCTTTATATCCGTTTGTACCTGCTGTTGCTATCATAGGGGGAATTGTTGTCCTGATAAGTGCCTTGGTAACACAGACTGCATTGGCGTTAATAGGACTGCTTTTGACAGGGTCGGGAATGATAGTGTATTATTTTGTAAAAAGAGATAATTAAAAAAATAATATAAAAAAATAATAAATAAAAAGAGCTGATTTGCACTGCACCCAAAATCTTGAATAAAAGATAGAGGGTGTAGTTTTTTTTGTCTAATTTTTTGTCTAAATTAATAAATAAAAAAAATCGAAATGTGCAAGAAAAAGTTGCAAAAAAATAAAAAAGTATGCTGTAATAAGTCAAATCTAAATATTCAATAAATATTATATATTATAATTTATAATATATATATATATTGATTGCGAAAAAATTCTTGTATTTATTATATAAAAAATATAAAGTTTTTATAAATTTTTTTGTGAAATATATTGTATGTTAGAATAAAAAAAGTAGAAATAACTTCTTGTTATAACATAAGATAGTATATAAAAAACAAAAAAGAAACTACTTGATTTTAGTGGTTTCTTTTTATGTCATAAAGTTTAAATTTAAGTGATATGGTAGGAGAGGCTATAAAAATATATAATGACAATACTCAAATAAGAGAAAAAAGAAAATATAAAGTAGATGACGGATTAGAAGAAACAAAAATTATCAAAAATTTTAAGTTCAGTTCGGTCAGTCTCTTTTTTAAATCGAATTTAATTTTTTTTGAAATAAAAAATATATTGAAAAAATTTTCAATAAATTATATACTACATATAGATAAAAAATAAAAATATATAACAATATATTGTGATAATGATATAATGTTATATATTATTAATATACAGAAAGGAGACAGAAACAATATGAAAGATAAAGCCAAAGTACAGATTATTCTGACAGAAGAATATATTAATCAAATAAAAGAGGAAGTAACACCTCATTGGGGAGAATTAGGGTGGGTAACTTATAAAAGAACTTATGCCCGTTGGATACCTGAAAAACAGCGTACCGAGGATTGGGAAGAAACTGTAAAAAGAGTAGTCGAGGGGAATATTAATCTTGACCCGAGATTGAAAGAAACTCCTTTAAATCCTGATACGGTTCGGGAACTGGAAGATGAGGCAAAAAAACTTTATAAATTGATATATGGCTTGGGAGCATTGCCTTCAGGACGGAATTTGTGGATTTCCGGAACGGAATACCAACAGAGAAACGGAGATTCGCTGAATAACTGCTGGTTTATAGCTGTCCGCCCGCAGGAATATGGAAATAGTCATATAATGCCCGATTATCTTTCGGAAAATGAAAAAGCTGTGTCTATGCCTTTCTCATTTATGTTCGATGAATTAATGAAAGGTGGGGGAGTAGGTTTTTCGGTGGTTTCCGAGAATGTGAAAGAAATTCCCCAAGTAAATTATAAAACCGATTTGGTCGTAGTTATAAGTAAAGACAGTGAATCTTATGAAGATTCCATAAAGACAGGAGCAGTAGATAGAGAAGAATGGATAGCTGCACATAATTCTGACGAGTATGTATATTATTCGATTCCTGATACAAGAGAGGGGTGGGTAATGGCAAATGCCTTGATGATAGATTCCCACTTTATAAAAGTATCTGATAAGAAATATAAAAATATAGTCATAGATATTAGTCAAATCCGTCCTAAGGGAGCAAGAATAAGGGGATTTGGCGGAACGGCTTCGGGACCTATGCCTTTGATTGATATGCTTTTTGATATAAACGGTATATTAAATGAAAAAGTGAACGGATATTTGACAAGTGTAGACTGTACCGATATAGGAAATCTGATAGGAAAAGCCGTAGTTGCAGGAAATGTAAGACGTTCTGCTGAACTTGCTTTGGGATCCAGAAATGATGAGGCATTTGTTACTATGAAACAGGATAAAGATAAACTGTATCATCATCGTTGGGCGTCCAATAACAGTATAGCAATAGATAGCGAGTTTACAGATTATGCCCCTATTGTTGATTCGATTTTACACAATGGAGAACCGGGAGTTGTAAACCTTGAGCTTTCAAGAAATTATGGACGTATTATTGACGGTAAACAGTCAGGAATAGATATGTCTGCCGAAGGAACAAATCCGTGTGGAGAAATAACGTTGTCAAACGGAGAACCGTGCAATTTATTTGAGGCATTTCCTCATATTGCTTTGCAGCAGGGCTGGGACTTGGAGGAAGTATTTGCTTTAGGCACACGTTACGCAAAAAGAGTAACTTTCAGTAATTATGACTGGGAAGTATCAAGAAAAATAATCGAGAAAAATCGTCGTATAGGAATTTCCATGTCGGGAATTCAGGACTGGTTTTTAAATGAATTTGGAAATAGGGTTGTAATAGGGTTTAAAGAAGAAAAAGATCCTGTTACAAATAAAAAAGTGTCAGTACCTATTTATGATGAGAGAATTATCGAAAGAATGGAAGCATTATATCAGGCAGTTGTCAAAGCTGATAAAGAATATTCCGAAAAACTTGGATGTAATATTTCCGTTAAACGAACAACGGTAAAACCGTCAGGAACAGTTTCAAAACTGGCAGGAGTATCGGAAGGAATGCATTTCCATTATGCAGGATACCTCATTCAGCGTATACGTTTTCAGGATAGCGACCCTCTCTTACCTGCTCTTAAAGAATGCGGTTACCGTATGGAGCCTGATATTTATACTGCAAATACTGTATGCGTAGAATTTCCAATTAAAGCCGCCCATGCCGACAGCGAATATTTTGAATCGGCAGGAACTGTGTCCATAGCTGAGCAGTTCGCTACTCAAGCATTTTTACAAACTTACTGGGCTGACAATGCTATAAGCTGTACCATTACTTTTCAGGAAAACGAAGTAAATCAGGTAGCTGAACTTCTTAAACAGTACAGATTTGCCATTAAATCCACATCTCTTCTTCCTTATTACGGAGGAGAGCTTAAACAGGCACCGAAAGAGCCTATTAATGAACAGATTTATGAGAAACGTTGTACGGAAATTTCGGGGGATGTAGCAAAAACTTTTATGATACTGAATAATATAGGTGAACATGAAAATCTTGAATTGGTAAGCCAAAGTGATTGTGCTTCGGGAGTCTGCCCGATTAGATAGATATTTTGCAATAAATTGTCATAAAATATAATATTTTAGAAATAGTCCTAATTTTTAGGGCTATTTTTATAAAAATGGTTAAAAATATATAATATATATTTGAAATAGATATTATATAAATGATATACTTGTAAGAGCGGATTAAAAAATTAATTAAAAAAGAAAGGAGTTTTTGAGTAGGAAAGTAGGATGGAAGAAGCCTTTAAATTTATAAATGGGGAAAATTTTATAATTTTAAGGAAAGGAATTTAGTAAAAAAATGAAGAAAATAGTAATATTGATAAGCTTGATAGCTTTATTATCCAGTTGCGGAAGTGGAGGAGGAAGCGGAGCAACTCCTCAAACAAGTGGAGTAACACCTCAAATACCAAATATACCTCAAAATCCGGGAATATCGACACCGCCAACAGCACCAAGAGCATCGGAAATTCCGCCAACAGGTCAAGATCAAGCAGGTCAAAACAATAATCCTAGGCAGGATTTGCCAAGACAAAATTTGATACCTCAAAACCCGACGAATCCAAGTATTAGTAATCAGTTTGAAAAGCCGACTGATAATAAGGCAGTAGGAGGAAAAGGAGTCAAGATAGGAGTTTTAGACAGTGATTTTTTAAGTGAAAATGCTTATACAAGAGATTTTCACAAAGGACCGCTAAATTTTGGAACAAAATTCAGTGAAGTATTAAGCGAAGAATTTGGAGAAAGATTTACTGCTATAGAAAAAGAATTAGGTAATTATAGTACTTTGAGCGAAAATGAACATGGATTAATGGTGGCTACGATTTTAGCCGGTAAAAGCGGTAAAGGAGCAAAAGAGGCTACAGTTTATGGAGTAAGTTTCGGAGAAAGAGGAGATTATTTAATTACGGATAAAGAAAAATATGAGGAACTATATAATAAAGGAGTAAGAATATTTAACCAGTCTTTCGGTACACCTTCCGAATTTTCTGATTATAATGTTACAAATTATAAACAAAAAATACGAAATTCCGTATTAAGAGGAAATTCAACAGCTGATGAACTCGAAAGAAAAATTGATGAATTGAATAATTTTTATAAAAAAGCGGTAAATGAAGGCTCTCTGTTTGTATGGGCAGCAGGAAATACAACCCCAACACAGAATGGTGGTACAAAAACGTACAATGCACCGACAGTTCAGGCGGGCATGCCGGCTTTTATACCTGAACTTTATAAAGGTTGGATTTCAGTAATAGGAGTAAGACCGAATGGAAGTGAATATGCACCACATCTGGCAAGAGCGGGAAGAGCACAATGGTGGTCAATTTCAGCGAGTGGAGACTGTGAGCTTGAAGGATGTTATGCTTTCGGGTCATCTTTTGCTGCACCGAGAGTAACTGCTACAGCTGCTAAAATAAAAGAAAAATTTCCATGGATGACAGGACATGAATTAAAACAAACTATATTGACAACAGCAAAAGACTTAGGGACTCCGGGAGTAGATACAACATTCGGTTGGGGGCTTCTGGATGAAAAGAAAGCATTGAAAGGGCCTGCAAGTTTCAGTAGCGAATTACTTGTAGGAGAAAGAGCAGCAAATTCGGGAGAAAGAGGGCAGTTTAACGCCAATGTAACAGACAATATAACTTCTATATTTGAAAATGATATTGACGGTCACGGAGGATTAAGAAAATCAGGTAACGGAAGATTAATCTTAACAGGGAATAATACTTATCAGGGAAGCACTGATATAATAGAAGGAATTCTTGAAATATATGGTGAAAACGGATCAAATATAAATATACAGGAAAATGGAACATTGATTACATATCCGACAACAATGATAGGATTGAGAAATTATAATGGAGATATCTCGCCCGTAAATGTACAAAATAGTGGAGGAACCTTTGAAAATAGAGGTTCAGGTGCTGTTATAACAGGAGATTATATTGCCGGGAACGGTGCAGTAACAAAAGCTGAAATAGGTACAAAACTACATGTAAAAGGTATTGTCAATTTGAGTGGAAGAAATACTTTAAAACAGACAATGGGTAATAAGTATATTACTGCAAAACCTATGACTTCCACAGTGATTGAAGCTGAAAAAGGAGTAAACGGAAGTTTTGATAAAGTGGAAACTCCTGAATTAATTACGGCTTCAGTGAAATCAGGTGATAAATCTGTGGATGTTACAGTAAGCAGAAAAAATGTGGAAGACTATGTATCGACTTCAAGTGTGGGAGATGCAATGA
>NZ_DBHIXS010000007.1:0-94626 GCF_057270515.1 Pseudoleptotrichia sp. | reverse complement strand
AGACTTTGTTCCAGACTTTGTTTTGGTGCCGAATAACTTACTGATGATACTGCAACTAAACTCATTAAAAATAATATACTTTTTTTCATTTCTCCTCCTATTTATTCTTATTTTTTAAAAACAACCGTTATATTAATTTTGTATGTGATTTTATTTAATAAATTTACTTCACTAATATACCTTAGATTTTCCTTTTTATCTACTCTTATTTTAAAAATAAGCCTAATTTTTAAAAAATATTTTTTTATTTTAAAATGTTTCTTAATAACATTTGAAAAAACACTTTTTTTAAGATGAAATTAAATAAAAAAGAGTTATTTCAAAAATAGAAAATTTTTTAATATAAATCCATAAAAAATTGTATTTTTTTCTATTTTGAAACAACTCTATTTTTCCATTGTAGGCATTAAAATAAGTTATCAATATTGTAAATTCAGAATTAAGTTTGTACTTATTCGGTTACTACATTTTCTTTTTCATAACTTTCTAAAATTACTCTTGTTAATTCGGATCTCAATTCCGGAGTAATTGGGTGAGCTATGTCTTTAAACTCTCCGTTAGGCATTCTTCTTGAAGGCATTGCAACAAAAAGTCCATTTTGCCCTTCAATAATTTTTAACCCGTGTACAACGAAGCTTTCATCAAATGTAATGTCTACATATGCTTTTAACTTTCCGCCTTCCTCAGAACCTCTTCCGAGTCTGAGTCTGATATCTGTTATTTTCATACGCTTCTCCTTGTAAAATAAGATGTGTTTTCTTTACAATTATTATACCTCATTATTTTTAAAAAACAAGTGAAAAAATATTATTTTTTAAAAAATTTGATGAAGATAATTAAATAATTTTACTTTGTATTCAAATTTTACGGGCTTTTATCCAATTTTTCAATTAAAAAAAATATTTTATCTTTTTAATTTATAAGTTCAATATATTCTTCTACAAAATCTTTTTTCAAATTTTCAGGAGGAATATCCTTAATCAATACTTTTATATTTTTATTGAAATATTTTATATCAAGAATATCTCCTTTTTTTATATTGTACGAAGATTTTTTTTCTTCTCCGTTTACTGAAATATTTCCATTATCTGCCAATTCTTTCGCTACTGTTCTTCTTTTTATTATTCTCGTTATTTTTAAAAATTTATCAAGTCTCATATATAACCTTTTTATTTATCTGAATATTTTATTTAACTCTTTTGTAATATCTTTAGCACTCTTCTGAGCTGAAGAATCTGTACTCGTATTCTCATCATTATTTAGAATTTCCTTCGGTTTTTCCGTTTCCGAAGTTATTCCACCCTGATTTATATTACTCTCAAAATCACTGATATTAATGACTGTATTCAAAGAAAGCAGTTCTCTCTGAAATTTATCAAGTTTATTTCCTTTTTCATAAATACCGCTAATCATATTTTCTACAGATTTTGTCTGTTCCTGATATTGTGTCATTATTTCATTATAACGGGTAGATTTCATATTATTTATTTTTTCAGTCAATAATTTTTTATCGTCTTCGGATAATACAGTTTTATTTAAATTTCTAAAATTATTATTTTCAAGAGACAGTTCAGAAATTAGATTTAAAGACTTTCCTTGGAGTAAATCCTGTTTTATATACTCTATGTCCGTATTTATTTTATCTCCAAATAGAGTTTTCAGTGTAAGATCGTTTCCATTATAAATAATTTCATATCCCTTTTCATTTTCAAAGATATTGGCTTTTATATTATTATTTATTATCACTTCACCTTTTACAGTCTTATTTCCTTTTTCCAGTCCATTGAAAACTATTTCTCCATTATTTATCGAAATATCCGAAACAGAAAGTTTCAAATTATTTTTTATTTTTTTTATAAATTTTACTGCTTTCAGCGATTTATTCAGAGAAATTGAAATCTCTTTTCCTTTCTCAAGAAATATATATGAATTTATATTTTGTATATCATTTAGAGATATTAATTTTTCAAGCTTAAGTAAATCTTCAGAAATATTCTCAAGCATTATATTTCTCTCAATCTCAATATCTGCTATTTCCTTATTTATCTTCGTTTTTTCACTATTGATTTCTCCAATGAGAATTTGTAATTCTTTGTTAAGTTCAGTCAATTTTTGTGATTTAGTTTTTAAATCCGTCGTTCCTATGTATTCCTGCTTTATTCGATTTACGATATCTATTTTTATTTTCCTGTCGGCAAAAAATTTGTCTATATCTTTATTCAGGATGTCTATTTTTCCGGCAGTTTCCTTAATATAGCTTTCAGTAGTTTTTATAGCTTTCGGATTTTCCTGAGGAATATTAATCTTTTGAATAAAAGTATCTATCTGCTGGTCAGGAGCATTATATACGATATTCATATCTATCTGTTGAAGTTCTAACGAAGTCAGTTTCATTTTTGGAATAATTCCTAAAAATCCTCCTCGTGTAAATCTGATTTTTGCTTTTCCTTTTCCTAATTTTTCCCCGTTCAGCACAAAATTATCAAATGAAATTTCTCCGTTTGCTATTGAATACCTTAAATTTTCAAATCTTGAATTATCAGTTTTTGTCATATAAGTAATTATTTTATTTGAAAAAATTACTCCTCCCAAAGCAGAAATAACCGCAATTACTGTCAAAACCAACAAAAGTTTTAGAAACTTCATATATGTTCCTCCTCTTTACTATAAGTTATCATTTCAATTGGTTCAGTAATCTTCCGGCAGCTAAATAAAAGGAATTCATATTATTATCTCTTATAATTTGATAAGTTCTTGCCAAAAATTCTCTTTTTGTCATTCTTATATTTTTTTCTTTCAGTAATTTATTCAAACTGTCTATCGTTACCTGTTTAATCTGGGCTGCGTCCTCATATACTTTCTGGTCTATAAAGGCGACTATTTTTTCATCGGTAGCGTCAAATTTGTTATCTACTTCTCCGCCTGCATTATTTTTCGGAGTATTTTTAGGTGTATTTCCTTTATTTGTATTACTGCTGTTTCCACTTGTATTTGTCCCCTGATTTCTCGCTCTTACAACATTGTTTGAACTTCCCGAGCTTCCTTCATAGGGATCTCCGGATGTACAGGATATGACTGCTGTAGCCATCAACAGCATTATAAAATAACTCTTCTTAATCATAATTTCCCTCTCAAAATCTTATATATTTAAAAATCTATTATTTTTTCTCTTCAGGTAGTTTAACTGTTTCTTTTGTTATTTTGTCGAGTTTAAATTCTCTTGTTATATCTTCAAGATATTTCTGACTTTCTTCCTGTCTTTTAGCAGCTTTCATTTGTGCTTTTATTTCATCTTTCACTTTATCGAAAGCCTCAACGCCTTTAGGATATTTTTCCAAAACTTTTACTACATAGGCTTCCTCTCCTACAACAATAACACTGTCAATAATCTGACCACTTTGAGCGGATTTTACGGCTTCACTTATTGGAGCATATTTTTCAGCAAGAGCTGACATAGGTATTACTTCCGTTTCTCCGGCAGAACCGTTTTGTGCCCCTGTATATTTCTTTACAATATCTCCAAATTTTGCAGGATTTGCCTTTGCTTCTTTTAATGCTTCTTCAGCTTTGTTTTTTTCACTCGCAGGAGTAACAATTAGTTGTAATCTTACAGCATCTTCAGGTCTTTCAAAATTTGCCTTGTTTGCTTCGTATACTTTTTTAGCTTCATCATCCGTTACATTTACTGAGCTTAATCTATCCATCATAGCAACCGATGCAAGGAAGTTTTCTTTCGTAATTTCAAGACCTTCTGTATATTTTTTATCCTTGTCAAGTTTTTTCTCAGCCGCTTTGAGAGCAAAAGCTCTCGCAGTTGCAATACTTTTTATAATGTTCAGTTTCATCTGTTCAAGCTGTTCTTTAGGTACATCTTTCAGTTCTGCCCCTACAGCATCGAGATTTCTCTGAAGCTCATAATTCAGCTCCGATTCGTAGACCTTTATTTTCTTGTCTTCGGACTCAAATACAACTTTTCCGCTTTTTCCTGAATTTCCTCCACATGATAATGCTAAAATACATAACACTGTAACAATTAAAACTTTGATTTTATTTTTCATCTTTTCCTGTATGACTCGTACTCAAAATGTATATTAAACACATAAATTATACGTCAGTTCATACAACTCCTTTCTTTGTAATTTAATAATTTAATTAATATAGAAATCGAAATCCGATTTGATATTTTGATTTAGTATCTTTTGACACTTTAATATGAAAAGCTATAATATTTGAAATAAAACAGCTTCATTTTTTATATTTTGTATTATTTCGTATTTCTTTCACATTTTCTATAAATTTTAATAAAGTATAACTCATAAATATTAGATTTCTCTATGATTTTTTAAATTTTTTCTATTTCAATCGTCGCTCTTCCAGCATTTATCAGTATATTCACTTTTTTTCATTCCCGATACATATTTATTTCCTGCCACATAAAAACGGAGTAATTCGTCTGTCCATTTTCCTTTATTTGGAATTCCTATCCTTGGACTGATTTCTATTTTTTCAGGGTTTTTGGCATCATTAAAATCTAAATATATTGTATTTTCTTTTATTATACTCTTTTTTATTATATTTTCATATATCAGTTTTTTATTTACTTTACTTTTATCTGTATTTTTATCTGCTTTTTTTAAATAAGTCCCGTTACTTATGATTTTTACTTCCGACATATTGAACTTATCATTTATTCCCATTGCTTTTGTAAGCTTTCCCGGTCCATTACTCACGATGACACCTGTTTTTCTTCGGTTTTCTTCCATTATCTCCCTGTTTTTTAGAGGTTCAATTCCTCTTATTAATACTGCCTGCGGATTGTTTTTTTCACATGAAACTATGTTCAGCATTTTATGAGTGTGCATTGTGTAAATATAGACTGTACCTGCTTTCTGATAAAGAGCTTCCACTTTAGGTGTCCTTTTTCCCTTATATCCATGACATGCTTCATCTATTACTCCCAAGTATGCTTCCGTTTCAACTATATATCCGCTCAATATTTTACCTGCATTTTTTACAATTATCAGCTTCCCGAGCAGTTCTTTTGCCAATGAAACTGTATCCAACATAAAAAAATTCTCAATTTTAGCGGCTTTTTCTATTTTCATTTTTATTTTTCCTTTTTGGGTTTCGATTTATCAGAATTTTGATTTTTTATATTTTACGCTATGAGGATGTCTCATAAGTCAAAAATAATTTTACTAACACAAATGTTATATATTTTTAAAAATCAACAGATATTATTTTTATTGATTTTATAAATATAGTAAAATATGTAGAATTTATGATTTAGTAATTTTATTTACTTTATGAGACAGCCCCTTTTCGATATTCAATAATAGTTATGATTTAATTTTTTATTTATAAAATTAGTAATACCATTGTATTGTTGCGATAAGAAAAAGTCAAGAAATTTTTTTGATATAAAACTGTTTTTTCATATTTTATATGGTAAAATATAAAATAAAAACTTAATTTTATGAGGAGGAATAAAAATGAAAAATTTGGATTTGGGAATGTCAAAATTGAAAATAAAGAGAAAATCTCTTGTAACTATCTCAGTGATAATCACTTTATTCAATGCTTATGGAAACACATCACAAAAAAATATTCCGAAAAAATCTTCCGTTACTAAATCGGTAACAAAAAAAGCCGATATTACTATTTCAAAGAAAGAACTGGACATAGTAGCCGACAAAGTCTTTAAAAATGAAGCAGGCGGTGTAAAAGATAACCTCGTGTACTGGAACACCGGAGAAAATTTTCCTTCATTGGGAATAGGACATTTTATTTGGTATAAAGAAAAAGAAAAAGGAATATTTGAAGAAAGCTTTCCTCCATTAGTAGAATATTTCAAATCAAAAAATATAAAACTGCCTAAAATATTGGAAAATAATAGATACGCACCATGGTCAGGCAGAGAAGAACTTATGAAACTGAAAAATCAAAAAAATAAAGATATAGAGGAACTGACCGAATTTCTATACAAAACAAAAGATATTCAGATAGAATTTATCTTTAAAAGACTGGAAGCTTCCCTCGATAAAATGTTGACAGCCTCGACAAATAAGGAAAATGTCCGAAAACAATTTTACAGAATTGCAAACTCCCCTAACGGTCTGTATCCTCTTATAGATTATGTAAACTTTAAAGGAGAAGGTACAAATCCTGATGAAAGATATAAAGGGCAAGGTTGGGGACTACTTCAGGTTTTGGAAAATATGAAAGGGACAGGTTCCGAAAAAGCTGCCTTAGTGGAATTCAGTAATTCGGCAAAATTCGTTCTTCAAAGAAGAGTGGACAATTCAGATCCTTCAAGAAATGAAAAAAAATGGCTGGAAGGCTGGTTTAAAAGATGTGATACTTATAAAGAATAAAATATTTATATTATTTAATTCTAATATTTTTTTCTGTTTCTATTATTATCTATTTGATATTATGATATAATATTATGAAATAAACAAACGGGGTGAAAATTATGAATAAACCGAAGCCATTAAAAAAAGGGGATACTATTGCCGTAGTCAGTTTATCCAGGGGAGTTATCGGAGAAGAATTCTGCAATCATGAAATATTAATCGGGGTAAAAAGACTGGAAAAAATGGGATTTAAAGTCATTTTTATGCCTAACTCCTTAAAAGGGATAAAATATATAGAAGAGCACCCTGAAAAAAGAGCGAAAGACTTAAAAGAAGCTTTTATAAATCCTGAAATAAAAGGGATACTCTCTGCCATAGGGGGAGTTGACGGCTATAAAATTTTTCCATATCTCATGGAAGACGATGAATTTATAAAATCTGTAAAGGAAAATCCGAAACTGTTTACAGGATACTCGGATACCACTGTACATCATCTTATGTTTCATCGACTCGGTATGCAGAGTTTTTACGGTCCCGCTTTTCTGACCGATATTGCTGAACTTGATGATGAAATGCTTCCTTATACACTAAAATATTGGAACATTTATTCAGGAAGTCCATTAAATAAAATAACTTCGAGTGATGTATGGTATGAAGAGAGAAAAGATTTTTCAGAAAAATCTTTAGGAATTCCGAGAATTTCCCATAAAGAAACTAAAGGTTTTGAACTGCTTCAGGGAAATGAGATTTTTAGTGGACAATTATTGGGAGGATGTATAGAGTCTCTTTATAATGTCATATCCGGAGACAGATTTAACGAGCAGAAAGAAATATGTGAAAAATATAAAATATTTCCGTCAAAAGATGAATGGAAAGGAAAAATACTGTTTATAGAAACTGCCGAAGTAAAATCATCTCCCGAGGAATACGAAAAAATGCTGACGGCTCTGAAAGAAAAAGGAGTATTCGATGTCGTAAATGCTATTATTGTCGGAAAACCTATGGATGAAACTTATTATAATGAATACAAGGATATTTTATGTAAAATCGTGGATAATCACGAGCTCCCGATACTTTATAATATAAATTTCGGTCATGCCTATCCAAAATGTATTTTGCCCTACGGACTGAAAATAGAATATAATCATTCCGAGCGTGAAATTATTTTCAAAGAAACTTTATTTCAGTAAATAAAAATATAAAATATACTAAGCAGGTGATAATTTTTGAGAATTTTAGTTGTCGAAGATGAAAAAAGTCTGAACGAAGTCATTGTAAATAGACTGGAAGATGAGCATTATGGAGTCGATTACTGCTACGACGGCAAGGAAGCTCTGGATAATATTTTTGTAACGGAGTATGACGCCATTATTTTGGATATTATGCTTCCAAAATTAAACGGATTTGAAGTTTTAAAAGCTATCCGTTCCAAAAATATAGATACTCCCGTCCTTTTCTTAACTGCCAAGGACGGTATCGAGGACAGGGTAAAAGGGCTTGATTTGGGAGCGAGTGATTACCTCACAAAACCTTTTGCTTTTGAAGAGCTTCTCGCCCGTATAAGAGTTATGCTGAGAAAAGGGTCAAATAATTCCAGTAATATCTTTACCATTGCAAATCTTACAGTAGATGTGAGTTCCCACTCGGTCTTTCGCGATGATATTCCTATAAAACTGTCCAAACGTGAGTTTACAATACTGGAATATATGATTAGAAATAGGGATAAAATACTGTCCAAAGACAAGATAGAACAGCATATATGGAATTATGACTATGAAGGTGGAAGTAATGTTATCGAGGTCTATATAAGATATTTAAGAAAAAAAATTGATAATGATTTTTCTCCCAAACTTATTCATAATATTTACGGAGTAGGTTATATACTGAAGGTGGAAGATGAATAACTTTTTTGAAAAAATATTAAATAAAATTCCTTTTTCCTTGAAAATGAAAATTACTTTCTGGTATATGGGGTTTATGACTGGACTTGTTATTTTATTTTTAACTATTATTTTTTATATTAGTGATAACATAATCCGTAATTCGATATTTGAAGACTTGAAAACGACTGTAAATTATGTCTTTACCCAGATAGATTATTCGGATGACGAACTGGATTTTGATGAAAGTATAGAAATTTTGAGAAATAATATAGAAATTTCGGTTTATAATAAAGATAAGGAATTTATTTATGGAAGTGCATTAAATGATTTTGATTTTGAAGATTCGTCTTTTCAGGAAGACATTGTAAAAACTGTTAGAAGAGGAAATGAAAAATGGTATGTATATGAAAACAGAAAAGAGATACCCGGTTATGGAGATATATGGATTAGAGGTATTGTACCGTCTTCCATTGCCGAAAGGGCTGTAGAAACTATAATTTCGATTTCCCTGATTATCCTGCCGTTTTTCCTTATATTTTCAGGCATAAATGGATATATAATAACAAAAAACGGTTTCAAACCTATTGAAAAAATAAGACTTACGGCTGAAAAAATAAACGCGGGAAATGATTTGTCCCAAAGAATAAATTTAGGCAAAAGAAAAGATGAGCTACATACCCTTGCAAATACCTTTGATACAATGTTTAACAGACTACAGAATTCTTTTGAAAATGAAGTCCAGTTTACATCGGATGTATCTCATGAGCTGCGTACGCCAATATCTGTCATTATTTCCCAAAGCGAGTATGCTCTCAATCATACCGAATCCGTAGAAAAAATGGAAAAATCCTTAAAATCCATACTAAACGAATCCGTAAAGATGTCTCAAATGATTTCCCAGCTGCTGACTCTTGCAAAAATGGACAAAGGTCATCAGAAACTTAATCTTGAAAACGTAAATTTGAGCGAGCTAATGGAAATCATTATTGAAACCCAGCAAATTAATGCAGACAAAAAAAACATTAAAATTATTTCTTCCATAAAACCTGATATTATTATGCCTGCTGATGAAATATTAATTATGCGGCTTTTTATAAACCTTATAACAAACGCAGTCAATTATGGAAAAGAAAACGGATATATAAATATTGAATTATTTAAAAACAATAATAGAATTATAGGAAAAATTGCCGATAACGGTATAGGTATAGCCAAAGAAAATATAAATAAAATATGGACAAGATTTTATCAGGTAGATTCTTCGAGAACTTCTGACTCTTCAGGACTTGGACTTTCTATGGTAAAATGGATAGTGGAAGCCCATAACGGAAATATTTCCGTAAAAAGTGAATTAGACAAAGGAACTATTTTCACTGTAGAATTTCCTTTATAGATTTTTCAAAATAGATTTTACCCCTGTTTATATCAGTTTTATTATGAGCTATAACCTGTATTTCAGGCGATAAATTAATTATAAAAACTTTTAATATTTGAAAAAAACAGACTATTCTCATTTTTCTTTAAGATTTTTCTGTTATAATAATACAAAATGAATAAGATTTAGGAGGTTTATTTATGAAAAGATTTATTACATTATCGATTTTGACATTAGTTGTTTCAGGTATTCTAAACGCAGGCACTGTAAAAGTGGGAGACCAGATAAAAATAGACATTCCCGGCTCAACTTCCGTGAATGTTTCCAGTGGAGGAAGTGTAAATGTAAGCGGTAACGGCAGCCAGTCCAAAACAAATGGAAATAAGAAAGATTCCGAAAAAAAACCTACCGGTAATAAAACTATAGTTATAAACGGTTCTTCCCAATATAAAACTATCTCAATGAACGGAGGAAATTTACAGGTAACCGGTTCTGACAATAAAATCACTGTAAAAGGAAGTGCCTCCTCTATTACAGTTACTGGTTCCGATAACAATATAAATATCGATTCCGTATCAAAAGTAGATATATCCGGTTCCGACAATAAAATCTATTACAAAACAAGTCCTACAAAGTCAGGAAAACCTTCTGTTTCAACAATAGGAGCTGACAATTCAGTTTCTAAACAATAAAATAAAACGGAGAATACATCAGAATGAAATATAAATTTATAAGAATACTTCTACCTTTATTTTTATTTTCTACAATGATTTTTGCTAAAGGGAATAATTTTTTTTCCGATTTTGATAATCCCGATTTCAGAAAAAATAACCCTGTAATTTTAAAAGCCAACCCTTCCAAAATTTCATCAGAAAGAGCTAAAGAAATTGCCCTTAATGATGCAAGGGTTTCAAAAAACAATGCCCGTTTCAAAAAAATAGAACTGGATACCGAAGACGGTATGCTTGTCTATGAAATAGAATTTTATGCGGACAATGTGAGGTACCAGTATGAAATTGACGCACATAGTGGAAATATCGTAAAATTTAAAAGCAAAGTAAAAAAATAATTTCTATATAAAAAGAACTGGAAAAATCCAGTTCCTTTTTTGTACAGAAATTTTTAATTTACTCTCTTTGCTAAAATAACAACGATAATATTACATTTAAAATCAAGAAGAAAAATAATATATAAGATTAACCAAGAAATCAAAGAAGAAACAAGATAGTAACTCAATATTACCACAAAAACAAAATATAAATAGCAGACTTTTCTTAATTCATCTAACATAGATTTTTATTTTTTTCATTAATTTAATATAATTAATTTTAACATAGACGCATTGTAACACACAGGTTAATTTTACTATTTCTATTTCAATATTTTCTGTTCAAATTTTTTATTATCATAAATTACATATTTTTTATCCTGCAAAGCTCCCGGATTTAAATATATAATTCCGTTTCTTTCTTCCATATACTCTTTATGAGTATGTCCGAAGATACATATATCGACTTTTTCGGAAATAGCCTTTTCTTCAAGTTCTTTCAGATTACTTTTCACTCCGAAAAGATGCCCATGGGTTAAAAGAACTTTTTTTCCGTCAATTTCAAAAATCTCGGTATCCTTTGTTTCCCTGTCAAAATAATCAGTATTTCCCCTTACTATTTTAAATGGTATTTCGTTATATACAAGGGACATATCGATAGCGTCCGTGCTATGGTCCCCTGCAAAAATAACCATTCCAGGATTTTCAGTTTCTATTGCTTTCTGAAAATAATCAAGTCTTGTATGACTGTCCGAGCAAATCAGTATTTTCATTTGACTTTCCTTCTTTCTATACTATCTTTCTACACTATAAATATGGGTTTTTTAAGATTTTCCAGTAATCTTACTCCTAATTTTCTTGTGATTTTTTCAACCATTATTGTAAATCTCAAATCTCCCATTAAGACAAAATCATAATTTTCAGATTCTTCCATTATTATTTTAAACGGATCTCCCTCTTTCAGGATAATATTATAATTATCTCCGAATCTCTCTTTCAGTTCATCTTCTGCGTCCACATTTACTTTCAGAACATCCACTTTCTGCTCTCCGAACATATAAAAGAAAGTATACAGTGTCTTATTGGCATTATAGGCACCGTCATCTAAAAGCAGCAATTTGTTGAAATTAAATTCTTTTATATTTGGAAGTATAATCAACGGCTTAAAGTTACTTCTCAACAATTCTTTTAAATAAGGGCTTATTTTTTCATTTTTTACAGCTACTATCATATCGTATTTTTTCAGTTCATTCAGAGCTGTTTCTATTGTTTCACCGTCTTTGGCATAAACTCTGGAAAATTCGGAGTTCATTTTATCCTTTACCGTTTTGAAACTTTTTTCTTCCAGCTCCCTGTATTCTTTAAATGCATAATTTGCCCCTATATTTACACCTATTCCTTCTATTGTTACAGGAAATATTTCATATTTCAGGATATCTTTTACATATAATGCGTCTATTTCCACATTGTACTTTTCTTTAAATTTTTTCCCAAATTCAATTAATGTCTCAATTTCATTTTCAGATGAAACTAAAAATAAAGCTTTTTTCAATAACATTAGAATCACTCCCTTTTATTTATTTAACTGTTTTCACAATTTTCAAATCTTACTATTCTTTTTCTTCTTCGGGATTTTCAGTTATTTTTACTGTCGATGCTACTTTTTCTTCATTTCTTACTTTCATTATTCTTACTCCTGATGTAGATCTTCCTATTACTGACACTGTATCCACTTTTGTTCTTATAAGCGTTCCTTCTGAAGTTATGAGCATTATTTCAGTTGTGTCGTCTACAATTTTAACATCTACTATTTTCCCTGTTTTTTCGCTAATTTTCAAGTTTATTATTCCTTTTCCGCCTCTTGCCTGAACTTTATATTCACTGAGAGCCGTTCTTTTCCCGTATCCTTCTTCGGTAATAGTCATAACGCTCAGTTTTTCAAGTTCCATATGAGGATTTATAATAACAGCGGCTACTACATAGTCCTTATCTCTAAGGGTTATACCTTTCACTCCTGCCGCAGTTCTTCCCATAGCTCTTACATCTTCTTCGGAAAATCTTATTGAAATACCGTTTCTTGTAGCGATAAATATTTCATCTTTTTCGCTTCCGCTTGTCAGCCCTACAAACTTGAGTTCATCTTCATCCCTTAAAGTCAATGCTCTTATACCTGTCTTATTTATATTGGCAAACAAAGTAAGCTCCGTTTTCTTGACTACTCCGTCTTTTGTTATGAAGAACAATGTTTTTTCTTTTTCAAATTCACGGACTTTTATTACTGTACTTACTTTTTCATCTTCAGACAGTTTAATAAGATTGCTTATAAGTTTTCCTCTTGCCTGTTTTCCTGATTCAGGTATTTCATACACTTTCATGCTAAATACTTTTCCTTTAGTAGTAAATATGAGAAGTGTATCAAGATTTTTAGCTATGTACATATCTTTAATTACATCATCTTCTACAGTATTTGTAGCATTTACTCCTATTCCTCCTCTTTTCTGGGAGTGATATGTATCAATTGTTGTCCTTTTTACATAGCCTTTTTCAGTCAGTGTAACTACAACATCTTCATCTTTTATAAGATCTTCTACACCTATCTCTACTCTTGCATCCCTTATTTCGGTTTTTCTCCTGTCTCCAAAAGTTTCTTTCAGGTTCAGTACTTCGTCTTTTATTATTCTGTATTTTTTAGAGTCATCTGCAAGTATAGATTTCAGTTCTTCTATTAACAGCATAAGTTCCCTGTATTCCTGTTCGATTTTATCTCTTTCAAGACCTGTCAGTCTTTGCAATCTCATATCCAGTATAGCTTTGGACTGGATTTCCGTAAATCCGAAATTTGATATTAATTTACTTTTTGCTTCATTGGCGTCTTTAGACCCTCTTATTATTCTTATGACTTCGTCTATATTATCAAGGGCTATTTTAAATCCTTCCAATATATGAGCCCTGTTTTCAGCCTTAGTAAGCTCAAACTGCACTCTTCTTGTAATAACGTTATATCTGTGCAACAGATAATTTTCAAGTATCTGTTTTAGATTAAGGATTCTCGGATTGTTATTTACCAGTGCGAGCATTATTATACCGAAAGTATTCTGTAAATCTGTAAATTTATACAGGCTGTTTAATATCAGTTCACTTTCCTCACCTTTTTTCAGCTCAATGACAATTCTTATTCCCTCTCTGTCGGATTCATCTCTCAAATCCGATATCCCCGTGAGCTTTTTCTGCCTTACAAGTTCCGCTATTCTTTCTATCAGCCTTGCTTTATTCACCTGATAAGGCAATTCTGTAACTATTATGGATTCTTTTCCAGTTTTGGAAGTTTCTATTTTTACTTTTCCCGCAACTTTTATTTTCCCCCGTCCGGTTCTGTATGCTTCGTATATTCCCTGTTTTCCGTTAATTATACCTCCCGTAGGAAAATCAGGACCTTTTATATATTCTATCAGTCCGTCTACAGTTATTTCAGGGTTATCTATCAGTGCAACTATTCCGTCAGCAATTTCAGACAGATTATGAGGCGGTATATTCGTCGCCATACCTACTGCTATCCCTGTAGAACCGTTTAACAGTAAATTTGGCAGTTTTGCAGGTAATACCGTAGGTTCGTCCAAACTTTCATCAAAGTTTTTCCTGAAATCTATCGTATTTTTCTCTATATCTGCAAGTAATTCTGCCGTCATTTTAGCCATTCTCGCTTCGGTATACCTCATTGCAGCGGCTTCATCTCCGTCTACAGAACCGAAGTTTCCATGACCGTCGACTAAAGTATATCTCATATTAAAATCCTGAGCCAGTCTTACCATTGCATTATATACGGACGAATCTCCGTGAGGGTGATATTTACCTAAAACTTCCCCTACGATTCTCGCTGATTTCTTGAAAGGTTTTTCATGAGTCATTCCCATTTCATTCATTGCAAACAGTATTCTTCTGTGGACAGGTTTCAGTCCGTCCCTTACATCGGGAAGAGCTCTGCTGACTATGACACTCATCGAATAATCCAGATAAGACGCTTTTATCTCATCTTCTATGTAAATATCGATTTCATTGGTCATATTTGTTTCCTTTATTTCTTCGACAATAATCTCTCTGTCGTCATTATCATCCATTTCTTCGATTATATCTTCTTTTTTTTCTTCATCATCTTTGAAATCATCAGACATTGTATCTATTTATGTATGTTCGGAATTTTTTTCATATGTTTCCGAAATCATACTTCTCCTTTCTTTATTATAAAACTTTTGGCGTAATTGACTTGTTCAATTTCCCAACTTTATTATATAGTTTAGGATAATCGGATATTTATAAATTTTTAAATTCTATACATCCAGATTTCTTACGTAATTAGCATTTTCTTCTATAAATATTCTTCTCGGCTCAACTTTATCTCCCATGAGTATGTTGAACATCTTGTCCGCATAGGATGCATCTTCCATAGTAACTTTCAGCAATGTTCTCACTTCAGGGTCAAGAGTTGTTTCCCAAAGCTGCTCGGGGTTCATTTCTCCCAATCCTTTATATCTCTGTATAGTGTATCTTCTATTATCTTTTTCGAGAACAGTTGTTATCTTTTTTAGCTGATCATCGGAATAAGCGTATTTTATGGCTTTTCCTGCCTGAACTTTATATAAAGGAGGCTGTGCTATATAAATAAATCCTCCGTTTATAAGTTCTTTCAGCTGTCTGTAAAAGAAAGTGAGCATCAGCGTTCTTATGTGGGCTCCGTCCACATCAGCATCGGTCATTATTATGATTTTATGGTATCTCAGTTTTTCTATATCCATTTCTTCTCCGAAACCTGCTCCGAAAGCCGTTATCATTGCTCTTATTTCAGCATTTTCAAGTATTTTATGCATTCCTGACTTTTCGACATTCAGTATTTTTCCTCTCAATGGCAATATTGCCTGAAACCTTCTGTCTCTTCCCTGTTTTGCAGAACCTCCCGCCGAATTTCCTTCGACTATGAATATTTCGGATTCTGACGGGTCTTTGGAAGAACAGTCTGCCAGTTTTCCCGGTAAGGAACCTACTTCAAGAGTATTTTTTCTTAATACAAGTTCTCTCGCTTTTTTGGCAGCTTCCCGTGCCTTTTTGGACATGGACATTTTTTCTATTATTTTTTCAGCTTCTTTAGGATGATCTTCCAGATAGACTTTCAGGTTATTTCCGACTATAGTCGATACAATTCCTGTAACTTCACTATTTCCAAGTTTTGTCTTTGTCTGACCTTCAAACTGCGGTTCAGGAATTTTTACACTTATTACACAGACAAGTCCCTCTCTTACATCCGTTCCCTGAAACGTTCCGTCTTTATCCTTTACGATGTTCATCTGTTTTGCTATATCATTTATTGTTCTTGTGAGAGCTGTCCTGAAACCGCTCACATGTGTACCGCCCTCATAAGTATTTATATTATTGACAAAGGAATAGACATTTTCCCTTTGGGAAACGGTATAGCTCATGGCTATCTCGACTTCTACAAATTTTGCATTTTTCCATTTTTTCACGGTGTTTCCGTTATCATCGACAGTTTCCACTTCCTTAGCCTCTTCTACCTGATAAGTATCGCTCATATATATTATATCGTCAGTTATTTTTTCCTCATCGGCTATTTCGCCTAAAAAGTCTTTTATACCCCCTTCAAATAAAAACTTTTCCTCTTTTATTTTTTCAGCTTCCCTTTCATCTATCAGAGTTATTGTCAAGCCTTTATTTAAATATGCGAGTTCTTTCAGTCTTAATTCGAGTACCGAAAAATCGTAAACCGTCGTTTCAAATATTTCAGTATCGGCTTTAAATTTAGTTACTGTTCCGTGAACATCCGCAGGAGCTTCACCTATTCTTTCCACATCACTTACAGGTTCTCCTCTTTTATAAGTTTGTCTCACTATCTGACCGTCCCTCGTTACAGTTACTTCAAGCCATTCGGACAGAGCATTTACCACGGAAACTCCTACTCCATGAAGGCCCCCTGACACTTTATAATTATCATTATCAAATTTTCCCCCTGCATGAAGTACAGTCATAACCACTTCAAGAGTGGACTTTCCTGTCTCATGAGTAGCAAAAGGTATTCCTCTTCCGTTATCGGAGACTTCTATTATATTATCTTTCAGTATTTTTACAACTATATTATCACATACGCCTGCCAGTGCCTCATCCACACTGTTATCCACTATTTCCCAGACTAAATGATGAAGTCCTCTCGATGATGTCGAACCGATATACATTCCCGGTCTTTTTCTGACTGCTTCCAGTCCTTCCAATACTTTAATATTCTCGGCTCCGTAATTATTAGCCATTGTTTCCTCCATTTTCTATGTTTTATTTTTCTATTTTATTTTTTTGAACTTGAATTTTTCCCTTATATCTCTTGTATTGTCTTTGAACTTTACTATGTATTTATGTAGTGTCATATAGAAGTACAGCTTTTTAAACACTTTTTCGTAAGGCTTTTTACATAATTTTGCATATTCTTCCGAAATTTTTTCAGCATATTTTTTAAATTCTATCATTTTTGAAACATTCTTCATTCTGACACTAAGGTTCATTTTTTGATTAAATTTCATTCGGTTTAAGTCCACAAGATAAAATCCGTATTTTCCATTTTTTTCCATTTTTATAAGAACGTTTCCCGGAGAAAAATCTTCAAATTTTATTCCCTTTTCATGAAGGTCAAAAGTAAACTCGGTAAATTCTCTAATTATTTTATCCCTTTCTTTGGAAAGCAGAAGATTTATTTCAGGACTGGATTTTTCATCCCAAAAAACTTCCCTGCATGTAAATTCATAATTCAGTTCCTCACTTATATAAAAACTCTTTTTTTCTTTTGTTTCTTCATCAATATAATCGTCAAAATAAGCTATCGGTTCGGGAGTTTTTATATTTTTTTCAAGAAGTCTGTTTGCGTATTCATAGGACCTTTTTGCCTTTGAAGCCGTAAAATATTTATAAATAAGCTGTGATAGAATATTCTTTTTTCCAAAATTTTTAACATTTATCTCTTTTTTTTCTCCGTTATTTATTATCGTAAATTTTTTTATTTTATTTCTTCCTACCTCAGCATCAAGAATACCTGATTTTTCAAAATTTTTTAATATATCAGACAGAACATTTTTATCATATCCTTTTTTTATTTCATATTTCTGTTTTTTTATCATCTTAAAGCCCCTTTTTTTATTTATATTGACCCTATATTCTATCATAAAACTTTTCTTATTTCAAATTTGAAAAGTCAAACAGCTGTCTCCTTTTATATTATTTATTGATTTTTTATTGAATATTTTAAAAATTAATTTATACTATCATTTTATACATTTCATGTTTTCCATGTTTTATTATTTCTTCTTATTATTTCTCATTCTGTTTTATCGACTTTACATATTTTCTCTTGGATTTCATAATTCTTTTTCTGGCATTTTTTACCAAATCCTTGTCGTCTGTTTTTTTCTCGGCTTTTTTTATGAACTCCAAAGCTTTGTCAAAATCTTTGAGCATTTCCGAAACATAAGCTGAATTAAAATAATGCAGAGGATTATCAGGATTTAAAAGCAGGAGTTTTTCACATATTTTCCTTGCCCTTTCAAAATCTTCTATATATGTCGCATATCTCCCTTCAAGATTAAGAACTTTTTCCCTCGGAATTGTGCTGTTTGCATAATTTATAAGAAGCAGTTCTATTTCATTCCTTCTATTTTCCCTTAAAAGAAAGTCATAAAATGCCTCATAGACAAGCTCATCAGTATTTCCAAAATTTATAGCAATATTATAATTTTCTATGGCACCGTCTATATCTCCCATTTTATCTTTTACACTGGCTATTTTTGTATAAATATAGTATTCCTCTATGTTATTTTTCGGATTTTTCAGTCTTTCTTCATAAATATTTATCGCTTCTTTATATTTTCCCTGTTTTGTAAAGCATTCTGCCTTGTCCAGATATCCGTCCGAGTTGTCCGGTTCAAGCTTTATAGCTTTTTCTATAAATTCCATGGCTTTTTTATAATATTTCATATCCATATAGGAAAGCCCTATGTTGAGTATAACATGATAATCTTTTTCTATTTTTAGATATTCTTTATAATAAAATATAGCTTTTTTAGGCTTATTAAGAGACTGGTTTATATATCCCATATTAAATAATATCAATGTGTCTTTAAAATAATGTTTATAGGCTTTTTCACAATATCGAAGAGCCACCTTGAAAAATCCTGCCCCCGAATATATCCTTACGAGTAAAACGAGAGCTTCATAATTATTTTCATCCATTTCAAGGACTGTTTCCAAATACAGTACCGCATCATCATACTTCATATTCTCATATGATTTCTTAGCTTCTACCAATAATTCCCGTATCTTCATTTTACTCCTTTCTAAAACACTATACTGTTTACCAGATTGTCATATTCATCTGCTCTCATTTTAAGAGCTCTGTTTGTGTAAGATGTTATATAGATAAACTTTTCCGTAAAAATAAGAGTTCGTTTCTTTTTTCCTTCATAGCATAAATTCAGTATTTTTCTTTTTCCGTTTTCCATAATTTTTTTATTATTTTTATTTAGAATAAAATCATCATAATCAACTAAAAATTCTATTTCTTTTAAGTTTATAAAAACGTTATTTTCAATATACAGATACATCTTTTTTTCATTTCCTCCCCTTATATTATATCATTTTTTCAGTTTTTTATAAATAGTCCGAAATTCCTTTTCATTTCTCAATTTTCTTATTATTTTACTCCTTTCAATATTATAAACCTCTTTATTGTCCGTTCCTATTTTATAGTCTATATAATTTTTTACATAAATTTCAAAATCGATATTGGCTTCCTGTTTTATCTCATTTTTATATTCTTCGCTGCATTCTATTTCCATATTTTTTGCAATATAAAAATAGAGAAGCTCACTGTATGCCCGCTGGGCTAAAATATCCCTTGCTTTATAATAAGTATATTCGTCCGTTCCTGTCTTTCTTATTGCTTCTTTTTCTCCTATTAAAGGATTTTCCGTAATAACTCTTCCCATATTTTCAAGTTTTATATTTTCTTCCCGCTCATAACATTCAGGACATATTTCCTGATTTTGCAGCGGATAAAATATATCCTTGCATTTTTTACATCTTATGTATCCCGAAGAAAGCAGATAAATATCTTTCTTTTTTCTGTTTAAAGCTATCTTTTCAAGCTTTTCGGCTATATCTAAATATTTTTTATCTATTTTGCTTATGCTTTTTTTTATTTTTTCAATTTCCGAAAAGGATAAGTCTATATCTTCTGAAAATACCTGTTCCGTGTCTTTTTTATTTTTTTCAATCTCATATATTCTGCTTTCTTCTTTTATTATATTTTCTTTTATATTTTCTTTTGCTTCTTTTGTATTTTCTCTTTTTTCACTGTCTTTATTTTTTTTTCCTGTCATTTCTTCTATCAGGTTTCTTTTTATTTTTCTGTTGATTTTTCTTATTTCCAGTTCACTTACTATCTCTTTCTGAAAAATATCATTTATTTTTTGAATAATTATATTCCGATGTATTACAAGACTGTGGTAAATAACTGTATCATTAACATTTACAATCATTTTTCCATTATAAAGATTTTTAGGAAACGAGTTTCTGCCAATTTCTTCTCCCGTAATTTCTGTCCATTTTTTATTTATCTGCCATAAAATATATTTTTCACTGTTAAATAGGGATATTTTTGATTTTATAATATTTGAAACTATATTTTCCGCACTTTTTATATCACTTTTCATCGGTTATCACTTTCCCTTTTTCAATGATAAATTTTTTCCCTTTTATATTCAAATCTTCAGTGGAAGTTATAAAGCATTGGATTTTTTTATTTATAAAATAATCGAGTATACTCTTTTTTCTCACCTCATCAAAATATGAGGCAATGTCATCCATTATAAATAACGGATATTCATTCTTTTCTTTTACAAGCATATCTATTTCGGAAATCTTGAGGGAAAAAATAATGGATTTTTTCTCTCCCTGGGAAGAAAAAGATTTCGCATTTTTTCCGTTCAGCTCAAATATAAAATCGTCTTTTTGAGGTCCTGTCAGGCTATATCCCAATATTTTCTCCCTTTCGCTTTTTCTTTTTACCGTTTCCCTGAATTTTATCATTATTTCTTCCCTTGTCTTTTTATCGGTATCACCTAAAAAACAGTCATATTTCAGTTTCAGCTCGGATTTTGAATCAAACAGCTTTCTATAATTCAGATTTAGGAGAATGGATATATTTTTTATAAATTCCCTCCTGTAAATAATTATATCAGTACCTTCTTCCAAAAATTTTTCATTGTATATATCGTATATTTCTTCATTTGTCTTTTTTTCCTTTATGAGTCTGTTTCTCACTTTCAGAATTTTTTCAAAATCCACTATTGATTTTAGGTAGTCTTTTTTAGCCTGGGATATTTCATAATTAAAGAAATTCCTTCTTACGGACGGATTCCCCGTGATAATCTCTATATCTTCGGGAATGAAGGATATTATATTCAGCAGTCCTACATAATCAATGTATTTGTTTTTATTTTTATTTATGTAAAAATCCTTTTTCTCTTCATTTACATCTATCGCAAGGGCATTTTCTTCATCATTTCTGTTTATATATTTTCCAAAGACGATAACTCTGTTCTTATTATATCTGAAAAGTTCCTTTATTTTTTTTGTTCTGAAACTTTTTCCGGTTGCTAAAAAATGAACAGCTTCGATAAAAGTTGTTTTACCCTGTCCATTTTTTCCATATATTAAATTAAAATTTCTGTCAAGTTCCGTTTTTGTATCTTCCAGACATCTGAAATTACTGTAATTTATCTGTTTCAAATACATACATTACCTCTTTTTCAGAGATTTTTACAATATTTTTCTATTTTATTATTATTTTTTCATCATTAAACTCAATAACATCTCCCGAATACAACTTTTTTCCCCTTCTTGTCTCTATTTCTCCATTTACCTTTACTTCCCCGTTTTGAATAAAGCTTTTGGCTTCGGCTCCGGAAGCTGTAAAATTTGCCCATTTTAAAAGCTGGTCCAATTTTATAAATTCTGTATTTATTTCAATTTCTTCGACATTTTCTTCAATATCATCTTTTTTCATAAAAATTTTCAGCTCCTTCTCCTACTATATTATTGTACTATTTTCTGCTTTATTCTGTCCAGTTCTTTTTTAAACACCGCACTCTCTTCCATTCTGCTTTCTATTTTTCTAATACTGCTTATGACCGTACTGTGGTCTTTTCCTCCGAAAAGTCCTCCTATCGTAGTCAGATTCAAATCAAGTATGTCTTTTATGAGGAACATTGCTTTTTGTCTTGCGTCGACTATTTCCTGTTTCTTTTTTCTCGCTTTCATTTCCGATACTGGAATTGCATATTCCTGAGAAACTATTTCTATTATCTTTTCAGCAGTTATTTTGGACTGCTGACTTCTTATTCTGTTTGCAAGTTCGTCCTGTACCTGCTGCAACGTTATTCTTTCATTGAGAAGTTTTGCCCTTGCGGTTATCAGTGTCAGTATTCCTTCGAGTTCTCTCACATTGGAGCTTACCGAATCTGCTATATATTCTAAAATATTGTCGTCTATTTCTATGTTTTTTGTTTCCACTATATTTTCAAGTATGGCTTTTCTTGTTTCATATCCGGGCTGCTGTATTTCCACCGACAGTCCCGAAACAAATCTGGACTCCAGCCTTTTGGACAGATTTTTTATGTCTTTAGGATATCTGTCGCTAATCATTATAATCTGTTTTCCCGACTCCTGCAACTTATTAAAAGTATGGAAAAACTCCTCTTCAGTATCTCCGCCTCCCCTTGCAAATATTTTTTCAAAAAACTGTATATCATCCAGAAGAAGTACATCAAGACCTCTGAAATTGTCCCTGAAATTTTTTATTCTTCCTTCTCTTATTGCCGTAATATATTCGTTGGTAAATTCCTCGGTAGTACAGTAAAAAACCCTTTTTTCAGGACTTTTTTCCAGAATTGCATTTCCCACAGCCTGCATCAGATGTGTCTTTCCAAGACCCGAACCCCCATATATAAAAAGCGGATTATAAACGGGAATATCATTTTCTATGACTGCAAGACAGGCATTAAAAGCCATTTTACTGTTATCTCCCACTATAAAATTATCAAGCCTGTTTCTTATGTTCAGCCCTGTTTTCATCTTATTTCTATGTTCTCTTATTCTGAAAGTGCTGTCCTGTATCTGTTCTTTTACTTTTATATTAAAAACAGCCTTTATTTTTTCATTGGAAACTATAAAAATATCGTTTATTGTTTCTTCTATTTCATTTTTATACTTTTCCATTGCATCTTTCACAAGAGACGAATTACAGTTCAGTAATAATGTTCCGTTTGATAAATCAGCTGCTTCGGTATTCTTAAAATACATATTGTACTCCACATCATTTACAGTCCCTGTTTTTTCAAAAATCTTCAATATTTTTTCCCATAACTCGGAGGCACTTACTTCCATTTTTAAACTCCTTCAAAAATTATTTGTGATATGAATATATCACAAAAAAATCAAATAATCAAGGCAACCTCTTTTAAACTTTTCCACATACTTTTCCACATAATCAAAAGCTATTTTAGAAATATTTTTGACTTTTCCACATTTACACTATGTTTTCCACATTGGTTTCTTTTCTTATTTCACGAACAAAATTTTTTTTTCCCACATCCAAATTTTTTTTCTTAATTTTTCGTTTAAAAAAAGTGGATAATTATTTATCCACATTTTACCCTGAAAATAACAACAGTTTTTTATTTTACAAAACTTTCGTTTTTCAAACTTCCAACAAAAAAACATCCTATAATAATACTAATAATAAATAATGTATTTTAATATATTATATATTATATACTGTGGAAACAAAAAAACTTGACTTTCAAAATATTTGTGGTATCATATAAAATATAAAAATATAGGTGTTTACAAAACTTAATAAGGAAACCGGTTAGAATCCGGTACAGCCACCTCTACTGTGATACTGACGAAAGTATATAGACCACTGGAGAAAATTCGGGAAGGATACGAGTAGAACGAAGTTAGTCAGGAGACTTGCCTAATATTTAAATTATAATTTTTCGGGAAGGGAAAAATTTAATATATAATTATAGATGAAATATTAAACACATTTCAAAACACAACATTCATTCATTTTTTCGTCTATTCTGGATATATGACCTGATTCAACTTTCCCGGTTGAATTTTTTTATTTACATTAGAAAGATTACCTTATAAAAAAGTCATCCATTCACTACTAAAATCATAAATCTTTGAAAAGGAGAAAGAACTGCCTTATAAATAAAAAAACAGTTCTCACAAAAAAATGAAAAAAAACAAGAAATTTTTAAAATATATTATACAGATACTCATTGTACTTTTCGGAATAAGTTTTCTGACATTCTGTCTTGTTTATATATCCCCCGGAGATCCTGCCGAAGTGATGCTGACAGAATGCGGACATATTCCCACACCCGAACTTCTGGCACAGACAAGAGCTGATTTGGGTCTGGATAAGCCTTTTTATGTCCAGTATTGGAAATGGCTGTTCGGAGTATTACAGGGAAATTTTGGAAAATCATATTCACTAAGAATACCCGTAATTCAGAAAATAGCTTCGGCATTTATGCCTACATTATATCTTTCATTTATGTCATTATTTCTGATGTGTTTAATTTCCATACCTCTTGGAATATTCGCAGCGGTAAAGGAAAATAAATGGCAGGATTATCTAATAAGAATGATGACATTTATAGGAATGTCGATACCAAGTTTCTGGCTCGGACTTGTACTGTTGAGTATATTCGGAGTTACACTGAAAATGGTATCGGTATCGGGAGGAAAAGCCGATTTCAAATCAATGATTTTACCCGCATTTACAATAGCGGTAGCTATGTCGGCAAAATATATAAGACAGATAAGACACATATTTCTCGAAGAATTGAGCAAAAGTTATGTAACGGGTGCAAGAATGAGAGGAATAAAAGAAAGAGATATTTTATGGAAGCATGTATTACCGAACGCAATGTTACCTATAATAACACTTTTAGGTCTTTCCCTTGGAAGTCTTTTAGGAGGAACGGCAGTTGTAGAAATAGTGTATAACTGGCCGGGAATGGGAAAAATGGCGGTAAAGGCCATATCTTCTCAAGATTATCCGCTAATTCAGGCTTATGTCCTTATAATTGCATTTTTATATTTGATAGTAAACATTACAGTGGATATTTCATATAAATATCTGGATGCAAGAGTCGAGGAGGTAATCTAATATTGAAAAAAGTAAAATTCACAGGAAAAAGTATTCGGATGATGATATTTTTTTCATTGGCTGTAATAGTAATATTAGTAGCTATTTTTGCTCCCATTATAGTACCAAAGGATCCTTTTAAAGCTGTAGCTCCCAGCTTGCAGGCTCCGTCCAGGGAGTATATTTTCGGAACGGATCAGCTCGGAAGAGATTTATTTTCAAGAATTATATATGGTTCCAGATATTCGATATTTATGACTTTGACTTTAATTTTTATAGTCTTTGCTGTAGGTACAGTACTGGGAGTAATAGCCGGTTATTTCGGAGGAATAGTGGATACTGTAATAATGAGACTTGGAGATATGATGATAGCATTTCCGGGACTCATACTTGCCATAGCCATAGCAGGACTCTTAAGTCCAAATGTAAAAAATTCAATTATAGCCATAGCTATAGTTACTTGGATAAAATATGCAAGACTTTCGAGGAGCATGGTACTGAAAATAAAGCAGGAACTGTATGTGAAAGCTGCAAAAATAACAGGAAGTAGAGATTATTCAATAATATTCAAATATATAATGCCCAATATGATAACTACTATGATAGTAACGGCTGTTTCAGATATGGGAACTTTGATGCTTGAAATAGCGGCTCTTTCATTTTTAGGATTTGGAGCTCAGCCTCCGATACCTGAATGGGGAGCAATGCTCAATGAAGGAAGGGAGACTTATACAAGAGCTCCTTGGACGATGATTTATCCGGGTCTTGCCATAGTAACGGTAGTAATTATTTTCAATATGTTGGGAGACTCTGTAAGGGATTTAGTGGATATAAAAAATGAATAATATAAATTATAAATAATATAAAATTATCTATTATTCTGTCTTGATATGAAATACGGAATTTATTATAAAAATTTAGGTTTTATGACATATTTATGACATATTTTTATTATAATTTATAAATAAAATTTATATAAAAAATAAAAAATTAATATAATAAAGGAGAAAAGAATGTTGAAAAATCGAAAAAATAGATTTTTAATTTTAATTGCAGTATTATTTACGTTGTTTGTAGCATGTGGTGGAGGAAATAAAGAGGGAAACTCCGGAAATAATAGTGGAAATCCTGATGAACTCGTAGTAGGAGTAACTTCATTTGCTGACACTTTGGAACCTACAGATCAGTATTTCAGCTGGGTTGTAACTCGTTACGGAGTAGGAGAAAATCTGACAAGTTTTGACGATAAAGGAAACTTGCAGCCGTTGCTTGCTGAAAGCTGGAAATTGAGTGATGATAAGTTGGAATGGACTTTTAAAATAAGAGACGGAGTAACTTTCTCCAACGGAAATCCATTGACAGCGGAAGCGGTAAAAAAATCGATAGAAAGAGTGTTTGAAAAAAATAAAAGGGCTGAATCTTTCTTTACATACACTTCAATAGAAGCTGACGGACAAAATTTAAAAATAAAAACAAAAGAACCTGTGGCAATATTGCCTGAATCTTTAGCAGACCCGTTATTTCTTATAGTAGACACTACAGCAAATACGGAAGAATTTGCCCAAAAAGGACCGATAGCAACAGGACCGTTCATAGTTCAGGAGTTCAAGCCGGGAGAATATACGGTAGTAGTAAGAAATGAAAAATACTGGAATGGAAAAGCAAAACTTGCAAAAGTGACATTTAAAGATATAAATGACCAGAATACAAGGGCATTGTCATTAAAATCAGGAGAAATAGATGTGGCATACAATCTGAAAGTTACGAACAAAGCTGACTTTGAAGGAGATAAAGATATCGTAATAAATGAGTTAAAATCATTGAGATCGACTTATGCCTTTATGAACCAGACTAAAGGTCTGAAAGATAAAGTATTGAGAGAAGCGATAATAAGAGGAGCAAACAGGGAAAATTATACTCAAAATCTATTGCAGGGAGGAGCAACTCCGGGAAAAGCCCCTATTCCTCCGACATTAGATTTCGGATTTAATGAATTGAAAGATGAAAATGCCTATAACCGTGAAAGTGCTAAAAAGTTATTGACAGATGCAGGATATAAAGATGTGGACGGAGACGGATATTTAGAAAGACCTGACGGTTCAAAACTTGATTTGAATTTTGTAATTTATACGAGCAGGGCGGAACTCGGTATTTATGCTCAGGCACTTCAGGCTGATATGAAAGAAATAGGAATAAAAGTAACTTTAAAACCTGTAAGTTATGAGACAGTTTTGAGTATGAGAGACGATTCAAATTTTGATATGCTAATATGGAATGTACTTGCTGCAAATACTGGAGACCCTGAAAAATATCTGAATGAAAACTGGTACAGTAAAGCCAAGACAAACAAGACAGGATATTCCAACCCTGAAGTGGATAAATTAATCAATGAATTGTCAAAAGAATTTGACAAAGCAAAAAGAAAAGAGCTGACAATAAAAATACAGCAACTTATAATGAATGATGCCGCTACTTTGTTCTTCGGATATGAAACAACATTCCTTTACAGTAAAAAATCCGTAACAGGGCTGAAAATGTATCCAATGGATTATTACTGGATAACAAAAGACGTAGCTAAGACTAAGTAGATTATAAATAATAAGAAAAATTATAAATAAAAAATATGAATAAATATTTTATGTTATGCGAGGGAGTATTTATGCTGAAGATAGAAAATTTGACAATTCAGTACGGAGATAAACTTCCGGTAGTTGAAAATTTTTCTTTATCATTAAATAAAGGTGAAATAATAACAATAGTAGGAGAAAGCGGTAGCGGAAAATCTACCGTTCTTTCTTCTATTTTAGGATTATTGGCAAATAATGGAAAAATAATTTCGGGAGACATTGTCTATAATGGAGAATCCCTGCTCAGGAAAAACATCAACCAATGGAGAGAAATTAGAGGAACAGAAATAACGATGATTTCTCAAGATTCGGGAGGGACTCTAAATCCGATAAGAAAAATAGGAAAGCAGTTTGTTGAGTATATTCGGACTCATTCGGATTTGTCAATTAAAGAAGCTGAAAAAAAAGCAAAAGATATGCTTTTTAGAGTAAATCTGCCTGATTCCGATATTATTATGAAAAGTTATCCTCACCAGCTGTCGGGAGGAATGAAACAGAGAGTCGGAATAGCTATGGCATTGACTTTTCACCCTAAAATAATACTTGCAGATGAGCCGACAAGTGCTCTCGATGTGATAACGCAGGCACAGATAGTCAAAGAGATAATGGACTTAAGAAAGACATTTGATACATCCATAATTATAGTAACTCATAATCTCGGAGTTGCAGCATATATTTCCGATAAAATAATAGTTATGCAAAATGGAAAAATAGTCGATAAAGGAGATAAAGATTCGGTAATAAATAATCCTCAAAGTGATTATACAAAAAAACTTCTGGAAGCTGTTCCTGAAATTGGAGGTGAAAGACTTGTCTGATGATAAATTCAGTGATAAAGATATAATTCTTGAGACTAAAAATCTTACGAAGATTTATGAAAAATCAAATAATAAAAAAGTAGCAGCCTGTAACAATGTAAATCTAAAAATTTATAAAGGAAAAACATTGGGAATAGTCGGAGAATCAGGCTCGGGAAAAACAACACTTGCAAATATGCTCATGGATTCGGAAAGTCCCACTTCGGGTGAGATCCTCTATCATGGAAAGGACATAAGTAAATTTACAAAAAAACAAATCTGGGAAAACAGACAAAATATACAGATAGTCTTTCAGGATCCATGGTCAGCTTTCAATCCTAAGATGAATGTTATGCAGATACTTACGGAACCTCTTATGAATTATAATCGACTGAAAAGGTCTGAAAGAAAGGAAAAAGCTGTAGAATTATTAAAAATGGTTGATTTACCTGAAGAATTTGTAACAAAATATCCTCAAAATATGAGTGGAGGACAAAGACAGAGATTAGGAATTGCAAGGGCTATTTCTTTAAAACCTGAAATAATTATATGTGATGAAGCGACTTCCGCTCTTGATGTATCCATTCAGAAAAAAATAGTGGAATTGCTCGTAAGATTACAAAAAGAAAAAAATATAACTATGATTTTTATTTGCCACGATATAGCTTTGATAGAATCTTTTGCCCATGAAATAGCCGTTATGTATCATGGTGATGTAGTAGAAGTCATCAGAGGAGGACAGATTTCTGAAAAAGCCTGTCATCCTTATACAAAGTCGTTACTAAAAGCAATATTTCCTGTACATAGTAAAACGAAATACGATAATGCAAAAGAAAATATAAATAAGCAGTAATAGCAGTAAATATTATAAACTATAATATTTTACACAGTTTGTGGAAAGAAGTTTAGTCCTAAGATTTCGTTTCAGGAAAAAAGAAGTCAAAAAAAGAGAAAAAATTTTAAAATTTGTATTTCCGAAATAATTCCAAAATAATAATTTTTAATAAATATTACTTGACTTTTTTGTAAATTTTGTTTATTATATTATGTAAACAGCTAAAAAATTAAGAGAATTATAATTATATAATTTCAGAAAGGAAAAAAATGACTAAAAGAACATACCAGCCAAATAAAAGAAAAAGAAAAAAAGATCATGGCTTCAGATCAAGAATGAAAACTAAAAGTGGAAGAAAAGTTCTAAAAAGAAGAAGAGAAAAAGGAAGAGCAAGACTATCAGCATAACCCGGTGATTAAAAAACGACACCGGGTTTTTAAAAAATGCGGAACAGAAGAGTATAATTATGCAGTCGGAAAGAATAAAGAAAAACAGAGAGTTTTCTTTTATATATAATAATTCTAAAAAAGTATACACAAGGTATGCTATTATTTTTATAAAAGAAAATAATACCAATCAGCAGAGATTTGGTTTTGTAGCCAGTAAAAAAACGGGAAAAGCTGTTCAAAGAAATAGGATAAAAAGACTTTTTAAAGAATTTGTAAAATTAAACAGAACAAAACTAAAAGAAAACACGGATTATATTTTTGTAGGAAAATCAAATTTAAAGGAAAATATAAGAAGTTTAAAGTATAAAGATATTGAAAAGGATATGTTAAAGGTGATAAAATAATGAAACATATATTTTTGTTTTTGATAAAAATATATCAGAAATTTTTTTCCGGTGCTTTTGGAAGAAAGTGCAGATTTTATCCGACATGTTCGGAATATTCAAGACAGGCCATAGAAAAATACGGTGCAATAAAAGGAGTATATTTAAGTGTAAAAAGGATATTAAAATGTCATCCTTTTCATAAGGGCGGATATGACCCTTTAAAATAACATATAAAATGGAGGAAATGGAAAATGGCGAAAGCAAGAGGAGGCTTTCTTAGAATATCTGCGATTGAAAATCTGGTTGTCGCAGTATTAAAAGGAATAAACGGAATAGTAGGAAATTACGGAATAGCAATAATAATAGTAACAATAATAGTGAGGCTTTTAATGTTTCCTTTGACTTTAAAGCAGGAAAAGTCAATGAAAAAGATGAGAGAATTACAGCCTGAATTAGATAAAATAAAAGAAAAATACAAAGACAACCCGCAGGAATATCAAAAAAGAACTGCCGAAATATACAAAGAAAATAATGTAAATCCTTTAAGCGGATGTCTGCCTATATTGATTCAAATGCCGATATTTATAGCTTTATATTATGCTTTCAGCGGAGATGCCATACCAAATGACGCAACATTTTTATGGTTTCATTTGAAACATCCTGATGCATTGTTCAAAATAGGGACATTCACTTTCAATTTACTGCCGGTTTTAAACACACTGGTAACTTATACGCAGCAGAAAATGATGACAGGCAAAACAAAAGGACAGGAAACTAACAATCAGATGCAGTCAATGCTTTATACAATGCCAATTATGATGTTATTTATTTTTTATAATATGCCTTCGGGAGTAACTTTGTATTATTTAGTTTCCGGAGTACTTTCCCTCGTTCAACAATATTTTATAATGAAAGGAAGAGACTGATAAATGGATAAAATAATATTGAAAGCCCAAAATAGAGAAGAACTTGATAATATGATTAAAAGAACTCTTACTTTGGAAAGTGATGAAACTTTTAAAATAAATGTTGTTAAGGAACCTAAAAAAATATTATTTTTAAATTTTAAAGGAATATATGAAATAGAAATTGTTAAAAAATCTGAATTGGAAAGAAACGATAATAAAAATAATAAAAATGAAAAAAGAAATTTTGATAAATTTGAGAAAAAAGACAATAAAAAAGATACAAGAAAAGATAAGAAAAGCTCCAAAGAAAATTTCAAAAAAGAAAAGTTTGAAAAAAATAAATTTGATAACAAAAAAAATTCAGGAAATAAAATAAATAATAATTTTAATAATGCTGAAAATACAGTTACGGCTGAATATACAGAAAATATTGAAAATACAGCCAAAGAAATAAAGTCCGATGATACCAATTATGATAAAATCAGAAGTTTTATGAAAGAATTTATAGTAAATTCCAAATTGGACTTAAAAATAGTAAATATAGAAAAAAGCGGAGAAAGATACATTGTAAATGTTGACGGAAAAGATATAAGATACTTGATCGGAGAAAAGGGAAGTACATTAAACAGTGTAGAATATCTGCTGAGTTCCGTGAAAAATTTCAAAAATATGAAAGTAGTAATAGATTCCAATGATTATAAAAAGAAAAGGGAAGAATCATTGAGGGATCTGGCAAGAAAAAAAGGTAAAAAGGTTCTGGATACGGGAAGAAATATTAAACTGAACCCTATGTCGGCGAGAGAAAGAAAAATAATACATGAAGAAATCTCCTATATAAAAGGTCTAAAAACGGAGAGTGTAGGAGAAGAGCCTAAAAGATACCTTGTAATAAAAAGAACAAGAGACTAAAATTAAAAATGAGGTATAACAATGTTATTTGATACGATAGCAGCTATTTCCACCCCGAAAGGAGAAGGCGGAATAGGTATAATAAGAATATCGGGAGATAAATCATTTGAAATTTTAAGCAAAATATTTAATACGAAAAACCCAAATAAAGATTTGGGTTTTTATAAATTTAATTACGGATTTATCCATGATAAAGGAAAAATAATAGACGAAGTTATGATTGTAAGAATGAAAGCCCCAAAAACTTATACTTGTGAAGATGTTGTAGAGATAAATTGTCATGGAGGATATTTTGTTACGGAAAAAGTTCTGGAATTAGTTCTTAAAAATGGAGCAAGACACGCGGAAAAAGGAGAATTTACAAAAAGAGCCTTCATGAACGGGAGAATAGACTTGTCTCAGGCGGAAGCTGTAATGGATTTAATTCACGGAAAAACCGAAAAGAGCATATCCCTTTCCTTAGATCAGCTGAGAGGAGATTTGAAAAATAAGATAAATAATTTTAAAAAATCTCTGCTTGATGTTACTGCTCATGTAAATGTAGTTTTGGATTATCCTGAAGAAGGTATAGATGACCCTCTTCCAGAAAATCTGAGAAAAAATCTTGAAAAAGTATACGAAGAGGCAAATTTACTGATAGAATCCTATGATAAAGGGAAAAAAATAAAAGAAGGGATAAAAACGGTAATTGTAGGAAAACCCAATGTAGGAAAATCTACTCTGCTGAATTCACTATTGAGGGAAGAAAGAGCGATTGTAACTCATGTACCGGGGACGACAAGGGATATAATAGAAGAAATAATAAATATAAAAGGTATTCCGTTAGTTCTTACAGATACGGCAGGAATAAGAAAAACGGACGATATAGTCGAAAATATAGGTGTGGAAAAATCAAAACAGCTTATAGAAAAAGCCGATTTGATACTGCTCGTCCTTGATGCTTCCGAAAAGCTTGAAAAAGAAGATATGGAAGTCATCGAAAAAATAAAGGAAAATAATAAAAAAACAATAGTTCTTCTGAATAAAATAGATTTGGAAAGAAAACTTGATTTGAGCAGTTATAATCTCGAAAATATAGTCGAGATTTCAGCAAAGGACAATATAGGAATAGAAGAAATGGAAGATAAAATCTATTCCTACATCGTTGAAGAAGATGTGGAAAATACTTCGGAAAAGCTCATAATTACAAATATAAGACATAAAACAGCCCTTGAAAAGACAAAAGAAGCTGTAAAAAATATTTTTGAAACAATAGATACAGGGATGCCTATGGATCTGATATCAGTGGATTTAAAAGAAGCGTTGGATTCTCTATCTGAAATAACAGGGGAAATATCGTCGGAAGATATACTGGAGCATATTTTCGGAAACTTCTGTGTAGGAAAATAAGGAGGAAAAATTATGAAAAAAATAGTAATAGCAAATAATAAAGGCGGCGTTGCAAAAACGACGACGGCATATAATCTGGCTTCCTATTATGCCAAAAAAGGAAAAAGAATATTGGTCATAGATTGTGACCCGCAAGGAAATCTGACGGATGCTCTGGGAGTAGACCCTAATGAAGTGGACTGTACTATTTTCAATGCTCTTATGAAGAGAAACATAAAAGAAGCGATAATAAAGCTTCCTCAAGCTGAAAATTTTTACCTTGTTCCGAGCAACCTTGAGAGTGAAAGGGTAAATATAAATTTGTCATCCCAGTTAAACAGGGAAAGCGTACTTAGAAAGATTTTAAAAGAAGTGGAAGATGAATTTGATATGTGTATAATGGATACTTCTCCGTCATTGTCCATACTTACCCTTAATGCCATAGTTGCGGCAGACAGTATATATCTGACGTTGAGGTCCGGATATTTTGAATTGAGAGGAGCAGGACTTCTGATATCTACGATAAATGAGATAAAAGAAGATTTGAACGATAAATTGCAAGTAAAAGGACTTATACTTACCCAGTATGATATAAGAACAAGTTTATCCGTTGATTCAAAGGAGCAACTGGAAGAACATTTCAAAAGTACGATAATGAAAACAGTAATAAGACAGAATGTAGACTTGGCAAAAGCTCCTGCAAATGCTCAGGATATATTTGACTATGCTCCGATGTCCAATGGTGCCAGAGATTATGAAGATTTAGCTCTTGAAGTGCTTGAAAGGGAGGGACTGGAATGGTAAAAAAATCAAAAAATATATTTGAAAAGAGAAACCCTTTTTCAAATCTGAATAATGAAAAGACGAAAAAATTTGTAAAACAGCTGGATGAAGATGATAATATAAGAACGGAAATACTTAAAATAGAAGGTGCGGGAATAACTTCAGTAAATGAGAGAATTTTGAAAAAAATAGATTTTTCGGACAGGGAATTTATAAACAGAGAAATCAGTTTTGAAAAGATATTGGAAACCGAAGCAGTAAAAAATTTGGCAGAATCCATAAATGAAATAGGGCTTATAAATCCTGTCTACATAATAGAAAAAAAAGACGGAAAATATAAAATTTTGTCAGGTTTCAGAAGACTTTCAGCATTGTATTACGGGTATGAAAATATAAAAAACTTTAATCCTGTCGGTACAAATAATGTGATAATAGTTCCTGAAAATACGAGCTATGAGCTTTTAGATAAAATTTCCCTCCATGAAAATACGTTGAGGGAAGACTTGACAACATTGGAAATCTCTATGAAAATATGGAGAGAAAGCAGAAATAAAAAGAAAAACTCGGAACAGATAGCACAGGAATACGGAATTTCCAGAAGAACGGTTGCGAGATATTTAAGAGTTGAAAAATATCCGGAACAGCTTCTTGAAAAGCTTGATGAAATAAAAAATATAAGAAAGTCCGATACTATTTTCAATTATCTCAATCAGACAAATTTTGAGAATATGGAAAAGAATATAGAAAGGCTTTCTCAAATGGAAATTTCCGATATAGAAAGGGAAATAAAGAAACTGGCACTGAATATCGATGACAGTAAAATATTTGTCAAAAAAGGTAAAAAATCGACTTCATTTGAGATACAGGGACGGCTTACCGACGAAGAAATAGAAAAAGTAAAACAGATAATTCTGAAAAGATTATTTTAAAAATAAAAAATTTTATAACAATAAATACAAAGAAATTATATTTTTTTAACGAAATTTTATTTACAAAAAATATTTATTTATTTCATATTTTTTATTATAAGATTTTGAATAAATTTTGAGTATAATTATTTAATATTTTTATACAATAGATTTTTTAATTTAAAACAATATAAAATAAAATCAAGGAAAAATAAAATGAAAAAAAATTATGACATAATAGTTGTGGGAGCAGGGCATGCAGGAGTGGAAGCTGCCCTTGCAGGAGCAAGACACGGGCTGAAAACGGCACTTTTTACCATTTATCTGGATAATATAGCTATGATGTCCTGTAATCCGTCAGTAGGAGGACCGGGAAAAAGTCATCTTGTTTCGGAATTGGGAATGCTCGGAGGAGAAATGGCAAGACATATTGACAACTGGAATTTGCAGCTGAAAAATCTCAATCATACCAAAGGTCTGGCTTCCAGAATAACAAGAGCACAGGCTGATAAATACTGGTATAGAATAAAAATGAGAGAAGTCGTGGAAAAAGAACCAAATCTTGAAATTATACAGGGAATTGTAACCGATTTGATAATAAAAGATAAAAAAATAATGGGTGTGCAAGACAAACTCGGCGTAAAATATGGAGCTAAGGCGGTTATTCTATGTACAGGAACATTTCTGAACGGAAATTATATAATGGGAGATGTAAAGTATTCCGCAGGACGTCAGGGTGAACCTGCAAGTGATGATTTAGCCGACAGACTTGCCGAATATGGATTTGAACTGGACAGATACCAGACTGCGACTCCTCCCAGAATAGACAAAAGAACTATTGATTTTTCTAAAATGGAAGAACTGAAAGGTGAAGAAAAACCAAGGTATTTTTCCTACGACACTCAAAAAGAATATAATGCCACTTTGCCGACTTGGCTTACATTCACAACCGAAAAAACAATAGAAGTGGGAAAGGAAATGCTGAAATATTCGCCCATTGTAACAGGGATAGTGAGTACGAAAGGACCAAGACACTGTCCTTCGCTGGATAGAAAAATATTGAATTTTCCTGAAAAGAGCAATCATCAAATATTTTTGGAACAGGAAACAATAGAATCCAATGAAATATATGTAAACGGATTTACGACAGCAATGCCTCCCTTTGCACAGGAAGCCATGCTTAAGACCATTACAGGACTTGAAAATGCAAGAATAGTAAGATACGGGTATGCAGTAGAGTATAACTTTATTCCTGCACATCAACTGAACCTGTCTTTAGAAACAAAAGTGATAAAAGGGCTTTATACAGCAGGAACTATAAACGGGACAAGCGGTTATGAGGAAGCCGCATGTCAGGGATTTATAGCCGGAGTAAATGCCTCAAGAAAAATTTTAGGTAAAAAGGAAATAATCATCGACAGAAGTGAAGGGTATATAGGAGTGCTTATAGATGATATAATAAACAAAAAAACGCCTGAACCGTACAGAGTATTACCGTCAAGAGCCGAGTACAGACTGACTTTGAGGCAGGATAACATATTTATAAGATTACTCGATAAATCTAAAGAAATAGGGCTTTTAAAGACTGAAAAAATAAAAGAATTGGAAAATTCCAAAAATGAAATAGACAGAGAAATAGAAAGATTGAAGGCAGTAATTATTTATCCTACAAAAGAAACTAATGAAAAACTTGAGAAAATAGGAATAGAATTTAATAAAAAAAATGAGAAAGAAAGTATATCAGCAGGCAATTCAGAAAGTAATTTTAAAAATAGTGCAAATAATCCTGTTTCAGCTTTTGAATTTCTCGCAAGAAAGGAAATAAACTACGATAATTTGTCAGAGTTTATTGAAACTGAAAAATTACGACCTATTGTAAAAGAGCAGGTAGAAATAAATGCCAAATACAATGTTTTTATCGAAAGAGAAAAAGCCCAAATAGAAAAATTCAGAAAACTTGAAAAAATGAAAATACCTGAAAATATAGACTATGAAAAAATACAGGGATTGAGTAACATTGCAATTTCGGGTCTTATTTACGGGAAACCGGAAACAATAGGGCAGGCAAGCAGAATAAGCGGTGTTACTTATAACGATATTGCCCTTTTGATAGCAATGATAAAATAAAAGAAGTTCCCTTATAAAGATAAAAAGATGCATTATAGAAATTATATAATATAATAAAAAATATATTTATTCATTTGACAAAATTTCACTCATAAAAAATATTCATTCACTATTGAAAAAATGAAAACTCGCTTTCGCTCAAACAGTTCATTTTTTCTACTGCTCATATCATATTTTTTATTGTTAAATTTTGAAGAACTCATAAATATATTTTTTACATAATTTCATTATAAACTTCTTATGTTTAGGGAACTTCTTTTATTTTGTAACACTATTTCCATAGTTTATCAACACATTTTCCACGTGAAACAAAATTATATTCCACAAAATTATATATCTTAATATTATTTTTTAATTTTTATAGTCTTAATCAAATAATAATACTTACCTTTCCAGTTTCAGCTTAACTGAATCACTGAAAAATCTTCGTCGATTAAAATAATGATACTGTATTATTTCAATTTTAGACTACTCAATTATAATCTTTTCTTTTTTGAAAATCTTTCAGAAAAAGGCAGATACATCAAGAACATAATAAATAACATACTTATAATCAAAACGATAATATATAAACCGAAAGGTTTTATAAAACTCACCATTGGAGCGATATAATCGTTTAAAAACATGGCATTTGTTCCAAATCTCAAATTATAAAAATAAGAAAATAAGAACAGACCTAATAAAACTGCGCATGAACCTATAAATCCTTTAAATGTAATTTTTTCCTTCAAATACACAAATCCATAAATAACTCCTACAAACTCAAGGGCGTGCATAATCATAAAAATATAGACATACACGGGATAATAATAATAGGTTACTCCCGGTAAAACCAAAGCAAAAGCCGCTCCGAAACTTAGAAAATACATCAGATTAAAGAAAAATCCTTTTCTTGTAATTAAAAATATGCCAGCAGCTATAGCCGCAAAATTACATAAATGGATAGGAACCGTATTGTAAACTGGCTCATATTGATACACTATCCTGTATACGGAGTCCAGAAGCTTAAAAAGTAAAATAAAAATACCTAAAAAGACAGAATATTTTTGTAAATTTATATTTTTATACAGTTTCGGAATAAATAAGAGTATTATACATATTACGGCAGATACTATAAAACTGTATAAATGTATCTGACTGAAATATGAAAAGTATAAAGTTTCAGGTTTCAAAATATACCTCCATAAAAAATAATTTAAATTAAAACAAAGGTATTATATCATTTTATTAAATAAAAAACTACCTTTGTACGAAACAAAGGCAGTTAGTAGTTTAAATATAGAAATCTTTTTAATTAAAATCCGAATGAATATCCTAATCCTAAAGTAAGAGTTCCATGGTTAAGGTTGAATTTATCTTCATAACGTGTAAAACCTGTATTAACAGTTCTATTAACTCTCATTGAGTTCCAGTTGTAAGATAAATCAACTACGAAGTTTTTATATTGTATACCTGTTCCGATACCTGTATATAGTCCTCCTTTTATTTTAGCTTCTCCTCTTTCTAAAATATTTCTCCATTTCATGCTTCCTGAGTTAAAAGAATATCCTAAATTAGCTTTAACATAAGGAGTTACTTCTGAAGAGTTTTTAAAATTATATCTTGTAGTTAAATATAAAGGAACTTGATGTATACCTTTTTTCTCAAAAGAACCTTCTTCATTTAACTTGTTGTGTTTGTAGGCAATTCCTCCTCCAAATTCCCAAGCATCTGTTAAGGAAGTTCTGTATTCAGCGGCAAGTTCAAAACCATTTTTTGTAGATTTTTTGTTCAATTCTGCTCCGTCACTGAATCCTCCTTTAAATTTTCCGCTATGAGATAAGTCTGCACCTGCTCTAAGTTCAACAGTGTTAGCTGCCATAGCAACTGAGCTTATTAAAGCTCCTAATAATAATAATTTTTTCATTGATGTTTCCTCCTGTAATAAATAATTTACTAAATGAATTAGGTATATTATAACTCTTTTCAAACGAAAAAGCAATATAAGAAATAAAAATCGACGAAATATTCTAAATAATTTTATAAAACTTGTAATTTGATGATTTTAATTTATATACAATCGATAAGTAAATAAATTTATGATATACGACTTAAGAATTTCTGAAAATAAAAAATTTTTAAATAAGAAAGTTTTGAATAAAAAAGTTTTGATAAACGAAAAAATAAAAGTATATTTTTAATAGATTAATATATAAAATATATTTAATAGCCAGTTATATTTATAATTTTAAAATGATTAATAAATATTAGAAAAAAATTATGAAAAAAAGAGTAATTTTAAATTCAGGCTGTTCATTGTAATAATTCAAAACAAAATAATAAAATATGTTTTAAAAAAGATTTTTAAATATAGATAAATTTTTAAGAAAATTCTAAAATTAGATTTTTTCATTTTGGAAAATATCAAAGAATTGAATAATATAAATTTTATATAATTATCAATAATTTAGCGACGAAATAAAAAAGAAATTAAATAAAAACAGGGATTATAAGCTATTATATAAATTTTTCATTGTTAAATTTTATATATTCATATTATATAAAGGTTCTTTGCGGATTATTGTTCATAAAGATAAGAAAAACGGGTGTAATTGTAAATAATATGTTTGTATATAAAAACATGAAAATAATACTCCAAGTTGTAAAAACAGAGAAAAAGTGTTATAATCTCTATAAATAATTTTATAAAAATTTCTTGAAAAGAGGAATTTATGAAAATTGAGAAAAATACAAAAATATCATTGATTTATATAGTTTTACTTTATTTATTATACAATTTTTTATTTCAGAAATTTGATTATACTATAAGATATCTTATAAACTTTGTATTTTTGGTTCTAATTTTTGTTAAATTTGTATTCGGACAGCTGGATTTTTATGCCGAAAGATTTAGATATAAGGATGTATTTATAAATCTCGGGATAAATGCTATTTTTTCTGTTATAATTTTCGTATTTTTAAGAGATTGGGACATATTCCTGATTTTTGCGATAATTTTTATGTTTGATTTGATATTCAGAAGACTGGTATGTTTAAAATATGTAAAAAAACGGAATGTACTCATTTTCGGCTCAAATCATATTAAAAATAATGTTCAGAAAGATTTGATAAACAGTCCCGATTACCAGTATATCGGTTACATTTCTGACAATAAAAGTAGAGCTACTGAATATTTAATAGGTAGATACGATGATATGGAAAAAATAATACAGGAAAGGGAAATAGATGTTCTTGTAATAGTCAAAGATATAAAAAGTGAAAGTTTTAAAAAATATTTAAAAAGAATATTTGATTTGAAAATAAACGGAATGAAAGTATTGAGCTATGATGAATTTAATGAAAATATACAAAGAAAAATAGATGTAGACAAGATAGATGAAGAATGGCTTTTGGAATCTAACGGATTTGATATATTGAGCAATGAAAGCCAAAGAAATATAAAAAGAGGGCTTGATCTGATTATAGCAATTATTCTTATGATATTGACATTTCCGATATGGATTATAACCGCTTTAATCATAAAAATTGAGTCGCCCGGGCCTGTGATATTTAAGCAGGTTCGTATAGGTGAAAATATGAAAAAGTTTAAAATATACAAATTCCGAAGCATGAAAATCCATGATATGGAAAAATATCCTAAATACACTATGGATAATGATGATAGAGTTACAAAATTCGGAAAATTCATAAGAAAAACAAGAATAGACGAATTGCCTCAACTTTTCTGTATTGTAAAAGGTACGATGAGTTTTGTAGGACCGAGACCTGAATGGGAGCTTTTAGTTGAAGAATACAAAGAAAAAATCCCTTATTATAACTTAAGACATATGATAAAACCCGGAATTACAGGCTGGGCACAAGTTATGTATCCTTACGGAGAATGTATAGAAGATGCTAAAAGAAAACTGGAATACGATTTATATTATCTTAAAAATCAAGACCTAATAATGGATGTTCTGACTGTAATAAAAACGGTAAAAATTGTATTGTTTGGAAAAGGGAAATAATAAATTTGATAAAACGAAATTTCGGAGGAGGAAAAATGAAAGGAATTATTCTTGCAGGAGGAAGCGGAACAAGACTTTATCCCTTGACAAAATCAATTTCAAAACAGATTATGCCTATATATGATAAGCCTATGATTTATTATCCCTTATCTGTTCTTATGTTAGCAAACATAAAGGAAATACTCATAATTTCTACGGAAAGGGATTTACCTGTTTTTAAAGAATTACTTAAAGATGGAAGTGGGTTGGGATTAAAACTTGAATATAAAGTTCAGGAAAAACCCAACGGACTTGCAGAAGCGTTTTTAATAGGAGAAGAGTTTATAGGAAAAGACAACGTCGCCCTTATACTTGGAGATAATATCTTTTACGGAAGCGGATTTACAGGACTCGTAGAAGAAGCGGCAAAATTGAAAAAAGGAGCAATAATATTCGGTTATCCTGTAAAAGATCCAAAAGCTTATGGAGTAGTGGAGTTTGATGAAAATGGAAAAGCTGTTTCATTAGAAGAAAAACCAAAAGAACCTAAATCAAATTATGCAATACCGGGATTATATTTCTATGATAATACAGTTATTGAAAAGGCGAAAAAAGTAAAACCTTCTGCACGGGGAGAGATAGAAATAACTACAGTAAATGAAATGTACTTATCCGAAGGTAAACTTAATGTCAAAAATCTTGGTAGAGGTGTAGCATGGCTTGATACAGGAACTCACGATGCCCTGCTTGAAGCTGCAAATTATGTGGAAGCTATACAGAAAAGACAGGGATTTTATATTGCCTGTATAGAAGAAATTGCCTATACAAAGGGCTGGATAAATAAAGAACAGCTTAAAAAACTCGCAGAACCTATGATGAAAACGGAATATGGGAAATACCTTAAAGATTTAATAAAAGGGGAATAAACCTTGTGGAATACAAAGTAGAAATATTAATGGCGACCTATAATGGAGAAAAATATTTAAAAGAGCAGATAGAATCAATAATAAATCAAAGCTATAACGACTGGACATTATTAATAAGAGATGATAAGTCAAAAGATAATACAGTATCAATTATAGAAGAATATGAAAGAAAAGATAGCAGGATTAAATTATTAAGGGATAAAAAAGAAAATCTTGGATTTGTTAAAAATTTTGAAGAATTACTTAAGAGCTCCCATAAAGAATTTATAATGTTCAGCGACCAGGATGATTATTGGGAAAAAGATAAAATTAAGAATTATATTGAAATTTTGAAAAAAAATGAAAATTTAATACAAAAGCCTTTATTAATTCATTCAAATTCTTTTGTCTGTGATAAAAATTTAAAAATTATGAAACAAAAATTTATTAATTCTTTTAATGCAAGAGAAAAAGAAACAAATTCATATTTTTTTTCCTATATAGTTCAAGGGTCTACAGCCATGATTAATAAAAAGATGAAAGAAGTCAGTATGCCTTTTCTAAAAACGGTAACATTGCATGACAGATATTTTCATTTACTCGCAGAATTTTTTGGAAACAGAATTTTTATAGATAAAAGTCTTATGAAATACAGACAACACACAGACAATAAAATAGGAGCAAAAGGAAATATCCTAAGAAAAATATTGAAAAAGAGATATTTTGACAGTAATGACAGAAAACTGATTTTAGAAATAAAAGAAAAATATAAAGAAAAAATGAAAAAAGAAAAAATAGAGGAAATAAATAAATATTTGAAAATAACAGACATAAAAAGAAGCAGATTTTCAAGATTTATTCTGAGTTTAGATTTTAAAATAAACCTGAAAAAAAGATTGTTTCTTTTATTAAAAGGTTAAATAAGTAACAGAAAGGGAAAATATGAGCAAAAAAAAATTAATTTTTGGGTTATTGTTTCTATTAATGGGAGTAATTTCAAACACGGTAATTATAAAATATTTGGATATTGAGAAAATAGGATACGTAATTTTTCAGCAAATTCTAAAAATATTTTTCTGTTTCATAATTGATATTGTACTGTATGCTATTTTTAAAAAACTGAAAAATATATATTATTTAATAATAGAATTGAAGAATAATAGAAAATTAATTATAAATTTAGCTAAGAATGACTTTAAAACAAAATATGCAGGCTCATATTTGGGAATAATATGGGCATTTGTAAACCCTATTATAACAATTATTGTATATTGGTTTGTTTTTGAATATGGACTGAGAGCCGGATCGCCTATAAAAGGAGTACCTTATGTTTTGTGGCTTATGGCAGGTCTAATCCCTTGGTTTTTTTATTCTGATGGAATAAATAGTGCTACTAACAGTATGTATGAATACAGTTACCTCGTAAAAAAAGTTGTATTTAAAATAAGTATTTTACCGATTGTAAAAATAATTTCAACATTATTTATACAATTAGTCTTTATAACTTTTTTATTTGTAGTCGCATTTATTTATAAAATGTATCCTACAGTATATATGTTGCAGCTGTTTTATTATTTATTCTGTCTATTTTTTATTATTTTGGCTACATCTTATATAACATCGTCAATCATTTTGTTTTTTAAAGATTTAGGACAGCTCATAAATATATTTTTACAAATTGGTATATGGGCAACTCCGATAATGTGGAGTTATAATATAATTCCTGAAAAATATCAGTGGATTGTAAAACTTAACCCGATGCTGTATATTGTTGAAGGATATAGAGATTCTTTTATTAATAATATATGGTTTTGGGAAAAACAGATACAGACAATATATTTCTGGCTTATAAGTTTAAGTCTGTTTTTTATGGGAGCTATAATTTTCAAAAGATTAAAACCACATTTTGCTGATGTTTTATAAGAGAAAGGAGAAAAATGTCAAAAATAGCAATTAGTGTAAGAAATTTAACAAAAATATATAAATTATATGATAGACCGATTGACAGATTAAAAGAAACATTGAGTATTACAAAAAAGAAATATCATAGGGAGCATTATGCATTAAGAGATATTTCTTTTGATGTGAAAGAAGGAGAATCAGTAGGTATAATAGGGACGAACGGGTCAGGAAAATCAACAATATTAAAAATTATTACAGGAGTATTAAACCAGACATCGGGAGAACTGGAAGTTAAAGGTAAAATATCTGCTCTTCTGGAGTTAGGGGCCGGATTTAATTTGGAATATACCGGAATGGAGAATATTTATTTAAACGGAACAATGATGGGTTATACAAAAGAGGAAATAGATAATAAATTAGAGAATATTATTAATTTCGCAGATATAGGAGAATTTATAAACCAACCTGTGAAAACTTATTCTTCAGGAATGTTTGTAAGACTTGCTTTTGCAGTCGCAATTAATATTGATCCTGAAATTTTGATAGTAGATGAAGCATTATCAGTTGGGGATGTATTTTTTCAGGCAAAATGTTATAAAAAATTTCAGGAATTTAGAGATATGGGAAAGACTATAATTTTTGTAAGCCATGATTTGAAAAGTGTTTCAAAATACTGTGATAAGGTTATTTTATTAAATAAAGGTACTTTTATAGAAGAAGGCAATCCTAAAAAAGTAATAGATACATATAAAAAAATACTGGTAAATCAATTTGATAAGGAAATTAAGAACGAAAAAGAGAAAGAAAAAAATGTTGAAAGTAAAATTTCATGGAAATCTAAAATGAATTTAAATTCCAATAAACTGGAATATGGTAATAAAGATGCGGAAATAATCGACTTTGGAATATTGGATGAAAATAATATCCTGACAAATACAGTAAATAAGAATGAAAGTTTTAGAATAAAAATGAAAGTAAAATTCAACAAAAAAATTCAGGAACCTATATTTGCTTTTACAATTAAGGATATTAAGGGAAATGAAATTACAGGTACAAATACAATGATTGAAGAAGTTTACTTTAAAAATCCTGAAAGTAATGACGTAGTAGAAGTTGAATTTGAACAGATAATGAATTTACAGGGAGGGGAATATTTATTATCACTTGGTTGCACGGGATTTAAAGATGGAGATTTTACAGTTTATCACAGATTATATGATGTCTGTTCGATATCAGTAGTATCTTCAAAGGATAGTGTAGGTTTTTATGATATGAATTCAAAAGTTACGGTAGAAATATAAAATATTAGGAGTGGTTATATTGAAAAAAAAGAGTGATTATGAAATTTTAAAAAAATCAAAACTATTTAATAAAAAATTTTATTATAAAAATAATATTGAAATAAAAAATCAAAAAGTGGATCCGATAAAACATTTTTTAGAAAAAGGTTGGAAAGAAGGAAAAAATCCTTCAAATTTATTTGATGTTAATTTTTATTTGAATAATAATAAAGATGTCAAAGAATCAGGGATTAATCCTTTAATTCATTATATAAAATTTGGAAAAAAAGAGAATAGAAAAATATCCAAAGTAGCAGGAAAAGAAAAATTGAGCTATTCAGAGCTATTCAGATTATTAAGGCAGCCATTATTAATAAAAAAATTTTTTTTGATTTGTAAAAATGAAGGGGCAAAAACAGCTTTTGAAAAATTTATAAATAAAGTACAAAAAATAGAAACTAATAAAAAGCAAGAAAATATAATGATTAATATAAATCAGATATTATCAAATATAGGAAAAAATAATATAAAAGAAATACAGCAATTCTATAGTAAAAATCCTTTAGATACTCCAATTGATATTATTATCCCGATTTATAACGGTTATGAATTTTTAGAAAAATTATTTGAAAGTATTCTAAGAAATACAACTCTTCCATATAGATTAATTATAGGAAATGATAATAGTTCGGATGAAAGAATTGTTCCATTTTTAGAAAATTTTACTGCTAATAATAATGGAATAAAAATAATATATGAAAATAATAAAGAAAATTTGGGTTTTGTAAAAAATATTAATAAATTGATTAAACTGGCTAATAATCACTTTGTTATTTTAAATACAGATACGGAATTACCTGATTATTGGCTTGAAAGATTAATGTATCCAATTTTAAGTAATAATAAAATCGCAAGTACAACTCCTTTTACTAATTCCGGAACTATTTGCAGCTTTCCTAATTACTTAGAAAATAATGAAATATATAAGAATTTAAAATTAGAAGAAATAGACAGTTTTTTCAAATATATAGATATAAATAATACAAGGTTGGAGATTCCTACAGGTATTGGTTTTTGTATGGGAATGAATTTTAATGTTGTTAAAGAAATAGGAGTATTTGATGAAATATATGGTAAAGGTTATTGTGAGGAAAATGACTGGTGTCAGAGAGCAATTCAGGCCGGATATAAGAATATTCATGTAACAAATTTATTTGTTTATCATAAGCATGGGGGCTCTTTTTTATCAGAAGATAAGATTAGATATATAGAAAATAATCATAAAATCTTATTAAAGAGATATCCGGACTATGATGAACAAGTTCAAAAAATAATACAAAATAATGATTTGAAAGAAATAAGGGAATTTATAAGACTGTTATTAGATTTTGCTTATAATGAGAATGGAAATATTTTAATTATAGACCATGATTTAGGGGGAGGGGCAAATTTTTATAGAGATCAAAAAATAAAAAATAATCTCAAAAACAAAAAGAAATTAATTTTATTGGAATATAATTATCACACAGATAGTTACAAAATAACTTTCTTTTCAGAAACAATTAAAAAGAAGTATATAGCTGAAAATTATACGGTGTTGTCTAATATATTGGAATATATCTCCATTGAAGAAATATTTATTAATGGACTAGTTTCATTTGTTGATGTTCCCAAAATTTTGGATTATATTATTAAATTAAAAAATAGCGGTAAAGCTAAATTAATCTACCCGGTTCATGATTATTTCAGTATATCTCCTGATTATACTCTATTAGATGAAGGTAATAAATATTCAGGTGTTCCGAATGATCTAAAAAAACACGAGCAATTTTTGAAAAAAAGTACTTATGAATTTAAACTGCTTTGTCAGGAAACAGATATATTTTTATGGAGAGAAAAATGGGGAAATTTTTTAAAAAATTGTGATGAGATTCTCTGTTTTTCACATTCATCAGAAGAAATTATGCTAACTGCCTATCCATTTTTAACTCAAAATTTGGTATATATACCACATGATATAAGTGGGACTTTTGAAGAAATATATTCAAAAAGAAAGAAAAAATCGGAAAAAAGTAAAATTATAGGTGTTTTAGGAAATATTAACTTAGCTAAAGGAAGCTTAGTATTAAAAGAATTGGTGGAGTATATTGACAAGAATAAGTTAGAAATAAAAATAGTCCTTATTGGAAATATAGATAATGAAATAAAATCAGATAATTTTATAAAAACAGGAGGTTATAAAAAAGAAGAAGTTCCTGAATTAATACAAAAATACGAAATCGATGAATTTTTAATTCCTTCAATATGGCCGGAGACATTTTCTTATACAACGGATGAAATTATGCAGTTGGGATATCCTTTGACAGTGTTTGATTTAGGAGCACCGGCAGAAAGAGTAAAAAATTATGCTAAAGGAAGAGTGATTTCATTGGATGAAGATTATTTAAAAATATTGTGTAATCTATAGAAGAATGAGAAAAGAGGTTCTAAATAAATGATAGAAAAAATAGGTAAAGTAAAAATGAACTTAACTTACTATAATGGAATTGATACCTATACAGATGGTGAAGTCGAAGATGAATTACTGGAAATTGTAAAAAAAGAAAATACAGATATAGAAGAAATTATTTCTAAAAGCAATAAATGGCCAGTAATATATCATTTAAGTAGAATTCGTCATAATATACTGGAATGGTATGATTTTGGAGAGAATAAGACAGTTTTAGAAGTTGGTTCAGGTTGTGGAGCAATAACAGGGCTTTTTACTAAAAAAGCTAAAAAAGTTGTAGCTGTTGAAATTTCTAAAAAAAGGTCTTTAATAAATGCTTATAGAAATAAAAATTGTGAAAATTTGGAAATATTTGTTGGGAATTTGAATGATATAAAACTGGAAGAAAAATTTGATTATATAACTTTAATAGGAGTATTTGAATATTCAAGAGGATTTACAGTTTCCGAAAAACCTGAAATAGACTTCTTAAATAAATTAAAACAATATTTGAAACCGGATGGTAAAATAATAATAGCAATTGAGAATAAATTTGGATTGAAATACTGGGCAGGAGCATTAGAAGATCATACAGCTGTATTATTTGACGGTATACAGGGATATTTAAATACAGAAAAAATCGCTACTTATTCAAAAACAGAACTCGAAAATATTTTAAAAGAAGTAGATTTATCAGAATTTAAATTCTATTATCCTTTTCCTGATTATAAAATGCCTAATACGATTTATTCTGAAAAATATTTACCAAAAATAGGAGATTTAAGAGGATTAATTCATAATTATGATATGAAGAGATATGTGTTTTTTGATGAGGGAATAGTGTATGACCAGTTAATAAAAGATAAAAATATAGAAAAATTTTCAAATTCATTTTTAGTTATAGCTGAAAGAAGTAATGAAATAAAAGATATTAAAGGATGGAAAAAATATGGAAACATTATTCGTAAAATATTCCAATATAGAAAGAGATGAAAACTATAGAATAAAAACAGAAATAATAAAGGAAAATGGGGAAAAAAAGGTACTAAAGCAAGCTTTGAATGAGGAAAGTCAGAAACATATTAATGATATCTTCTATAATTATGGAAAATTAAAAAAAGCAAAATTCAAATTAAATTTGGCAAAATGTTACTTGAAAGAAAAAAAGATTTATTTTGAATATGTTGATGGAAATAGACTTGACACAATTGTAATGAAAATTTTTTTTGAAAATGGAAAAGAAAAATTTTTTGAAAAATTAAAAGAAATAAGAGAAATTATTGATGAAAATTGGAATGAGCAAATAGTCAATTTGGATTTAACTTTAGATAATATGATTATGAATAAAGAAGGCATAATAACGGTTATTGATTATGAATGGATATATGAAGGAAAAATAGAAAAAAACTTTGTTTTCTATAGATTATTGGAAGTACTTTATACAAAATACGATGCTTATTTCAGTAGTAAGTTTTCTTTTGAAGAATTACTTGAGAAATTTAATTTAACTGAGAAAGAAATATCGGAACTAAAAAAATTAAATACAGATTTTTATAAAGAAAAATTGACAAAAAAAACAAATCTAAGTATGAAAAAACATGAATTTTTAAATAAAGAAGAATATTTACAAATTTATCATGATTATGGGAATGGGTTTGATGAGTCAAAGTCATTGAGATATGATTACAATTATGAGAATGAAATCAGATTAGAGATTCCAATAAAAGAAGGAATAAAATCAATAAGAATAGATCCGAAAAATAAAGCATTAAATTTAAAAATAAAGAGCAGTATATTTAGAGGAGTAGACGGAAAAGAACAGCAGTTAGATTTTGAATCAAATGCAGTATATAATGATGAAAAAAATTATGTATTTACAACAGAAGACCCGCAAATGTATTTCAGAAATTTGACGAAAGGATTTATAATTTTAACGTTTAAAGAAACAGAATTGGAAGAAATGTTGGAAGATACACTGAAAATAGTAGATAAAAAAGATTTTTTAGAAAGACAGGAATATTTACAAATTTATTATGACTATGGAAATGGATTTGATGAATCAAAGTCATTAAAATATGATTACAATTATGAGAATGAAATCAAATTGGAAATTCCAATAAAAGAGGGAATGAAATCAATAAGAATAGACCCGAAAAATAAAGCATTAAACTTAAGAATAAAGAGCTGTGTATTTAGAGATATAGACGAAAAAGAACAGCAGTTAGATTTTAAGTCAAATGCAGTGTATAATGATAAAAAATATTATATATTTACAACAGAAGATCCTCAAATATATTTTAAAAATTTATCAGAAGGATTGTTAGTTTTAGAATTTAAAGAAGTAGAATTAGGAGAAATGTTAGAAAATGCAATAAAAATAATTGATAAGAGAGAATCTTTAGATAAGCAAAAATACTTACAGATTTATTATGATTATGGAGATGGTTTCAGTGAGGAAAATTCTTCAAAATATGAGTATAATTATTTAAAAGAAATTGAATTAGAAATTCCAGTAAAAAAAGGAATAAAATCATTAAGAATAGATCCAAAAAATGAAGCATTAAACTTAGAAATAAAAAAAAATATTCTTAAAAAGAATAATAAAGAAGAAGAGATTTTGGATTTTGAAACAAATGCAGTATATAGCAATAAAAATTATTATGTATTTACAACAGAAGATCCTCAAATGTATTTTAAAGATTTATCGGAAGGTATGTTAAATTTAATATTTAGAGAAACAAAATTAAAAGAAGTATTTAAATAAAATTATAAATTGTTTGATAATAATCTTGCATAAAAATAACAATTAAAGTACAATAATTAAGAATATGTTTTTTAATTAAAAAATAATAGGCTAACATGGAAAGGAAATATTAGAAATATGAAAAATATAAAAAGATATATGTATATACTATTTTTATTATCTCTATTTATATCTTTTGTTTTTACTTTTTTGTTTTATAATGCTACTCAAAAAGTAGAAAAGATATCAACTGAAAATATTGAGCTATTTAATCCTCGAAATACAAAAATATCTTATAATTATAATATTGAAAAAATTGAAACAATTGAAAATAAATTATTTATAAAAGGCTGGTTATTAGAGAAAGGAAAAAATAACGCTTATATAAATAGGATAATTGTTGTAAAAGATAATAAAAATGATTATTATAAATTATTTACTAAATCAAATGATAGAGAGGATATAAATGATTATTTTGGAAGAAAGTATGATTATAATAATGTAGGTCTAATTGCAAAAGGAAAACTAAGAAAAGATATGGAATATCCTCTTAAAATCTATTTTTTAATTAAAGAAAAAAATAAGAGTATTTTAGTTGATACAAATCAAATAATAGAGAAAAATCAAGGAATTCAAAAAATATCAGTTGAAAATTTTGAAATGCTTAATTTACCAAAAGAAAATGATTTGTTCCCATATACTATTGAAACAACTAAAATAATAGATGATAAACTATTTATAGAAGGTTGGTTGCTAAAAAAAGGAGAAAATAATAATTTTATTTATAAAACAATAGTTATAGAAGATAGTAAAAATAATTATTATAAATTAAATGCAAGAGATAATCTAAGATTGGATGTAGACGAAGCGTTTAATGAAGAATACGATTATAGTAAAGCGGGTATAATTGTAGAAGAAAAATTGAAGAATAATATGGAATATCCTTTTAAAATTTATTTTTTAATTAAGGAAGAGAATAGAAATATATTAATTGATACAGGTCAAAAAATAGAAAGGAAAAAAAATGATAAAAAAGATAATAAATAAGATAAATCTTAATAAATATTATATACTTTTCGCAATTATTATAGGTATTTTTATTATACAATATGACTATAGAGGTGGAGATGATTTATTTTATAAACAAAAAGTATTAAAAATGGGAGTGTTAAATTTTACAAAGACAGAATATTTAAATTGGTCTGGAAGATTATCAATGATAATTATTCCAGCATTAATCAGATATAATCTTTTTGTTTGGAAAATATTGAATGTAGTAGTTTCCTTTCTATTTATAAAAGGTTTTTCATATTATTATAAAGCTACTGTAACAAATGAAAAAAAATTAGAAATAGATAAAATTATTTTAATTTGTTTCTTTTTTATTTTTCCTTATACAATAACATCTTCAGTCGTATGGATGTCTGGGAGTTATCAATATTTATGGGCATTTACAGCTTTTATATATGCGATGTTTCCTTTTTATAAATTAATATTTATTTCTAATAAAATAAATTTTTCTAAATTGAGATGGTGTCTATTTTATTTTGCTATGTTTTGTGCTGCTTATGTTGAGCAAGAATTTTTAATAATTTCTGTATTAGGAACAATGGCAGTCTTTTTTATACTAAAAAATAATAGAATAGAAAATAAAGAAAAAAGAAATATTATATTTTATTATATTTTTTTCATAATAAATTTAATTATTTCCAGACTCTCTCCAGGCTTTAAAAATAGAGTTATTACTGAAATACGATGGTATCCAAATTGGGAAAATATGCCATTTGTTTATAAATTTTATGAAGCTATTAATTTATCTATTAGACATGTATTATTTGGTTCTAATATATTACTATTTGTTTTGATTTTATTTCTAAGTATTTTAATTTATAAAAAATGGGGGAAAAATATAAAAATTTTATTTTTTCCATTAATATATATAATTTTAAAAATAATACCTCTAGATATTTTTAGTAATAATTTAGTAACATGGTATTTTGATTCCAAAAATCTGTATGCAGATAATTCCCAAACACTTTTTATAGAAAAAGCTGTAAAGTTATTTTTATTTGATATATCAAAACCATTTAATGATATCAAAATTCAAGAAATAGAATATATTCCTTCTATAATTTCTTTTCTATTAATTATTTTTATTTCAGTTATAATTTATAATATTTTTGATGACAAAAAGAAGGCTATTTTAAATTTTTTAATATATTGGGCTGGTTTCTTTTCTTTTTATGTAATGGCTTTTATGCCGGCAATTCATGCTATAGGAAGTAGAGCTTTTTTAGTACAGGATTGTCTCATGTTATTTCTAATATCTCAATTATATGTTGAATTATTAAAGTATAAAATTAATGAGAATAAGTATTTTAAGATATTTATCTTTGTTTTAGGAGTTTATTCTTTTCTAATAATATTAAGTTACAGTAATTATTTGAATCAAGCTTATTATTTATAAAAATAGAAAATTTTAGGAGGTTTTAAAAATGAAAGTTGTTTTACTTGCAGGAGGATTTGGTACTAGATTAAGTGAGGAAACTCACTCTATTCCTAAACCTATGTTAGAAATAGGAGGAAAACCTGTATTGTGGCATATAATGAAAATATATTCCCATTATGGATTTAATGAATTTGTTATCTGTTGTGGATATAAAGGATATGTGATTAAAGAATATTTTGCTAACTATTTTTTACATGCCAGTGATGTTACAATAGACATAAAAAATGATAATATTAAAGTTCATAATACAAATTCTGAGCCATGGAAAATAACTCTTGTAGATACTGGACTGGAAACAATGACAGGAGGACGTATAAAAAGAATTCAAAAGTATATTGGAAATGAGCCATTTTTATTAACATATGGTGATGGTGTATCCGATGTAAATATAGAAGAATTAGTAAATTTTCATAAGAATACAGGGAAATTATTGACAGTAACAGCCTATAAACCCCAAGGAAGATTTGGTGCGCTGGATTTAGATGATTTAAATAATGTAAAAAGTTTCCTTGAAAAACCTGCTGGAGATAAAATGTGGATTAATGCTGGGTATTTTGTATGCCAGCCTGAAGTGTTTGATTATATAAAAGATGGCGATCAAACTATTTTTGAAAAAAAACCTCTTGAAGAATTAGCTAAAGATGGAAATATGAATGCATTTAAACATACAGGATTCTGGAAACCTATGGACATATTAAGAGATAATAAAGAGCTGAATGCCATGTGGGATAAAAATGAAGCTCCATGGAAAATATGGGAATAAACTTAGGAGGAAACATGGAACATTTTAACGGAATCTACAGAGGAAAAACAGTTTTAGTGACAGGACATACAGGTTTTAAAGGTTCTTGGCTATCAATATGGTTAAAAGAATTAGGAGCAAATGTTGTCGGATATGCACTTGATCCATACACTCAAAAAGATAATTTTGTTCTTTCGGAATTAGAAAATAAAATAGTTGATATTAGAGGAGATGTGAGAGATAGAAAGCATTTAAAAGAAACTTTCAATAAATATAAACCTGAATTTATATTTCATCTTGCTGCGCAACCATTGGTAAGGCTATCCTATGATAATCCTGTTGAAACATATGAAACAAATGTTATGGGAACTATAAATGTGTTGGAATGTATAAGAGAAACAACTGAAACTAAAATAGGAATAATGATAACAACTGATAAATGCTATGAAAACAAAGAGCAAATATGGGGATATAGAGAAATAGATTCATTAGGTGGATATGACCCGTATTCTTCTTCAAAAGGTGCAGCTGAAATAGCAATAAATTCTTGGAGAAATTCATATTTCAATCCAAAAAATTATAACAAACATGAAAAATCTATTGCAAGTGTGAGAGCCGGAAATGTCATCGGGGGAGGAGACTGGTCATTAGATCGTATAATTCCCGACTGTATAAGGGCTCTTGAAAAAAATGAACCTATAAATATAAGAAATCCAAAAGCTATAAGACCATGGGAACATGTTTTGGAGCCATTAAATGGTTATCTGTTATTAGGGCAAAAAATGTATGAAGAACCGAATAGATACTCAGAAGCATGGAATTTTGGTCCAAATATTGAGGGAATTGTTCCAGTATGGGAAATAGGAGAAAAAATAATAAAAAATTATGGAAAAGGTTCATTAAAAGATATTTCAAATCCAAATGAGGTTCATGAAGCTCAGCTTCTTGCTTTAGATGTCACTAAAGCTAAGTTTAGATTAAATTGGAAACCAAAATGGAATATAGACAAGACAATAGAAAAAACAGTTGAGTGGTATAAAAGATACAATAATGAAGATGTTTATAAGTTGTGTGTAGAGCAGATCAAAAATTTTATTGAAACTTTTTAAAAACTTAAATATAAAAAATTATAAAATTAGAGGTTAGTATGAAAATATCAATGGTTATACCGTGCTATAATGAGGAAGATAATATAATACCAATGTATAATGCTTTAAAAGAGATGTTTGATAAAGATCTTCCTGAATACGAATATGAGATAATATTTATAGATAATAAGTCAAAAGATAGTACGAGAAATAACATTCGTTTATTATGTGAAAAAGATCCATCTATAAAAGCTATTTTTAATATGAAAAATTTTGGACAATTTAATAGTCCATTTTATGGAATGCTTCAAAGTACAGGAGATTGTACTATACATTTTTGTGCTGATTTTCAGGATCCTGTTGAAATGATACCTGTTATGGTTCATGAATGGGAAAAAGGACATAAAGTAATCAGTATGATAAAAGTAAGCAGCAAAGAAAGTAAGATTATGTATTTTTTAAGAACTGTATACTATAAATTGATTAAAGCAATGAGTACAGAAAATCAAATAGAACATTTTACTGGGTTCGGTTTGTATGACAAAAGTTTTATTAAAGTATTAAAAAATTTAAATGATCCTATACCTTTTTTACGAGGATTAGTAGCAGAATATGCTCCAGATCATCTAGAAATAAAATATGAACAACAACGTAGAAAAGCAGGAAAAACATCAAATAATTTTTTCTCTTTATATGATGCTGCAATGCTTAGTTTTACTAGTTATACTAAAGGTGGACTGAGAATAGCGACTTTTTTTGGATTCACAATATCGTTGCTAAGTTTTTTTATTGCCATGATATATTTTATTTTAAAAATTTTTTATTGGAATGACTTCATTGCAGGAAATATACCTATATTAATAGGAGTGTTCTTTTTTGGAGGACTGCAACTATTTTTTACAGGATTATTAGGTGAATATATTATAAGTATGAATACTAGAATTATGGATAGACCTTTAGTAATTGAAGAAGAAAGAATAAATTTTGATGAAAATAAGTGAGGAGAATAATATGAAGGAAATAAAAATTCTTGATTGTACATTAAGAGATGGAGGTTTGGGTTTAGAAGATGCTAATAAAACAGGTATAAAAACTGAGGTTTTCAGTGAACATATGATTGATAAAGCAATTTCATATTTTAGCAAAACTAATTTAGATATTATAGAATTAGGTTCAATTGAGATAACGAATAACGATATGACAAAATATTGTATTTATGAATCTATAGAAGATATTTCAAAAAAAATACCATTAAATCATTCAGAAAATCAAATGTATGTAGCTTTATTCAGAGGACCGGATACTCCAATTGAAGATATACCAGTTTGGAATGAGAACTACTGTAAAGGAATTAGAGTTATTATTAGATATTCAGAATTACAGAAATCTATTGATTTTTGTAAAGCGTTATCTAAAAAAGGATATAAAGTATTTGTACAACCTATGCTTACAATGAGATATACAGAAGATGAATTGAATATGATTATAAAAGCTTCAAATGAGATGAATGCATATGCTCTATATTTTGTAGATAGTTATGGATATATGATTGAGCAAGATGTATATTATTTTTCAAAAAAATATGACAGTAATTTAGATTCAGAAATAAAAATAGGGTTTCATAGTCATAATAATCTAAATTTAGCATTTTCAAATGTAAAATCTTTTGTAAATTATGAAACAGATAGAGATATTATTGTGGATTCCTGTATATTAGGTATGGGACAAGGAGCAGGAAATCTTCAAACAGAAATAATTTCAAATTATTTAAATGAAAATTTTGAAAAAAAATATAATTATGAAATGATATTGAATATCTGTGAGTTAATTGAAAAACTTTCACCAAAACCATTATGGGGTTATACAATATCTACTTTATTGCCTGCAATTCATAAAGTAGCTTATAAATATTCTATTAATTTAAGAGAACGGTATGGATTATCATATGCAGAAATAAATTATTTAATGAAAAATATTCCAGAAGATTTAAGACATAGATATACGCAAGAAAATTTAAATGTGTTATTAAATTTATTAAAGAAAGGTGAATAAATGAAAGTAGCTGATTATTTAGTTGATTATTTAATAGATATGGGAATTACCGATGTTTTTGGAATACCGGGAGGAGTAATTCTTGATTTTGTATATGCACTTAATAATAGAAAGGAGAAAATAAAAACACATCTTTTTTTTCATGAACAAAATGCTGGGTTTGCAGCAATTGGATATGCTCAATCAACTCAGAAAATAGGAGTAGCATTTGCAACTAAAGGGCCTGGAATATTGAATTTAACGACTTCAATAGCAGAAGCTTATTATGATTCAGTTCCTTCACTATTTATAACGGCACATTCATTAGATGATACAGATGATAGAATGAGAACAATTGAAGATCAAGAGATAAATATAGTTCCTATATTTTCAGCAATTACAAAATATTGTGTCAGAATAAATGATATTGATAATTTTCATTCAGAGTTAATTAAAGCTATTCGTTTAGCTACTACAGGTAGAAAAGGACCAGTAGTGATTGACGTATCTTCAAAAATATGGAACAGTGAAGTTTTAAAAAAGAAAGTAGAAACAACAGATATTAAAAATATAGTAAATAATTTCAAAGAAGCAGTTATATCGATAGAAAAAAATCTTAAGGAATCAAAAAGACCTTTATTGCTTATCGGAGATGGAGTAAGACAGGCTGGAGTTGAAAAAGAAATTATTGAATTTTCTAAAAAAAATAATATACCTGTTATTTATAGTAGAGGATGTCAAGATATTATGTCAAATTCAGACTTATCTTTTGGTTATGTGGGAAGTCATGGAGTTAGATATACTAATTATATATTGTCGAAAGCAGATTTGTTAATTAGTTTTGGGAATAGAATATCTTTTCCAATAAAATCAAGGAGCTTTTTGGATATTTTTAATACATGCAGATTGATTAGATGTGATATAGATAAAAATGAATTTATAAGAAAAATACCAAATAGCGAAAATTTTCAGTGTGACATAAAAGATGTTTTAAAAGAAATTCTTAATAAAAAAATACAAAGAAAAAATATATCAGAATGGCTGACTATTTGTAATAAAATAAAAGAAACTCTTCTAAATAGTGATACAAGTTCTCCTATAATGGAGATAGCTTATTTATTGGATAATCTTAAACATACAGGTGTTATAGTTGGAGATGTTGGAAATAATGAATTTTGGTTATCAAGGGCTTACGAGTTTTCTAAAAACGGAAGTAAGATATTATTTTCAAGATCATTTGGAACAATGGGTTGTTCAATAGGAAAGGCAATTGGAGCATATTATGCTTTAAATCAAAATGTTGTTTGTTTTATTGGTGATCAAGGGCTTCAAATGAATCCTCAGGAATTACAATTTATTTCTAATAATAATTTACCAATATGGATTATAGTTATTAATAATAATTCTTCAGGAATGATAAAATCAAGACAGATTAGAAAATATAATTCAGAATTTTTATTAACAACAAAAGAAACAGGTTATAGTGTAGTAGATTTAAAAAAACTTTCTAATACATATAATTTTGAATATGTACAGATTGAAAATATAACAGATATTAATGATAAATTATTGAATTGTGATTATGCAAAACCTTTGTTTGTTAATTTTATTGTTGATGAATCTATTGATTTAGAAATATCTTTACCTATTGGAAATAACTGCAGAGATATGGAACCTAAATTAGATAGAAATATAGACGAAGAATTGAAGAAATTATAGAATTTAGGAGGAAAAAGATGAATTTTTTTTCAGGAAAAACAATTTTAGTAACGGGAGCAACAGGTTTAATAGGTAGTAATTTGATAGATGCTCTTATGAAAATTGAAGGGGTTAAAGTAATTGCACTAAGTTTAACGGAGTCAAAGTTAAAGAAATGTTTTAAAGAATACATTGGAAGAGAAAATTTTAAATATATTGCCAGAGATATCTCGCTTGGATTTGATGATATAGAAGAGAAAATAGATGTTTGTTTTCATGGAGCAGGATCAATGGAGAGATCAGTAATTTTTAATACACCAGTTAATATTATTATGCCAAATTTAATAGGAACTAAGAAATGCTGTGAATTTATGGTTTCACAGTATAAAAATAAAAAAATTAAAGGAAGACTAGTTATATTTTCATCGGTTACTGTTTATGGAAATAATACAAATGAAGATTTAATTGTAAAAGAAGAAGATACAAAATATACGGAAGCATTAGATTCAATTAGTGCATGTTATTCTCAATCAAAAAGAATGATAGAGGTTATAGCACAATCTTATAAAAAACAATTTGACATAGATTTTGTTACAGCTAGGCTTAGTACTGTATATGGAAGCACAAGATTAATACCTAATACAGCATTTTTTGAATTTATCAGAAAAGGAATTAAAGGAGAAAACATATTGATAAACAGTTCCGGTTCTCCTAAAAGAGATAATATTTATATAGATGATGCAATTAGGGCTCTTTTTACAATTTGTGAGAAAGGAATTTCAGGTGAAGCTTATAATATTTCATCAAATCAGGAAAAAGGAAATTATTTAGCAATTGATGAGATAGCAAGTATTATTGCTGAAGTTTCAAATGAATATTATAATAGAACTCTGGATTCGGAAAAAATTTCAGTTATATTAAAAGATAATAATTCTAAAAGGAATCCCGGGCTTATATTAAATAATAAAAAGTTAAAATCTTTAGAATGGAATATAGAAACATCTTTTAGAGAAGGAATTAAAAAGACAATAGAAAATATCAATATAGAAGATTAATTTTTTAAATTTTATTACTATTAGTAAGGTTATTTCTGTGTTGTATTTTTAAATATATAGTAATTGTTATTTATAAAGATAAAAAATCAAAAGAATCAACTTTAATGAGGAAGCAAAATGATAAATTTAATAAAAAAATTACTTTCTAAATATGAAAAATTTATAAAATTTACAATAGTAGGCTTTGGAAATTTATTTATTTCTCTTATTACTTATTACATATTAGTGTTTTTTTCTATCAATTATCAAATAGCTAACATAGGTGGATTTATTACGGGAAGTTTAAATGGATATATCTGGAATAAGATATGGGTATTTAAAAATTCAAAAAGAAGTGTATCTTCTATAATGAAATTTTATTTGGCATATTTAAGTACTTGGTTGTTAAGTGCACTATTATTATATGTCTGGGTAGAGAAAATGAAAATTTCAGATAAAATAGCACCAGTTATAAATGTTTTTATAACTACTCCAATCAACTATTTATTAAATAAATATTGGGTGTTTAATAAAAAATGAATTTATTAAAAATTATGATAATGGAAATTTTTTACTTATCAATTATTTTTGAATGTATTTATTAGGATAAAAAGATAATTGAAAACTGGATTTACTATAGTTTTTTGTATAGTATATTAAAAAGATTATTTTTATTAAAGAAAGGAAATAATTTTGAATAAATATTCTCAAAGCAATAAATTAAAAATACTCATAGCAGGTTCAAACGGACAGTTAGGATATGATTTTAAAAAATTATTTGACAGTTTGAAAATAGAATATATCGCGACTGATTATAAAGAATTGGATATAACAAATAATAATGATTTGGAAAAATTCTTTGAAAAAAATAATAGTTTTACTCACATAATAAATTGTGCGGCATATAATGATGTAGATAGGGCGGAAACGGATGAGAAAGTAAAACTTCTTAATGTTGTTGCTCCATATAAATTAGCTGAATTTGCTAAAAAAATAGATGCAGTTTATGTGACATATTCTACTGATTTTGTATTTGACGGGAATAAAAAAATGCCTTATATAGAAGAAGATACTGCCAATCCGTTGTCAGAATATGGAAAATCAAAATATGAAGGAGAGCAGAAAGTATTAAAAACTTATGATAAATCTTTTATAATCAGAACTTCATGGGTATTTGGAATAGCAAACAATAATTTTAATAAGCAGATAATAAACTGGAGTAAGGCAAAGGATACATTAAATATCGTTGATGATCAGATTTCCGTGCCTACTTATTCAAAAGATCTGGCAGAATTTTCATGGAAACTTATACAGACAGGAAAATATGGACTATATCACATTTCAAACGAGGGTGTTGCAAGTAAATATGAGCAGGCAAAATATGTACTGGAAAAAATAGGATGGAAAGGAACATTGGGGACTGCCAAGACAAAGGATTTCAATTTACCTGCCAAAAGGGCTGAGTATTCCAAATTATCATCAGAAAAGGTAGAGAAACTGCTTGGAGAAAAAATTCCGAGCTGGCAAAGCGGAATTGACAGATTTCTTTTGGAAATGAAAGAAAAAGGAGAGTTGGAATAAGAGTAAGACAAACGGAATAAAACTAAAGACTGGACTTATTTCAGTCTTTTTTGTATAATATAGGAAATTTTAAGTAATATTAGAAATTAATTTTATAAAAAATAACCGAAAATAGAAAAAGGAGAAGCAAATGAAAAAATTATTATTGCTAAGTATTATGTTGCTTATAGGGGGTAACCTGATTTTAGGAGCAACTGCAAAAAAAACAGGAAATTCGACAATGAACAATACAAAGTCAGTTAATTCAAAAAATACAGGAACATCAAAAACAAACACTGCAAAAACAAAAGTTTCAAAGACAGGTACTACGAAATCGTCTACAGGTACGAAGGCAACAGGTTCAGGAAATGCAAAAACAAACAGCTCGGGAACAAATAATTTAGATAAAAATACAAATTTTACAAGATTGGAACCTAATACAGGACCTGCAAATAAAAGGGAGTTGACTCCTGAGGAAATACAGCAGAATACGACTACATCTACACCTGCATCTCCTGAAAACACAGTGCCTGCAACAACGTCCGAAAAACCTGGAAAAAAATCTAAAGAAAAAGCTCCTGAATGGGAACTCGTATGGAGTGATGAGTTTGACGGTAATAATCTTGACAGCTCAAAATGGAGTTACTGGGAAAATGGAGATCCGTGGAAATCAGGAAATTATCTGGATGAAAATGGAAATTTAGTTGATGAATACGGTTTCAAAGCAAAACAATACTATTTGAGAGATAATGTAAAAGTTGAAAATGGGTACCTTGCAATAACGGTAAAAAAAGAAAATGATAAAACAGTAAAAATAAACGGACAGGATAGAAAAATACTCTACAGTTCGGGAGCAGTCCATACTAAAAATAAATTTACTGTGCGTGAAGGTAAAATAGAAATGAGAGCTGCGATGCCTGAAGGAATAGGTACATGGCCTGCATTTTGGACATGGCCTGAAGATTACTCCCAGTCTATAGGTATTCCTGCAAAAGAAGAAATAGACATATTTGAAATATACGGAGATAATCTGAAAAGAGTAACAGGGACGGCTCATGCTTTAAAATCGGATAATACATATGCTTCATTTATAGGAAACGATTTAAGAATTAAAAAGAATGAAGATTTGACAAGATATAATACTTATGCTGTAGAATGGGATAGTAAAGAGATAAAGTGGTTATTCAATGGAAGAATATACAAAAGGTTGAATATGAAAAAAGTAGCAAAACTTAGCGAAAATATATTCAAATTACCTCATTTTTTGATGATTAATGTGGCATTACAGGATAAAACGGGAGAAGATGAAAATGTTAAATTTCCTACGGAAATGAAAGTTGATTATGTAAGAGTATATAAGAAAAAATAGAAATTTTGAAGATAGGAGAACAGTTATGGGATTGAAAAGAATAAGAAAAGCAGTAATTCCGGCAGCAGGACTGGGAACGAGAGTTCTACCTGCCACAAAAGCACAACCTAAGGAAATGCTTGTAATTGTTGATAAACCTGCTTTGCAATATTTAATTGAAGAGCTTGTAGAATCAGGAATAGAAGAAATATTAATTATTACCGGAAGAAATAAGACATCTATAGAAAACCATTTTGACTACTCCTTTGAATTGGAAAAAACATTGGAAGAAAAAGGGAAAAAAGAGTTGCTGAAAACTGTAAATGATATATCAAAAATGTCCAATATATATTACGTCAGACAAAAAAATCCTCTGGGATTAGGTCATGCTATCGGATGTGCGGAAGCTTTTATTGGAAATGAGCCTTTCGTAGTCTTATTAGGAGATGATATAATATATACGGATTCATCCCGAGGAGAAATTCCCGTAGCAAAACAGCTTATCGATAAATACGAGGAATTGAATGGCGGAACTATATTGGGGGTGCAGGAAGTCCCTAAAAAAGAAGTAAATAAATATGGAATTATAAATCCGTCAGGAAAAATAGATGATTTAACAGTAGAAGTTGAAAATTTTATTGAAAAACCTTCTGTAGAAGAAGCACCGAGCAGGCTTGCAGCACTGGGAAGATATGTGTTGGAGCCGGAAATATTTGAATTTTTAAAAAAAACTAAACCTGGAAAAGGCGGAGAGATTCAATTAACAGATGCCATAATTGATATGAAAAACAGTGGAAATAGGCTATATGCATATAATTTTAAAGGGCTCAGATATGATACAGGAGACAAATTCGGAATGTTGAAAGCCAATGTAGAGTTTGGACTCAGACATCCTGAATTGAAAGATAAAACAAAAGAATATCTGATAAAATTAATAAAAGAATTGTAAATTAAGAGAACTAAGAGTAAAAAGAAAAAATTCAGGAGGATTTCAAATGAAAACGTATTTGGTAACAGGAGCAGCAGGATTTATAGGTGCGAATTATTTAAAGTATATTTTAAAGAAATATGAGGACAAAGAAGAAATTAAAGTTATAGTTGTGGATGCATTGACTTATGCGGGAAATTTAGGAACTATTAGAGAAGAACTGAAAGACTCGAGAGTAAAATTTGAAAAAGTGGACATTAGAGACAGAAAAGAAATAGAAAGAATTTTTTCTGAAAATGATATAGATTATGTAGTAAATTTTGCTGCCGAATCCCATGTGGACAGGTCTATTGAAAACCCTCAAATATTCCTTGAAACAAATATTCTCGGAACACAGAATTTGTTAGAAAATGCTAAGAAAGCGTGGACAGCAGGAAAAGGAGAAAATGGCTATCCTGTCTATAAAAAGGGAGTAAAATATTTGCAGGTTTCCACTGACGAAGTTTATGGAAGTCTGTCAAAAGACTATGATGAAGCAATAAATTTAGTAATTGAAGACAGCGAAGTCAAAAAAGTTGTAAAAAACAGAACAAATTTAAAAACTTACGGAGATAAATTTTTTACTGAAAAAACTTCTTTAGACCCAAGAAGTCCGTATTCTGCATCAAAAGCAGGAGCAGACCATATAGTTCTGGCATATGGGGAAACATATGAACTTCCCATAAATATAACAAGATGTTCAAATAATTACGGACCTTATCATTTTCCTGAAAAATTAATTCCGCTTATGATAAAGAATGTCCTTGAAGGGAAAAAACTTCCCGTTTACGGAAAAGGCGACAATGTGAGAGACTGGATTTATGTCGAGGATCACTGTAAAGGGATTGACCTTGTATTGAGGAAAGGGAAAGAAAATGAGGTATATAATATAGGCGGATTTAATGAGGAGCAGAATATAAATATCGTAAAAATGATAATTGATATACTGAAAAAAGAAATTTCAAACAATGACGATTATAAAAAGATATTGAAAACAGATATAAATAATATAAATTATGACCTAATAACATACGTTCAGGATAGGCTTGGGCATGATACGAGATATGCCATAGACCCTTCAAAAATAGCAAAAGATTTGGGTTGGTATCCTGAAACTGATTTTGAAACGGGAATAAGAAAAACGATAAAATGGTATCTTGAAAATCAGGAATGGGTAAATGAAGTAGTTTCAGGAGATTATCAGAAATATTATAAACAGATGTATGGGGGTAAATAAAATGAATAATTTTACTGTAAAAACTACCCCGATAAAGGACCTCGTAATAATAGAAACTAAAGTTTTCGGTGATTCGAGAGGCTTTTTTATGGAAACATATAATCAGAAATCTTTTGAAGAACTGGGACTGACGATGAAATTTGTTCAGGATAATCATTCCAAGTCAAAAAAAGGCGTTTTGAGAGGGTTGCATTTTCAGACAAGAAATACTCAAGGTAAGCTCGTAAGAGTGATAAGAGGGCGTGTTTTTGACGTTGCAGTGGACTTAAGAAAAGAAAGTGAGACCTACGGGCAATGGTATGGAATAGAACTGTCAGCTGAAAATAAATTAATGTTTTACGTTCCTGAGGGATTTGCCCATGGATTTTTAACATTGGATGATGATACTGAGTTTGTCTACAGATGTACAGATTTATATTCTCCTGAATATGACAGCGGTATTTTGTGGAATGATGAAACGCTCAATATAGACTGGAAATTTGAAGAATTTGGAATAAATCGAGAAGAACTGACAATTTCTGAAAAAGACCGGAAACAGCAGAAATTCGACTTCAATAAAAATTATTTTGAATAATTCACAAATATAATTTTATATAGGGTCTTGCTTTTTGAATTTTTTGTACTATAATTATAATGTAAAGATAAATTTGAATACAAGTAATGTTTCATTTAAAATAATATCAAAATCAGTTTTGCGGATAAATAAGTTTTTAAAAAATTTGATTATAAAATTTAAAGGAGCTGGTATTTATGACTTTTTCAGAAGCATTTACTGCTATAAGAGAAGACGGAGCAAAAGCTATGAGATTACCTAAATGGAACAACGATGTGAGAGTAAAGGTTCAAAATCTTGACGGGACATTATGCAATACTCATCCTTATTTATATGTAGAGAGCAGATTTGGGAGAGTACCTTGGATACCTAATTATGTAGAAATGTTTTCTAAAGATTGGGAAATAGTTTAGTTGAAAATAAAAATAAAGGAGCTGTTTTGGAAATAAAATTTATTATTTTTAAAACAGCTCTTTTTTTAATATTGTGTAGATTATTTAAAAAAATGTTGCAATTACGAGAATAATAATGCTTACAATGACAACTATTAAAAGCAGTTTAGCTATAAACTTAATCCATACTAATATATCTATACGGGCAATAGCGAGAGCACCCATTACTACTCCTGATGTAGGAGTAAATAAGTTTAATACTCCCGATGCGGCCTGAAAAGCAGTAATGACCAGATGAGTTCTTACGTTCACAAATTCAGCCATAGGGCCTAAAAGACCCATTGTAGCTCCTGCAAGGCTCGATGTTCCGGGAATGAGAAAAGACATAGGCAAGTAAAATAAATAAGTCAGTGAAATGAACAGCTGTGGAGAAAGTCCTCTCAGTCCTACTTCACCCCAGTGTAAAATGGTAGCAGTAATCAGACCGTCATTCATAATTATCTGTATACCACGGGAAACGGCACAAATCAGTGCGACACCTGTCAAATCTGCCGAACCTTTTAAAAATACATTTATAAACTGTTCTTCGGACATACCGTAAACCACACCTATCAAAACGGAAGCAACAAAGAATAACATTGTGATTTCAGAAAAGTACCATGTTCCGAAAGGGGCAGAATGTCTGAAAAAGCCTCCGACAACAGGTAAACCGAGAAGAAAATCATTGAAGTTTTCAAATATTTTTATACCGAAATCTCCCCACGGAATTAGACTGAGTATCATAATAAAGAATGTCATAATGAAAATCATTAGTACAGCAAACTGTTTTTTAGTCATTGTTGCAGAGTTTTCAGGAATTTTAAAATATTCGAGATCTTCTTTTCTCTGAGAGAAAACATAAGATTTTTCAGGATTTTTTTCAATTTTGACAGCATATTTATAAACATATAAAATTGAAATTATAACCATAACTACTAAAAATACAAGACGCCATATAATACCGTCTGCAATGCTTACACCCGCTGTGTCTGACGCAACTCCTGTAGCAAAAGGATTTACAGTTGATGCAAGACATCCAATCTGAGAACCGACAAGGATGACCGCGACTGCGGTAATAGAGTCAAAACCTACTCCAATCATTATAGGAATAAGAAGAGGATAAAAAGCGATAGTTTCTTCCGCCATTCCGTAAGTCGTTCCTCCAATGGCAAATAATATCATAAGTAAAGGGATTAGTCTTTTTTCTTTTCCTCTATTTTTTCTGATTACGGAAGCAATTCCTATATCTAAAGCTCCGGTTTCGGTAATTACACCTAAAAATCCTCCGATTATAAGGATGAAGAATGCTACACCTATCGAGCCTGTTGTAAGTTTATTTCCAATCAGTCCGTATACGGGAGCCATAAAAATGTCATATATTCCCTGAGGATTTGACTGTACAGTTTTATAGGTTCCTGCTATCAGCTGACCCGACTGATTTTTTTCATATTCTCCTGCCGGAATAATCCATGTGAGAATAGCCAGTATAATGATAAGAATATACAAAACTGTATATGAAGAAGGCATTTTAAAACCTTTCTTTTTTTTCTGTTCCATGATTTTTACCTCCTATATTTTCTATATTTTTTAGCCATTAAATTTAAATAATAGATTAACTGATATAATAATTAAAAATATGAATATATTTATTATCCTTATATAAAAACATGTTTATAGTATAAAGTATTTAAATTTTGAAATTTAAGTTATTAAAAAATTTTTTAAAATGAATATTCTACAATTTAAGTATAATATGATTTTTTGTTTTGTCAATAGTTCAAGTCATAATAAAAATATCACTTGAATATTATTTCCTAATATGATAAAAATATATATAAAAAATATATAAATTGAAAGGATAGGTGAGTATATATGGAAGAATTGAAAGAATTATTATCAGAAAAATATTTAAAAATAGGAGTATACTATAAAGAAACCTTTAAAGTGTTTGGAAAAATATTAAAGGAAGAAAAGAAGTATATCCTATATTTATCATTAGTAGCAACTTTGGCTTCTTTGAATATTTTTTTTGTTTTGCCCGCAGGGCTCAAAATTTTAGATACAATAAAAACGATAGTTATATTCTCGGTTTTAAATGCTTCTTATTATCTGTTATATAGAAAAATAATTTATAAAATAGAAGGAGAAAAAAATTTAGAATTTAAAAAAGTAATTTCTAAAATAGTTGTTTTAGGAATTATAATAACTATTTTAGAAATATATATATTAGATGAAACTTTTATTGGAAAAAATTCTTTTAATGCAGAAATAATAATAGCGGGATGTTTTGTATATATTTCTGAATTTTTATATTTTTCTCCTTTATATATTTCAAGAAATATAAATTTTATCGAAGCTCTAAATTATAACTTTAATTTAAATAAGGGAAACAGAATAAGAATGTGGATTTCACTTTTTCCATTGATATTATTTATGCAAGCAGTATCAGCAGGTACAATTTTTATATTTGAAAATTTAATAATAGTAACGGGAGAAAAGATTATTGTATTTATATTTAGCCTTTTTATATCGAAATTAATCGAAGTTACAGTAATGATTTTAATTAGTATAATGATGAGCATTGTTTATCTCAATGTTGAGTATATGGACAGAAAGAAGATTGAAAATAACGGTAATCTTGAAGAATAAAAAATAAAATAATGATACAGCAGAAAATCAAGTAGATAGAATATAATAGAGGATATAAGTAGATATTAACTGTATGATTATGCTATAATATGTTGAAATAAAGCAAATGATAAAAACTTGTAAATAAGGAGTAATTATGTATGATATAACTGCGAGTATAGTAGTTTATAATACAAAAAAAGAAGAACTGAAAAAAGCTATAGGTTCATTTTTGAATACGGATTTAAAAGTAAAATTATGGATTTCGGATAATTCTCCTACGGATAACCTTGAAAAAGAGTTGGATACCTTGCTGACTGAATGTGAAAAAGAATATGATATAAAGAATATAAAAGATAAAGTCGAATATATATTTAATAATCATAACGGAGGCTATGGCTGGGGACATAATAAAATAATGGAAAAACTGATGAATTTGAAGAATTTTCCTGAAAATAATTTGTTTAACAATACCGATACAAAAGATAATAATTTACAGGATATAAAAACAGTTTCAAAATCATTGGAAAAAGATAACATTTATAAGAATTCCTCTAATCCGAAAAATATCGAAAGACTTTCAAAGTATCATTTAATATTAAATCCTGATATATATTTTGAAAAAGGAACGTTGGAAAAATTATTTTATTATATGGAAAACAATAAAAATACAGGTCAGATTATGCCAGCTGTTAAATATCCTGACGGAGAAAAGCAGTATCTGTGTAAATTAATTCCTACTCCTGCCAACCTTATATTCAGAAGATTTCTTCCTTTCAGGAAAATAAAGGAGAAAATGGATTATGACTATGAAATGAAGTGGAGCGGATACGATAAAATAATGGAAGTACCCATACTGTCGGGATGTTTTATGTTTTTTAGGACAGAAAATCTGATTTCCCTAAAAGGTTTTGATGAAAGATACTTTATGTATCTGGAGGACTATGACTTAAGCAGGAGAATGAATGAAATCAGCGAAACAGTATTTTATCCTGATGCGGAAATAGTTCATAATCATGCAAAAGAATCCTATAAAAGCAGAAAAATGACGATAATTCATATGAAATCTGCAATAAAATATTTCAATAAATGGGGCTGGATTTTCGATAAAAAAAGAAGAAAGACAAATAAACTTATAAAAGAAAAATTTATAAAAAGTAATAATTATAAAAAATAATAAAAGTATTTCAAAAAGTTTAATTTTAAAAATAAAATCTGAATTAGAAAATATAAAATCAAATAATATAGTTTTTATATTTAAATTTAGCTCTTAAAATGATTTTGTCATAAAATAGATATTAAAAATAGAAAATAATAAAAAATAGATATAAAGTAAACAAAAAATAGAGGAAATTGAAATGAAAATATTAATAATTCATACGGCATTTATAGGAGATATAGTCCTTTCTACGCCGTTAATACAGAAAATAAAGGATATTTATCCAAATTCGGAAATAGACTATCTGACATTGCCGGGAAATAAAAGCATTATAAGCAATAATCCCAATTTGAGAAAGATAATACTTTATGATAAAAAAGTAGGAGATAGAGGGATAAAAGGCTTTCTAAAAGTATTAAAAATAATAAAAAACAATAAATATGATATGGCTGTCATACCACACAGATTTATACGTTCCATATTGCTCGCAAAATTGGCAGGAATAAAAAAAATAATCGGCTTTGATGTGGCAACGGGTTCATTCCTGCTGACTGATAAAAGACACTACGATATGACTAAACATGAGGTCGAAAGACTTCTTGACCTCATTGATTATAGAGGAGAAAGAGTTTCTCTAAGGATTTATCCTTCAAGAGAAGACAGTGAAAAAATAGATAAAATTTTAGACGGAAAATCCTACAAAAATCTCATTACAATAGCTCCGGGAAGCCAGAGACCTGAAAAAATATGGCCTATAAAAAAATATGACGAACTTATAAAAATGCTTTCGGGAAATAGTGCTAACCTGATTGCAGTAACAGGAGGAAAAGCTGAAAAAGGTCTATTACTCAAGTCTGTAAATATTGAAAATGTGATAGACTTAAGAGGTGAAATTTCCTTGCTTGAGTTTGCAGCATTACTTTCAAAATCTGATATAATAATAAGCAATGACAGTGCGCCTGTCCATATAGGAAGTGCTTTTGAAAAACCTTTTATTATAGGGATTTTTGGACCGGGTAAAAGAGCTTTAGGTTTTTTTCCATGGACTGAGAAAAGTGTTGTCATTGAAGACAATGACTTCTATGAAAACAGTATAACTGCTGTTCCTGAAAAGCAGCATACCTATTCAAAAGACTATTATAAAGGAATACCCGAAATAACAGTTGACAGGGTATATAAAGAAGTTATAAAAAGACTTGAAAACAAAAATGAAAAATAGAAAATAAAAGAATAATAAGAGCAGCCTATTATATAGAGAAAATTTTGATAAAAACCGTATGTGGAAATAGAAGAATAAAATAAAAGTAATTTTGCTAAGATTATTAAGATAATTAAATAGATTGGAAAAAGATGAAAAATAATGAAATAAAATTTTCAGATTCAAAATTATTTGAAATTAATAAAAAATTGAATAACAGACCTTGGAAATATATTTATAAAGAATTAATGCCGAAATTTTTATATAGAAAAATTCAGAAAGAAGCAGATTTTTTACAGCAGGCCAAAGTTGCTGAAACTTGGGATTTAATGATAGAAAAATATTTGAATTGGGAAATATCCAAAAATTATGAAAAACATAGAAAATGTGAGATATGTGAGACAGAAATAATATCAGAAATATCCGAAATGTCGGAAAATTTTAAATCTGATAATAATTCAGAAATTTTTAAAATTAGACTTCTACCTCAAAAAAATCTTGAAAAAAAGAAAATTATATGGCAATATTGGGGTCAGGGCTGGAAGTACGAGGAACTTCCCGACATTGTAAAACTCTGTTATAAATCTATAGAAAAATATAAAGGAGATTACACGGTTATTCGTCTGGACAATAAAAACCTCTGCGAATATGTCTCTTTTCCAGAATTTGTTAAAGAAAAACTGAAAAACGGAAATATGAGTTATACTCATTTTAGTGATTTGTTGAGGCTGGGACTGCTGAATCTGTATGGCGGCGTATGGCTTGATGCTACGATTTTACTGACAGCTCCCTTGAATGATTATATAGGATTTAATTCAGAAGAAAAAGAATATTTTATATTTCAGCGTACAGATGAGGAAAAAGAACATAAAAAATGGGAAAAAATAAACAGTGATTATTTTTCATGGGATAAAAGAAATAAAGTGAAAATGTTAAGCAGCATTATCTTTTCTGAAAAAAATAATAAAATAATCCGTATTTTACTTGAATTAATGCTTATTTTCTGGAAAAACGAAAATAAAATACCTCATTATTTCTTTTTTCAGATACTGTATACTGAATTGACTGATAATTATTTAAAAGAAGAGAAATGTAAAACAGTATCGGATATATTGCCGCATATTCTTTTCAGCAAATGGAATGATGAGTTTTCCGAAAAAGAGCTTAATGAAATTACTGATAAAATAAATATTCATAAACTGACACAGAAAGGGATATCAAAAGAAAACTGTATATCAGGGTCATTTTATGATTATTTCAATAAGATATTTGAAATTTAAAAAACGGAGATAGACTGATGAAAAAGAAACAGCCCGAAGAAAGAGAGCCGATAGGAATAGTTTCAGCTTTTTTTGATATAGGCAGGGGAGAAATAGGAGAAGGATATCCTGATTATCTAAGAAGAACGAATGACACTTATTTTGAATATTTTTCAAATCTTGCAACTCTTGAAAATAAAATGGTAATATTTACTTCAGAAGAATACAGGAACGATATTCTAAAAATAAGAAAAGGAAAACCTACGAAAATAATAATAGTCGATTTAAAGAAAAAGTTCAGGAGACAGATAGAAGCGATAGGAAAGATACAGCAAAGTGAGGAATTTAAAAGCAGGGTAAATAAAGATATGCTCGTAAATATAGAATACTGGTCGCCTGAATATGTGCTTATAAACAATCTGAAAACATATTTTGTCAATTATGCGATAAGAAAAAATCTGTTTTCGGAAGAATTAGTTTCATGGGTAGATTTTGGCTATGTCAGGGATAAGGAAACCTTAAATAATATCGACTGCTGGAAATATCCTTTTGATAAAACGAAGATACATTTTTTCACAATAAGAAGAAAACACCCTCTAAATACAATGGAAGATGTTCATAGTGCCATTTTCAATAATGCCGTATATATTATCGGCGGAGCTGTAGTGGGAAGTCATGAAAAATGGAAAGAATTTTATAGACTGCTCAAAAATAATCAGAATGAGCTTTTAAAACAAAATATTATTGATGATGACCAAGGCCTTTATATGATGAGTATATTTAAAAAACCTGAATTATTTAAACTGAATTATCTTGGAAAAGACAGATGGTTTTGGCTATTCAGAAAATATGATGAAACATCGAAAGTGAGTTTTTGGGATAAAATTAAGGATATGATAATCTAAAAAGACAGTTTTGAAAATCATATGAAAAGAAATTGCTGAAAGAAATTATCAGAAACTAAGTATAAACTGATTTAAAGGAGAAAAAATGGTATCAAACAGGATTTTAATATTATTTCCTTATGAAATAAATATAAATAACGGAGGCCCGTCGGGCTTTCTTGCTCATAATCTGCTTGATAAACCGAGAGATTGTTTTATATTGTCTCAGGATATTGTAAAAACTCATCCTGAAAAAATTACTAAAAAAATTGATTATCTTACAAAAAGAATTTTATTTTTATGGAAAAATAAGAGAAAAGATAAGAGAAAGCTTAAAGAAGAATTTTTTTATAAATATTATTTTGAGAAAATAAAAGCAGAAAACTATAAATATATATTTTTTCATGAAACGGTTCATCTTGAAAGGTTCAGGAAATATATATCCAAAAAACAGATTATTATATTACAGTCCCATTCTCCTGAAATTCCGTCCGTTGAGTATAGAAACTGGGCACCTTTAAATACAGAGGAGATTTCTTTCAGGGAAAAAGCTGAAAGAGAAGCTTTCAGGAGAGCGGATGTTATAGTCTTTCCAAATGAAGAATGTATTTCCATTTATGAAACTCTCATAACAGATAAAAGCAAAATAAAGTATATTTTGAGTGGAGCCAAGAAAAATTATAATAATGATGAACAGAATAATTATAAACTTCCTGAAGATAAAATAAATCTGATGTATATCGGAAGAAGAAATAAGATAAAAGGATTTGACATAGTTCTCGAAACTTTTAGAAAAGTCAGGGAGAAAAGAAAAGACATAAATCTGATAATAATAGGAAATGGTGAAAAAATAGAAGAAGAAGGGATAATTGATATAGGCTTTTCAAAAAATCCTATAGGCTGGTACAATTCCGCAGATTATCTGATTAATGCAAACAGGCAGAGCTATTTTGATTTATCGATAATCGAAGCACTGACAACGGGAATTCCTATAATAATGTCGGATAATTTTGGACATAGCTATTATAAAGGAAAGTCTTCTTTAATAAAAACTTTTGATGTAAAAAGTCCTGATGAACTATATAAAATACTCACAGGAGATTTGAAAAAAAGAGATTATGAAAAGACTGAAAATATAGAGTTATATGAAAATAATCTGACAGACGATTGTTATTATGAAAGGTTTAAAAAATTTGCCGAAGAAATTATGTATACTGAAAAATAAGAAAACAGGAGAAAAATGTGAAGTACGATTATTTAATAGTGGGAGCAGGATTGTTTGGTTCTATATTTGCCCATGAAGCAAAGAAAAGAGGTAAAAAATCCCTTGTAATAGATAAAAGAAATCATACAGGCGGAAATACATATTGTGAAAATATGAAAGATATAAATGTACATAAATACGGAGCTCATATATTTCATACGGATAAAAAAGAAATATGGGATTATTTGGGACAGTTCTGTACTTTTAATAATTATATAAATTCTCCTATTGCAAACTACAGGGGAGAAATATATAATCTTCCTTTTAATATGAATACTTTCAATAAACTGTGGGGAGTTGTAACTCCCGAACAGGCAAAAAAAGAGATAGAAAAACAGATAAGGAAGTCGGGAATAACGAAACCCGAAAATCTAGAAGAACAGGCAATTTCATTAGTAGGGAAAGATATATATGAAAAGCTTGTAAAGGGGTACACTGAAAAACAGTGGGGAAGAAAAGCGTCAGAATTACCTGCTTTCATAATAAAAAGACTTCCCGTGAGATATACTTATGATAATAACTATTTTAATGATAAGTATCAGGGAATACCTGAAAACGGCTATAACGTGATTTTTGATAAACTGCTTGAAGGAATAGATATAAAACTGAATACTGATTTTTTTGAAAATAGAAAAGAATTATTGAAAAAAGCTGAAAAAATCGTATTTACAGGAATGATAGACCAGTATTTTGAATACAGATATGGTGTGCTGGAATATAGAAGCTTGAGATTTGAACATGAAATACATGACACGGATAACTATCAGGGAAATGCAGTAGTAAATTACTGTGAAAGAGAAATTCCTTATACAAGAATAATAGAGCATAAACATTTTGAATTTGGAAAGCAGCCGAACACGGTTATTACAAAAGAATATCCTGAAGAATGGAAAGAAGGGAATGAGCCGTATTATCCCGTGAATGACGACAAAAATAACGAAATATTCAGAAAATATAAAAAGTTGGCTGAAAATGAAAAAAATGTAATTTTTGGAGGACGACTGGCTGATTATAAATATTATGATATGTGTAATGTAATTGAAAAGGTTCTGGAAGCTGTAAAAATAGAATTGGAGTAAATAGAATAAAAAGCGGAGTTATCTATTTTATAGAAAAGCCCGCTTTTTATTTTATAATTGCAGTTTTATTTTAATTTTAGAGTAAAAATATCAAAAATCCTCAAATATCGATACATTGTTACTCAATTGCTCGAATTTTAAAATAGGTTCGTTATATTATTTGCTTCTATATATTTTCTTTCTGTAACTTTTTATACATAAAGTTCAGAATAACAAGAATTGCAGCGAAAATAAAAATCATCGGCTTCTTGTTAAGGTTAAACTCTGTCAGTCCCTGTATCAGATAAGCTATATAGGAAGATTTCAGCCCTGCTTCAAGAGCTGTATAAGCAGAAAAACCGGTATCTTTAAGCTTATAATAGTTAAGTTTTATTAATCTTGAAGGAATAACAATAAGGAAAAAATAAATTAAAACAAAAATTCCTGTAATTCCATAGTTTGCAAGATTGTGTAAGTACATATTATGAGTATTTGTAATCCCGACAGGGTCGAGACCATAATATTCCTCTATATAGTTTATTACTCCTTTTTCCTGAAAATGCTTCATATTAAAAATAATTCTTTCTTTTGTAGACATACCTAATATCGGGCTTTTTTTGAAAGAGGATATTGCGGCATCCCAAAACATTATACGCAGATTGCTCGACGGATCCTGTCTGTACTTGACGATATACTGAAGTCTTTCGGTAATGGAAGACGGCAGAAAGAAAAGACCGCCTGCACATAAAGCAAAAAATCCTAAAATATATTTTTTATTTTTCATATATAAAATATAAATTATCGGTAAAAACAGAGCTATATAAACTATTTTTGAACGGTTTACAATGATTATAAACAAATCGAGTAAGAAAATAATGAGTAAAATAACTTTTATCGTCATATCTTTTTTCTTATTTTCGTTTTTGTAAAATAAAATAAATGAAAGCAGGAATAACAGTAAAATAGACATAATATTTACGAAATCCTGTGTCTGAAGCTCAAAAAACACTCTCGGATATTCAAAACCTTTGGGATTAGCCCATTCATCGTATATTTTTATAAAAATTCCTAATGTTATAACCAAAGAGATAGTTCCGCCAATGAGAAAAGACTTTATAAAAGCCCATAATCTTTTTTCCGTATTTATAAAATAAACTAACGGGAAAAATATAAGCCAGTATAAATAATGGATTGCATCTACTCTTGAAGCTATCCCTCCGCTAAAAAGAGAAATAATAAAAGGTGAAATGATAAAAATCATTAATCCTACAGTCAATCTTTTATCAATCAGAGATTTAAAATTATTTCTGTTTTCCTTGGATAGCATACTTAGCAGAAAAATAAACAGAATTATATAACTGAGGGTCTGTTCTCCTTTATAAGATAGAAACAGCACAACAGGAAATAAAAGCGTCAATACATATCCTGTCAGATTTAATTTTTTCATATTCGGTCTCCTGTTTTATTTGATTTTCGAAAATTTTTCTTCCTTAATTTTAACATATAAAAGATATTTTTGGAACATTTATTTAATTTTATGGTATAATATATAAAAACAATCTAAAAAACGAGAGAGGATAAAAATGTCAGCTCTAAAGTTAAGTATAATAATACCTGTATACAACGTCGAAAAATATCTGGAAAAATGTCTAAATTCATTATGCGGACTAAAAATAGAAAACGAAATAATAATAATAAATGACGGAACAAAGGACAGTTCCCTTGAGATAGCTGAAAAGTTTAAAAAAAATCATAAAAATGAAAATGTATTAATAATATCTCAGGAAAATCAGGGATTGAGCGAAGCCAGAAATAATGGTATGAAAATAGCTAAAGGAGAATACATTTCTTTTATAGACAGTGATGATTTTGTCGATACGGGAAATTATGAAAAATTTGTAAATGAAGTTATAAAAGATAATGTGGATATCGGTATAGGAAGATATAAAAAGATTATCGAAAAGACAGAAGGGGACACACAAAGTTTGGAGTGTATTACTGAAATCAGGAATTATAATAAGGGAGAAATAAGAACAGGGAAAGAATATTTTGATATAATGTACAGGAATGATATGCATGGGCCTGAAGTATGGGACGATGTATTCAGGAGAGAATTTCTGCTGGAAAATAATATTTTTTTCAAAAAAGGAAGAATGCATGAAGATGAAATTTTTACTGCCGAAACTCTTCTTAAAGCTAAAAAAGTAAGATTTTACAGCATTTATTACTATAATTATTTACAGCGTGAAAAAAGTATTATGTCGACAAAATCTTTAAAAAATTATCTGGATATGGAAAAAAATATAAATGAAATTTATAATTTTATGCTTGCTGAAACGGATGAAAAGACAAAAAAACTTTTAGAAGATGAAATTCATAGATTATACAAAATTGTAATAAAACACTCGGGAGAATATAAAAAAGAAAATAGGATTTTTAGAAAAAATTATAGGAAATTTATAGCTGAACATAGCGAAAATAAGCTGAAGAGATTATTTATAAGAATAAAAAAAAGTATAAAGAAAAAAATAAAATTTTGAATGTCGCGGGAAAATATCAAACGAGAAAATATATTCATTAGAGTATTTACAATTGGCTGTTTAAAAATATGGATAAAATTATGAATAAGTTGAGAAGGAGTTTTAAATGAAATTAAGTATTATAATACCTGTATATAATACGGAAGATTATATAAGGCAATGTATTGAAAGTGTGCTGAATATAAAAAATATACAGACTGAAATAGTTGTCGTAAATGACGGTTCCACTGATAGATCATTAGCTATACTTGAAGAATATGCTGAAAAAAACAATAATATAAAAATTATAACACAAGAAAATCAAGGAGCAAGTGCAGCCAGAAATACCGGTATAAGAGTCTGTACAGGGGATTATATATATTTTCTTGACAGTGATGACTGGATTGATACAGATTCCTTTGAAAAAATAATAGAAGAGCTGGAAAGCGGTTATAAAAGCAACAATGAAATAGATGTCGTAGTAGGCAAAGAAAAAGCTTACAGTGAATTTACAAAAGAAGAAATTCTTGATGAAAGGATACCTGTAGAATTAGTTGACAGAATAATGTCAGGAAAAGAATATATGATAAAGTCCATAAAAGGAAAGTTCTGGAATGTAAGACTCCCGATATATCTATATAGGAAAAAACTGTTGAAGGATAATAATATATATTTTCCTGTAGGAAGAAAATCTAATGAAGATGAAGTGTTTTCCATTGATGTATTCTATCATGCTAAAAATTTGAAGATTACTGATAAGATATTCGGTTATTACAGGGCAAGAAGTGGAAGTATAATGTCGGTGCTGAATATAAGGCATTCGGAAGATATTTTTGAAAATGCGAAAGAATTAATTGAACGATACAAAAATGAAAAAGATATTGAAATAAAAAAAATAATATTTTACATGATAAAAAGATATTATAAAAGCTCAATGAAGAAAGCGGTCCAGTGTGAAAGACAGGATGTATTTGATAAAATATACAGCCAATTCAGGAAAGATTGCAGAGAATATCTATTTAAAATAAAGTCTAAAAAATTTGAAAATTTAGAGTTGTATATAATATATTACACAAAAGGAATATATTATACAGGAGGAAATTTTTTAAAGAAATGTAGAAATAAGTTTATAACGAAAAGAGGGTAAATATATGACTCAGATACCTAAAAAACTTCATTATGTCTGGATAGGAGACAGTGAGAAGCCTGAGATTTTTAATAAATGTCTGAAATCATGGCAAGAGAAAATGCCTGATTATGAGATTATTGAAATAAATAAAGAAAACTTTGATTTAGATGATCATATAGCAAGAAATAAATTTTTAAGAGAATGTTACAAAAGAAAACTTTGGGCATATATTGCGGATTATGTCAGAATTCATTATTTATATGAAAATGGAGGAATTTATCTTGATACGGATATGGAAATAGTGAAAGATTTTTCTTCTCTATTTGAAAATGAAAATATAGAATTTTTTACAGGATATGAAAGTGATGACGGAATAGGAATGGGACTTTTCGGAGTTTCTGCCAAAAGTAAATTTCTGGAAAAAATGATAAAATTTTATGATGATGAAATTTATAAAAGTCCTTTATTTACACTGCCTCAAATAACAAAATACATACTTAAAAATGATTTTTCATTTGATTTTTCAAAAAATGAAATAAGAGATGAAAAGAATGGAATATGTATATATAAGAAAGAATATTTTTATCCTTTTTTGCCAAAAGAAAAATTTGATGAAAGTATAGTAACTGAAAATACATACGCTATTCACTGGTGGCACCATTCATGGAAAGGGAGCAGACCGTTTCTGTTTTTAAAGACTAAACATCTAAAAGGAATAAAAAAATATATAAAGAAAATAGGAATATATTTTCAAATAATAAGAGATGATTTTAGAAAACAAAAAGTTTAAAATTAAATCGAGGGGAAAAGTTATATGAAGTTATCAGTAGGAATAATAACATACAATGAAGAAAACAGGATAGGAAAAACTCTGGATTCCATAAAAGAAATAGCGGATGAAATAATAGTTGTAGATAGCGAAAGCTCGGACAGAACAGTCAAAATAGCTGAAGCTAAGGGGGCTAAAGTTTTTATCGAAAAATGGAAAGGATACGGACCTCAGAAAAATTCTGTCCTTGAAAAATGTAATGGAGACTGGATACTATTAATAGATGCTGATGAAGTCGTGTCTTTGGAGCTGAAAAAAAGAATAAAAGAAATAATAAACGGAAGTTCGGAAACCGATGTATATAAAATAAAATTAAGAAATATATGCTTTGGAAAAGAAATAAAATACGGTGGTTGGGATGATTATGTTATAAGGCTTTGGAAAAAAGGAAAAATCAGAATAAGCGACAGGGAAGTACATGAAAAATACGAAATAGACAAAAACAGTAAGACTGAAAAAATAAAAGAACTCATAATACATTATACTTATGATAATATTGAACAGTTTCTTGAAAAGCTCAACAGATATACTTCTCAAAGTGCTACCCAGTATATAAAAGAAAGTAAAAAATCAGGAATTTTAAAAATTTATTCAAAAATGCTTTTCAGATTTATAAGGATGTATATTCTGCAACTTGGATTTATGGACGGTTATGAGGGATATTTACTGGCTAAATACAGTTCTGTCTATACAATGACCAAATATACAAAATTAAGGGAACAATATTTTAAAACATTAGGGAAAGAGACATCACTCATTGTAACGACATATAACTGGCCTGAAGCTCTGGAGATATGTCTGAACAGCGTTTTGAGCCAGACAGTCATTCCTAAGGAAATAATAATAGCAGATGACGGCTCAAAACAGGAAACAGCGGATTTAGTTCAGAAAATAAAAGAAAGTAATCCAAATATTGAAATAATACATTCGTGGCAGGAAGACGACGGTTTCAGACTTTCAATGTCAAGAAATAAAGCTATAAGAAAAGCAAAAGGAAAATATGTTATAATAATAGACGGGGATTTGATTTTAGAAAGACATTTTATACAGGATCATATTGAGAACATGGAGAACGGATATTTTATACAAGGTTCAAGAGTAATAATATCAGAAGAAAAATCAAAAGAAATATTAGGTGGTAAATTACCTGCATTTCCAAATATATTATTTGAAAAAGGATATAAAAATAAAGCGAACACAATAAGAAATAAATTACTCTCAAAAATATTTACTAAGAAAGATAAAAAATTATCCGGAATAAGAGGATGTAATATGTCATTTTTCAAAGAAGATTTAGTAAAAGTAAACGGTTTTGAAGAAAAAATTCAGGGCTGGGGGCGTGAAGACAGCGAAATAGCGGTCAGACTATTCAATAGCGGTATAGGAAAGAAAAGAGTGAAATTTAATGCTCTGACTTATCATATTTACCATAAGGAAAATGACAGGAGCGGACTTGCGGAAAATGACGAATTTCTGGCAGAAGTCATAAAGCAGAAAAAGAAAAAAGCGGAGAAAGGGTTGGACAGTTATGAAGGATGTTAGTTTGGTAATAACGAGCTGTGGCAGATTTGACTTACTTGAAAAGACATTGGACAGCTTTTTCAGATATAATACTTATCCGATAAAAAAAGTAATAATAACCGAGGACAGCACAGAGGGCAAAAAATTGAAAAAACTTGTATCAAAATATAAAAATCAGGATTTTAAGTTAATTATAAATGAAACAAGAATAGGACAGATAAAGTCCATAGATAAAGCCTATAAGGAAGTGGATACCGAATATGTATTTCACTGTGAAGATGATTGGGAATTTTTAAGAGAAGGATTTATAGAAAAATCTATGAATATGCTCATAGAAGATCCTAAAATAGCGGTTGTAGGACTGCGATCCAGAGAGGACTGTACAGGTATTCCTATTTCAAAAGAAAATTATGTCACTCCTGACGGAGAAGAATACTTTGAGATACTCGAAAATGTATTTACATATAACCCGGGACTTAGAAGAAAAGATGTGTGTGATTTGTTCGGTTCCCATGAAAAGCTTGAAGGAAAATTGTGGGAGGATGAGCTGTCAAGGTTTTACAAGGAAAGGGGATTTAAAATGATTTCTTTTGTAAATCCTTTTGTAAGGCATATTGGATATAAAAGACACGTTCATTTTAGCAAAAGAGGAAAAAACAGTGTTCTGGATTTCAAAATAGACAGAATGATAAAGAAAATAAGATATACGTTTTTGAAATTATTCGGAAAGGTAAAATAACAAACTACTAAGAAAGGATAAAGACTATGGAAAAAGTTACTCTGGTAATAACAAGTTGCGGCAGATTTGATTTGCTTAAGAGAACATTAGATAGTTTCTTTGAAAAAAATACTTATCCGATAGAAAAAATAATAATAACTGAAGACAGTACAGAAGGAAAGAAACTGGAAAATCTTATTTCCCAGTATGAAAATCAGGAAAATAAGCCTAATTTCCACCTGATAATAAATGAAGTTAGAGAAGGTCAGTTAAAATCCATAGATAAAGCCTATAAGGAAGTGGATACTGAATATATATTCCATTGTGAAGATGATTGGGAATTTTTAAAAGGAAATTTTATAGAAAAGTCAATGAAACTTCTTAAAGAAAATCCGAAATTATTAACAGTAGGACTGAGAAGTAAAAAGGATTTCAAAGAAGGATTTTTTAAGAAAGAGGAATATATTTCCAAAGACGGAGAAAAATTTTACGAAGTAAAGGATGAAATTTTTACTTATAATCCCGGACTTAGAAGAAAATCAGACAATGATTTGTTCGGTTCCCATGAAAAATTAAAAGATAAACTTTATGAAATAGCTTTATCAAAATTCTATAAAGAAAGACACTACAGAACGATATATTTTAAGGAAAAATATGTAGAACATATTGGAGATAAAAGACATGTTCATTTCAGCAGAAGAGGAAAAAACAGTGTTTTGGATTTCAAAATAGACAGAATGATAAAGAAAATAAGATATACGTTTTTGAAATTATTCGGAAAGGTAAAATAAAATGTATCTGTTAAGAATGGTTCTGCCATTAATGGGATTGATTGTTATCCCGATTCTGATTTATTTATACTATAAATATCAGAAAAAAGAGATAATATGCCTGATGTATCATAATGTTTTCACGGAAAAAACAGAGGGAATAATATCAGAAGAAGAATTTGAGAAACATATGGAGTATATAAAAAATATAAAAACATATAAAATGGAAGAACTTGAAAAAATGAATTATATCCTTGATAAAGACAGTATACTTGTAACATTTGATGACGGTTATAAAAATAATTACACAAAAGCTTTTCCTATTTTAAAAAAATATAATATAAAAGCTACGATATTCCTCAATACAAAATATATTGAAAACGACATTGATTATATGAGTTGGAATGAGATAAAGGAAATGTATAATAGCGGACTGGTAGATTTTCAGCTGCACACTCATTCCCATTATCCGATTATAAGAAAGCCTGAAATAAAAGGTTTTTTTGGGAAAAATGAGGGAGATTTTGTAAAAAGGGAATATTTCTCTATTTTCAGGGAAGGACTTTCCAAAAAAGAAAAATCTGAAACAGACGATTTCAGAGATTTAGATTTCACAGGATTGCCTGTATTTAAAATAAGAAGTCAGATTGCTATAAGGGGATTAAAATTAAAAGAAAAATTTATGGATAAATACAGGGAAATTATAAATACCGAAGATTTTAGAAATAAATCAATAAAAGAAAAAAAGAAATTTTTAAATAAATTATTTAAAGCAGGGAAGAATGAATTTTTTGAAGAAATTTCAAATGAAGAATTTGATAAAAAGGTAGAATTTGAAATAAGTGAAAATAAAAGACTGATAGAAGAAAAATTAGATAAAAAAGCGGAATATCTTTCATATCCGTGGGGACACAGATACAAAGGAAATATTGAGAAAATAAAAAAATTAGGAATAAAAGCCTTTGTTATGACTACTGATAAAACAAATAATATAAAAATAAATCCTGAAAAAATATTTCGTGTAAATGGAGATAAAATAAAGGATTATAATATATTTAGAAAAAAGATAGACTCCGTATACAGATAGAATGATAGAGGAAAGGAATAGGAAATGAAATTACTGAAAAGTGAAGATTTATCAACTTTGAAAAAACTGAAAAAGTATATAAAAAGATATTATTTCTTAATTATTTTTAATATGCTTCTTTCTATGGTGTCATCAGCAGTTTCGGTTTCTCCGTTAGTTCTTGTACAGAGGCTGGTTGATCAAGGAATTTTAGGAAGTAATCAGAAAGATATAATATATGCTTCAGGTGGTATGATATGTCTTGCCGTAGTAGGGGCAGTTTTGATTTATTGGAACGGAATACTTTCAGTCATTATATCATCATCAATTTATAAAAATATAACTGATGATTTATATACTAAAATACAGTCATTGGATATGGAATATTTTTCAATGACAAAAGTAGGGGAATTAATGACAAAAGTATTAAACGACCCGAGTAATGTAAATTCTTTAATTATAGAAAGTTTTAATCTTTTTTCTGAAGCATTTAGGGCTGTTGTCTGTTTAGGAATAGCTTTTTATGTGGACTGGAAATTGACCCTCGGAGTTCTTATCGTAGCTCCTATTCTGCTTGTTACAGTAAAAAAATATTCGAGCAAATTGAAAAAAGCAGGAAAAGCAAGACAGGAAGCAACAGGAACATTAAATTCAAAATTACAGGAAACATTATCGGGAATAAGAGTTATTAAAGCTTTTGCTATGGAAAAAGAAGAAATAAGAGATTTTAAGAAAAAAAGCAAAGAATTGAAAAAGGTGGCATTAAAAAGTGCAAAGTATATCTCGAAATCAAGTGCAATCTCCGAAGCTCTTAATTATATAATGGTAGCAATGCTTCTTATGTTCGGTGGTTTCAGAGTACTAAGAGGAAATCATTTTACAGCAGGGGATTTTATAGCTATAGTAGGAGCCATATCGTCAATGTATACTCCTGTAAAAAGAGCAATAAGCAGATATAATGAAATAAGTACAAATATCCCGTCAATAGGCAGAATATTTGAAATTCTCGATGAAACTCCGGATATAACGGATAAAGAAAACTGTGTTGAATTTGAAGAATTTAAGGACAATATAATTTTTGAAAATGTAGACTTTCACTATAAAGATAATGATGAGAAAATATTAAAAAATATAAATTTAGTTGCAAAAAAAGGAGAAACGATTGCTCTTGTCGGAAATTCAGGCGGGGGGAAATCTACGCTGGTAAATCTGATACCGAGATTTTTTGATGTCAGCAGCGGTTCTGTAGAAATAGACGGCATAAACGTAAAAGACTATGAAATAAAAAGTTTAAGAAAAAAAATAGGTATTGTTCCACAGGAAACTTTTCTGTTTGGAGGTACAATACTCGAAAATATAAGATACGGTAATCATCATGCAACAGTTGAGGAAGTAATAGAAGCTGCAAAAAAAGCTAATGCCCATGAATTTATAGAAAAACTCGAAGAGAGTTATGAAACGGAAATAGGAGAAAGAGGGATAAAGTTGTCCGGCGGACAGAAACAGAGAATATCCATTGCAAGAGCCATACTTGAAAATCCTCAGATACTTATACTGGATGAAGCAACGAGTGCTTTGGATAATGAATCTGAACAGCTTGTACAGGATGCGTTGGAAAAACTGATGAAAGGAAAGACAACGTTTGTTATCGCTCATAGGCTTTCGACGATAATCAACAGTGATAAAATAGTAGTAATACAACAGGGAGAAATAAAAGAAACGGGAACTCATGAAGAACTGATTGAAAAAGCGGGGATTTATGAGGCACTATATAGAAAAAGCTTTAAAAATTAAGTAAATAGGAAAATAAGAAACTGTCTCAAAAATAGAATGTATATAAAATATAATTTTTATACTGTTTTTATAGAATTTCTGTTTGAGGCATTTTTTATTGTAAAAGATTTCATTGAGATTTTTTTATTTCTATCAAAGTCAGTATTAATGGAGATATTTATAATATGAATATAACATTCTACTTACAAATGAAGTATGAAATATTATATCAAAAAAATGCTTTTTAATATAAATGAGAAGAAAGAGTATACTATGAACAGGGAAAACAATATTAATAGAACTTCTATAATACAAAAAGTATGAAAAAAGTATAGAAAAAGTACAGAATATAAAAAATAAAAATAACTATATAACAAAATATACAAAAGAAATTTAAATAATAAAAAATTCAGAAAAGTATGAATTTAGGAAGAAACTAAACAAACGAAAATTTTAAAAAATAACAGTGTAATGGAAAATTAAAATAATAATCTAATTAAATTCAAAAGAAATAATGATATATTTGTTCGTACAAATAAAAAGGGAAAATTTAGATAGAAATTTCAAATAAAGTCTGTATCAAAAAAATGAAATAAATTTAAAATAACAAAAATAAAATAATGGAGGAATAGAAAATATGAAAAATTTAAAAAAGATATTATTATTTTTAGGAGCAGTCTCTCTTGTGGCATTTGGAGCGACAAACTTCAGAAAATCGGATAAAAAAGAAACGGCAGAAAATAATGTAACTACATCTGTAGAAGAAACAACTGAAAATAAATCAGAAGAAGCTGTAATGGAAACAGCTGAAAATGCTGAAAATGTTTTCGAAAATGAGAACAGTAATAAAAATAATATTGAGATTGCAGCGAATACTGTAAGAAAACCGAATAAAAAAGACGAACAAAAAACACAGTCCAAAGCTCAGAAAAAAGAGAAAGACGATACACAAAACAAGCAACAGGCACAGGAGGCAAAAAAAGGAGAAGTAAAAAAACCTGTAGTTACTCAGCCTGAAAAAAAACAGGAAACAAAAACTACGACTACCGAAACTAAAGAAAAAGAAAGAGCGACTTCAAGTAAATAAGGAAAAAGCAAGTTGAGAGGAGCTTGTAATGGGTAATCTTTATAAAGTGCAAAACAGATTTCTTTTTCATTCCAATATTAAAATAAAAATACCTGACAGATACGAAGAAAAGATTTTTGATGAGTTTTTTTCAGTTCTGGAAGAAGTGAATAGAAAATATAATTCGTATTCAAAAAATTCTTTCATTGACAAAATAAATAAAAATGCAGGTAATTTTGTGGAAGTAGATAATGAAACAGTAGAAATGCTCGAAAAGATAAAATATTTTTCAGACATATTGGGAGGAGAATACGATATTACTGTGATGCCTCTCATAAGACTTTGGGGCTTTTATAAAAAAAATCTCAAATCCGTTCCCGATGAAAAAGAAATACAAAAAACAAAAGAACTTGTCAATTATAGAAAAATAGAAATAGACAAAAAAAATAACAGAGTGAAAATAAGTGCCGGTCAGGAAATTATAACCGGCTCTTTTATCAAGTCCTATGCGATTGATAAACTGGCTAAACTGATGAGAGGGAAAGGCATAACGGATGCCGTTATAAATGCAGGAGGAAGCAGTATTCTTTCTATAAATGACAAGGGAAATGAGGATAACGGAGAAAATCAGTCACTCGGGATTATAATTGAAAATCCTCTGCCTGACAGAGAAATTGAAAAAAATGATAAAGGTTATGCAATCAAAATAACGGATAATATATATAAAGGCAGTGATAAATATAATGATTTATTTGATATAGAAATCTCAAATGAAGCATATTCCACATCAAATCAAATAAATACTTATGTTGAAATAAACGGAAAAAAATATGGTCATATAATAAGTCCTAAAACAGGGTATCCCGGTAAAAACAGGCAAATAGGAATAGTAACCGAAAGTGCTTTTGTCGGAGATATAATTTCTACAGGATTATTTAATCGAACGCCTGAAAAATTTCAGGAAATAATAAAAATCCTTTCAAAAGAAATGAAAGTAGAAGGCTATCTTATAGATGACAGTGGAAATATACATTATTCGGAAAAATTTTTAAATTATGTGGAGATTTAAAATTTTTCAAATAAATAAATATATTTTTATGTTATTTTTATCCGAATTTTTCACTTTTAAAATCAAGAAAATATAAATATTACGGAGAGAAAATAAAAGAAAAAACGAAAGAGAGAATAAATGAATAATATTGTAAATGAGAAAATGAAAATTGATTCAATGAAACATATAACTAAAAAGATGAAATTATCAGTAATAGATGATTCTGAAATTTTTTATATTCCTTTAGCTCAACATATAGGACAGATTTCAAAAGAAACAGTAAAAAAGGGAGATTATGTAAAACAGTATGAAAAAATCGGAGAAATACAGGGAAATGTTTCTGCCGCTGTACATTCTCCCGTTTCAGGAACAGTAGAGGATGTCATAGAAAATCCTGTTGCTAACGGAAATATTGTAAAAACATTAAAAATAAGAAACGACTTTAAATATGACAGCATAAAGTTAGAAAAAAGGGAAATGGAAAACCTTGATAAATATACAAAAGAAGAAATTCTTTCGGCAATAAAAGATAGCGGTATAGTAGGAGAAGGAGGGGCACAGTTTCCTACTCATGTAAAATATAATATCGGAAATAAAAAAGTAGACACTTTTATTTTAAACGGTTCTGAATGTGAACCTTATCTGACTGCCGACTATACTGTTATGAATGAATGGACGGAAGAATTTTTTGACGGAATAAAAATTGTTGAAAAATTACTTAATCCTAAAGAAATTGTAATAGGAATAGAAGAAGAAAATGAAGAACTTTTTGAAAAATTTTCCGAAACTGCAAAAAGAAAGAATATGACTAATATCAAAACTCAAATACTGCCGTCGGCATATCCTCAGGGGAGCGAACTGCAACTCATAAAGGCGGTAACAGGAAAAGAAATAAGAAAAGGGACACTCCCTATAGATGCGGGAGTAATAGTAAGCAATGTAGGAACAGTGAAATCAGTCTATGACGCATTTATTGAGGGAAAGCCTCTGATTGAGAGGATTGTAACAGTATCAGGTGAAAAAACGGAAAAAAGAGGAAATTTTTTGCTGAAAATAGGAACGCCACTAAGCCATATTTTAGAGAAAATAAATCCTGAAAAGGAAGCAAAAATAATTTTTGGCGGGCCTATGATGGGAGAAGAAGTAAAAGATATGAATGTGCCTGTTATAAAAGGAACTTCCGGAATACTGTTTTTATCTTCTGCTATAAACAATGTCGAGAGAAATAACTGTATTTCATGCGGATATTGTGTAGATGTATGCCCAATGGGCTTAATGCCGATGAAATTTGAGGAGATGTACAGAAAAGGTAAGTACAGAAAACTTGTAAAGCTCAACCTCGATATGTGTATAGAATGCGGAGCCTGTGAGTATTCCTGTCCGTCGAGAGTTCCTCTTATAAAGAGTATAAAAGAGGAGAAAAATGAATTAAGAAAAATGAGAGAAAAGGGGGAAATAAAATAATGGAAAAAATATTGACTGCAAAAAATTATACTCCACATATAAGAGTGAACGACAGTGTTGCAAAAGTAATGTCCGATGTGGTTTTGGCGTTGCTTCCCTCAATGATTGCAGCATATGCTGTATATGGAATGGCTCCTGTCCTTGTGATTATGACATCTGTAGCAAGTGCGTTAGTTTCGGAATGGCTTTTTTCCATAGTATTTTTCAAAAAATATAGTTCAATAACTGATGTTTCGGGAGTTGTAACAGGTATACTTTTAGGAATGACATTAGCTCCTTTCACTCCTCTATATGTAGTAGCTTTTGGAGCTTCGGCGGCTGTCATATTCGGAAAATTGATATACGGCGGATTGGGGAGAAATATGTTTAATCCTGCCCTTATAGGACGGGAATTTATGACAGTATTTTTTCCTGCGGTTATGTCATCAGGTGCTATCTGGTATAGCGAAACGGCACTAAAAGTTTCAGGAATAAAATTTTTTGCTTATTTGGGAGATATTCCTTTATTTAATTATCTTGACAGAACAATATTAAATCCGTCAGGAGCAATAGGAGAATTTTCCGTATTCTTTCTTGCGGCAGGAGGGCTTTATCTACTCATAAAAGACAGAATATCATGGCATATACCTGTTTCAATGTTTCTTGTTGTATTTTTGGAACTGTTTCTGATGAATATAATTATAGGAGCCGATATAAATCTCTCTATGGGAGGACTGCTGCTCGGAGGAATATATATGGCGACGGATATGCCTTCGAGTCTGTCAAATCCTATGGGGAAAATATATTACGGGATAATGACGGGTATAGCTGTCATTATATGCTGGTCGCAAAATATAAGATTTGAGACATTATCATATTCAATTCTGACTTTAAATGCTTTTACTCAACCTATAAACTATATATTTAGACCGAAAGTGTTCGGTATGGGAAATATGACGGGAGAAAAAATTATAAAAGGAGCAGGGCTCACAGGGATTATCGTGATAACGGTATTTATACTTACCTTTCTCCATAATGCGGGACTTGTTTCATACCTGCTCTATATCTATATTTTTTACACTGTAATAAAATTAATATTGTCAAACGAGATAAAATAGTATATTATAAATATGTTTTTAAATAATATATTTTGAATGATTTAAAAATAACATTTTGAAAAATTTGAAATTTTATAATTAAAAATGAGAATTAAAACAGGAAATAGAAAAGAAAGTGATTTAAAAAATGAATAACTTAAAGTTTTTAGAAATAGTAGACGGAAACATTCTAAAATCTGAAAACAAAATCTACCGAGGAGCAATTCCTTGGGTTTTGTTGTGTTCGGACGAAAAAAAGATAATATATGTATCGACTTCCAATAGAAATCTGGAAAATTATTATGAAATGATAGAAGACTATAAAACCGATAAAAAAAGTATATCTGTTTTTGAGAATATATCCAATAACAAGGAAGATCTGACGGGAATAAATATAGAACTGCTGAATATCCTTAAAAACAGACAGGAATTTATATTATTCCTAAATTTACAGATAACATTGGACGTATTTTTTGAAAAAGTAAATCTTCTTTATTTTAAAATAGGAGAAAGCTATAAATTTTCCGATATTATCGGATTTCTTACTGAAAACGGTTATTTACAGTCATATCTTATAGAGAAAAAAGGAGAATTCAGCAGAAGAGGAGATATTATAGATATTTTTCCGCCTAATGCAGAAAATCCTGTAAGGCTCGAATTTTTTGATGATGAATTGGAAAGTATAAGAGAATTTGACATAGAAACCCAAAAATCGATTAACAGAAAAGAAGAAATAAAAATATTCGGGAATATATTGTCGGGAAATAACTATGAGCTTGTAGAACTGATAGAGGAACTGAAAAAAGAAGATGTGATAATTGTACTCGAAAATGAGGAACTTCTGAATTATAAAATGGAAGAGTTTATCCTGATTGACAGGGATAGGGAAAACACTTACAGAAAAAGATATGAAAATCTGAAAAAGAAAAGTCTTATCATAGAAACATCAAATTTCAGTGAAGAACAGTCGGAAATATTTAAGGATAAAGAAAAACTGGAAAAATTGTCACAAAAAAAAGATATTCATATATATACAAAAAATTATGAAAAAAAGCTGAAAGAATATGGAGATAACAGTAAGATAGATATTATTAACCGTGAGCTTTTTGAAGGATTTATAATAGGAGATACTTTCATACTTACAGACAGGGAGCTCGACGGATATATTTACGAGAAGAAAAGAAAAAGCAATAAAGCCATAAAATATAAAAAAGTAAATCAAATACTGATAGACGACTATGTCATTCATGTTCAGTACGGAGTGGGTATATACAAAGGGATAGAAACAATCGAAGATAGGGATTATCTGAAAATAAAATATGCCGATGAAGATATACTTTATATTCCCGTGGAAAAACTCGACAGACTTGAAAAATATATTTCTTATGGTGAAGAACCTAAACTATATAAACTGGGAACGAGAGGATTTAAAAGAAAAAGGCAGAAGCTGGCTGAAGATATTGAAAAATTTGCAGCTGAGTTAATAAAAATTCAGGCTCAAAGACAGAGTCAGAATGGATTTGTCTATGGAAAAGACACTGTCTGGCAGGAAGAATTTGAAGCACAGTTTCCGTTTGAGGAGACTGAAGACCAGAAAAAGGCGATAAAAGACGTGAAACAGGATATGGAAGGGCCTTATATAATGGACAGGATAGTATGCGGAGATGTAGGATACGGAAAAACCGAAGTGGCAATGAGAGCAGCATTTAAAGCAGTGGAAAACTCAAGACAAGTGGCTCTTATAGCACCTACTACCGTTTTGGCGGAACAACATTATAAAAGATTTAAACAGAGATATGAAAATTATCCCGTTACAATAGAAAATTTGTCAAGGCTTACCCAAAGTAGGTCAAAAGAAATACTGAAAAATATAAAAACAGGAATTATCGACTTGGTTATCGGAACTCACAGGCTGTTAAGTGAAGATGTGGAGTTCAATAACTTAGGACTGCTCATAATAGATGAGGAACAGAAATTTGGCGTAAAAGCAAAAGAAACGATAAAGAAAAAGCGTCAAAAAGTGGATGTTCTTACTCTTACTGCTACTCCCATACCGAGAACACTGAATATGGCTCTGTTGGGAATAAGGGAAATATCAGTAATAGACACACCGCCTACAAATAGACTGCCTATCATTACAGAAGTGATAAACTGGGAAGAAGAAGTTGTTAAAACTGCCATATTAAAGGAACTTTCAAGAGACGGACAGGTGTTTTATATTTATAATGATGTGAAAAGCATGAAGTATAAAATAGAGGAATTGAAAAAAATATTGCCTGATTTTGTAAAAATAGAATTTATCCACGGACAACTTTTACCTAAGGAGATTAAAGATAAAATACGAAGATTTGAGCAGGGAGAATTTGATATACTTCTTGCTTCCACAATTATTGAAAATGGAATAGATATACCCAATGCCAATACCATTTTGATAGAAAATTTCAATGCTCTCGGACTTTCACAGGTGTATCAGCTTAGAGGACGTGTAGGAAGGAGCAACAGACAGGGATATTGCTATCTTCTGAAAACAAGGACGGCTACTAAAAAAGGTCAGAAAAAAGAAGAAAGTATGCAAAAAGTCGAAGGGATAAAGTCAGGAGGTTTTCAGATTTCAATGGAAGATCTGAAAATAAGAGGAGCGGGAGAAATATTAGGAGAAAAGCAGCACGGTACGATAGAAACTTTTGGATACGACCTTTATCTAAAAATGCTGAATGAAGAAATAAAAAGGCAGAAAGGTGAATACAGGGAAAAAACCGAAAATGTGGAAATAATTCTGAAAGAAAAAGGATTTATTCCTGAAAATTATATTGAAAAAGAAGAAAGGCTGAATATATATAAGAGATTTGCCATATTAGAAGATTTTAGAGAGCTGAATGACCTTGTAAGTGAAATAGAAGACAGATTTGGGAAAATACCTCAGGAAATGAAAAAATTTATAATAAATATAAAATTTAAAATATTTGCTGAAATGAACAGTATACAGACAATAGAAGAAAGAAAAAATACTTACAGATTTTCATTTGTGGAAAATGTTTCTGAAGAAATAATGTCTGAACTGGAAAAAAATCTTGAAATGAAAGAAATTGTTCAGGTTCCTATTTTTGAAGAGAGCAAAAAAGAAATAATAGAAGAAACCTTTATAATAAAAGAAACCGATAAAAAAGAATTTCTCAAATATCTGAACAACAGATAATATCGAAATAACATCAAAGAAAGTAAAATATAATTTTAATAGTTTATAATTTTTCGGATAAAAATAAAAAATAGGAACAATAAATAATGAAAGGAAGAAAAGAAAAATCTTATGAAAAGAACAGTATATCTAATAATATTGTGTATAACAATATTTTCCAATGTATTATCTGTAGAAACCGAAAAAAATTCTATGAAATTTCCGAAACAGATAAAAAATATAACGGCCATAACAGAGGTATTCGGAACAGGGCAAAAACTGACAGGGATAGTTGTAGAATATAATGTTGACATTAAAAATGATAACTTAAAAAATACCGTATATAACGTTGCTGACAGGACGATAACAAGAATTTATACGAATAATAAAGCTGAAAAATCAGCTAAAGGGAAAAATGGTAAGTATGTAATAATTGAACTATCTGAAAAAGATGAAAAAGCCCAACTGTTTATAAAAGCTAATAATATACTTCCCGCAAAAATAACATTATCTCAAAACGAAGATATCAAAACAGTTTCGGGGAAAATAATAAAGGCTGATAAGACAGAATTTACAAATAATAAAATAAAAAATCTTGTAGTAGATGATTTCAGACAATTTGAATATAAAGACCCTAAAACGGGAGTAACTTTGAAATATAATTTATACATACCGAAAAATTACAGTAAAAATAAAAGATATCCGTTAGTTCTGTTTATGCACGATGCGGGACCTCTAAGTGAAAACACAAAGGTTACACTGCTTCAGGGAAATGGTGCAATAGTCTGGGCAACTCCCGAAGAACAGGCAAAACACGAAGCTTTTATTTTAGCACCGCAATATTCAAAAAAAGTAGTGGAAGATGACGGAAGTATAACATCTGATTTGGAAGCTACCGTAAATCTGATAAAAGATTATGTAGTAAAAAACTACAGTGTCGACACGGATAGAATGTATACTACAGGACAGTCCATGGGCGGGATGATGTCCATTGTTATGAACTTTAAGTATCTCGATTTATTTGCAGCAACATATTTTGTAGCTTGTCAGTGGGATGCCTCGCTCACCGCTCCTATGGCAAAAAATAAAATGTGGACGGTAGTTTCCACAGGAGATATGAAAGCTTATCCGGGTTGGAATGCAATTACCGAAGTATTGTCCAAAAATGGAGGTGTTGTTGTAAAAGATACTTGGAGAGGGGACTATACTTCTGAACAGTTCAGTCAATCAGTAAAAAAAGTGCTGGATAAAAATCCTGAAGCAAATATAAAATATACTGTAATTGAAAAGGGAACTCTACCTAGTTTGCAGCAGGGAAATCCCGGCTCCGAACATATGGCTACATGGAAAACGGCTTATAATATTGAGGGAATAAGAGATTGGTTATTTAAACAGAAAAAATAAGATAAAGTTTCTATTTTATACAATATTACAGCAAGTTCAATTAATCGAATAAAAAACTCTAAAAGCTTTAAAAAATAAGCGAAAAGAAAAACAAAAGAAAAAAACAAAAGATAAATAGGACAGAAAGAATACAATATATAGTATT
>NZ_DBHIXS010000006.1:0-148705 GCF_057270515.1 Pseudoleptotrichia sp. | reverse complement strand
AGTTATCTTTTTTAAGTTCTTGCATTATTTTATTAGTTTTATTTTTAGAAAAATGTAAGCTATCTGCTATCTCTTGTTGTGATAATGCTATATATTTGTTATTTTTTATTTCTATTTGATTATCATATAGAAATTTTAATAACTTATATTTATCATTAGTAAAAACAACTAAATTTATCAAAATAATCACTTCCTTTTTTGTAGTATTATAACATATTTGATTAGAATTTTCTATGAAAAAATATCATAATAGTGTATTTTATAAAAATATTATAAATAAAAATAGGATTAAAAAATTTATAATCCTATTTTCACAATCTTTTATATGCATTTTATTATAAAATGTATTGTAATATGCTATTTTAAAGTGTTTTTGTTATCCCTTGTTAAATGGAATATATAAAGAAATATTATTTTTTTCCATATTTTTCTATCATTTTAAAATATTCATTTAACGCGGGGGAATTTATATAATCTATCCATTTTTTCTCAGGAATAAAGCAATTCTTAGCATAATATCTGTCAGTAACGGCTATAGGATTGGTTTCACTGCCAAATTCCCCTTCAATCTGTATTATTCTACCGTATGTTTTCAATGATTCGTTGAAAGTATCTATCATTTCTTTATTATTATTGTCAATATGATAAGACCTCAATAAAACTTGTTTAATTATAAATTTACAACGAAAATCTCCTCCAAAAATTTCAGGTACATTTTTAAATACATATTCAAATTTTTCATCTTTAAAAGGGTCTTTTAAAGCACTAAAAGTAAGTACATTCGTAACAATAAACAGTAGCAGAATTATTTTTTTCATTTTTTTCTCCTTTTATCATATATATGAATTGTCATATGAATTCCAAAATTCTCTCTTTCTAATCTATATTATACCCTACGTTTTCTTAAAATCAAGTTTTAAATTTATTTTCTGATAAAAAATTTTACTATTTAATTTTCTAATTAATTTTCTAAAAAAACTTACTGTTTTCTTTGTTTTTTTTCATTATTTAAAATTAATATTTTAATTGAAACTACTATCATAACGACCCGGCTCTTCATAAGAATATGAAGATTTATGAGTTGAATCTATAAATTCTTCTTTAAATGCACTACAGCTGACAAGCAATAACATTGGTATTAATAAAATTATTTTTTTCATAATTTATCTCCTTTTTATCTATTTATTTGTTTATTTATTTAATTTTTATTTGATCAATACTCTTCAATTAATTTTTTCCAAATCCTCATCTGAATCTAAAGTCTTTTCTAAATGTCAAAATTATCCCTTAAAGTTTTAATCTCCTCTGATATTGGGTGGTCTATATCAATATAAAGGAAACAAGAGAATATATTCCTAAGTTTTAGTCCCCTTTGATATTGGGGTGGTCTATATCCGAAAGTTTGCAAAGACGGAACAGTTCTAAGAGTTTTAGTCCCCTTTGATATTGGGGTGGTCTATATCAATTATGAGAGTAAATTACATAATGAAGAAGCGTTTTAGTCCCCTTTGATATTGGGGTGGTCTATATCGAGATAAGATTACTAACCGTGATGGTGGAAAAGTTTTAGTCCCCTTTGATATTGGGGTGGTCTATATCAATAGAATCGAGGATATTTTATTATTTGCAAGGTTTTAGTCCCCTTTGATATTGGGGTGGTCTATATCAAAGTAAATAGTAGTAAAAAACAAATATTTATGTTTTAGTCCCCTTTGATATTGGGGTGGTCTATATCGAATGTAAGATGAAAAGAGGATTGATTTTACTGTTTTAGTCCCCTTTGATATTGGGGTGGTCTATATCTGACAATTGCAGCTATTATATTAATCATTTATGTTTTAGTCCCCTTTGATATTGGGGTGGTCTATATCCCATCCTTAATTTTCATCTGATAGGATATTATTTATATTTTTTTCTTTTTTTACTTGTATTTCCATTATTTTCAAAAGTTATCTCTCCTTATTAAATGATATAGACGCATCCCCTTATGATTATTATACCATATTTTAAGACTTTTTAAAATTCTAATATTTTATTTTTATCATTTAAAATTTTTTCTCCAAGTGTTGTATCACCTGATATTACTTTCATTTTTTGAAACTGTTCTTCTGTTAAGATAATAGACCTTATAGAAGAATTTTTAGGAGCCAGCATTGTTAGCTGCTTTTCTGCCAATTCGATTTTCTCTTTTGTTTTTGACCTCACAATATATACTGATTTCTGAAGCTGATAATATCCTTTTTCTATTAGTTTTTTTCTAAAATTTTTATATTCCAGTATTTCTATATCAGTCTGCATAGGCATATCATACATAAGTAGCCCTATATATTCAATATTCATAGTCATTCACACTTAACATTGGTATTATCACTTCTTCATCTTTTAAAAAATAATTTCTTATACTGTCTAAATAATAGTCAATTACTTGAGAAAAATCATATTTTTTGTTTTTAAATAATACTTTTTGTTGAGCTACCAGTAACATTTTTTGCCTTATTTCTTTACTTAATCTTGCTTCATTTAAAATATCTTTATTCATATAAACCAAATAATCTACCATAGGTCGAAAAATTTCTATTATATCGTCTGAAAAATTATACGCATTAAATTGTGATTTGTGGTGCAGCCCCAAACTTGGGTGAAAACCTTTAGCTACTATTTTTGATGATATTATGGCTCTTAATATCATATAACCATAATTAAGAGCTGAATTTACACCGTCTTCATCAAATCTTTTAAATTTATTACTGTATAATTCCTGAAAATAAATTCTTGAAGCGATTGCTTCCTGATGTTCTGCACTTACATCATCTTTTTTCAGATTTTCTTTGTATGTTTCTAATCTTGCTATAGAAATATCACTTTTTTCTAAATACTTCAACAATAATTTTTGATTTTCAATTTTATTTTCTATTACTTTAGTCCATAATTTTTCTTTTTTATTTTCCGACCATTCAATCTGTTCATTTATTCTCAATGTTATCTGAAAATGGTTAAATAATCCCAATGAATGAATTTCAGGTTGATGTTTCTCATTACAAATTATAATAGGAATATTATTTTCAATCAATCTTAACTGCAAAATAGCACTTATCTTACAATGACAGTTTTCAATGACTATTGCTGATATATCATTCAAAGAAATCTTATTTTTCTCATCATTATTATCTTCATCAATCATTACAAGCTGATTATTCGATATTGACAAATCGTCAGCTCTTGTTATATGAACTATACTGGACATTTTTCTTCAAACTCCTTATTCTGAATATTCAAGCATTGCTTTTACATTTTCGAGAAATTCATTCTCTAAAATTTCAAATTTATTATTTTTTCCTAACATTTTCCCTTTTTTAGAATAAAGTCGATTTTTAATTTTATATTTAAATACTTCATTTTTGTCATTTGAAATTTCAAAATTTATTTGAATATTATATTTTTCTAATAAAGTCTTTGTCGATTTTAGTATATGATTTTGTACTTTTTTATCATATGAAAACAATTTTACTAATAAATTAGCCTGATTTAGAAAACTAATAGTATCTTTTTCTTTGTGTAAATATTCAAAGTGTGCTATATAATTTCTTAAATTTCCCCAAGTAAAATTATCTGCTGTTATTTCCCTAATTGCCAAATTATCATTTAAAAATAATAAACTCATAAAATTTTCATGTATTTTATTTATTACTGATTTCATTTTATTTCTATAATTTGTTACAGAAAAATTATCTTTACTACCATCAGGCTTACAAGGATTTAAAAATTTATTTACTTTTTCTTTATCATCTTCTTTTAAAAATTGTTTTATTGCTATAACTATAAACTTAAAATCTCTTTCCCACTTATTCAAAAATGCCACATTTCTTGCCAATAAATCAGATAATATTTCATGTAACAAATACACATTTTGGAGTTTTTCTTTATTTTCTAAATAATTATATTTTCTAATTTCTTCTATAATTTTTTTATAAATTTCTTTATGTTCAAATTCTTCTTCACTTTTTTTCTTTTCAATCCATTCTTTATGTAAATAACATCTACAATCATTATAGTATTCTATTACTTTTTTAGGTTTCCCATTCTCCTTAAATCTATTTACTTTTTCTAAGATTTTGTATTCTTTTAATTCATCACTTACTTCAGCTTCAAACTTTTCTTTTGTTGTCATATTGTTTAGTGTATATTTGTTATCTTTCAAAACTTTAGAAAGAAAATTTTCTGTTCCATATTTTCTCATTTTTTCTAAATTGCCATGAACTATTGGAGTTTTTCCATCTGTTGAATAAAAAGGAGTATTTTTTTTGTCATCCAAAATTGCTTCTTCAATAAATTTTCTTAATTTTTCATCATATTCTGATGCAGAACTATAAAATTTATTAAATAATGCATTCATATTATCTTTCTCTTGTTCTTTAGTTTCGCCTTCTAATATTTCAAGTTTTTCTTTTGTTATTATCACAAATTCAATTATTGCTTCTATTTTTTCTATATCAATTTCAAGAAATTTATTCTCTGTATTTTGTCTTTTTGCTAAAAATTGTTTGTACTTAATCATATCATTCCTAAATTCTGAAATTCTTTTATTATCTATCATGTTAAAGAATAAGTATAAATTCAAGATTTCGCTATCGTTTTCATTTAATATGTCTAACCCTTCTATTTGTATATTTAAATTTCTGACAATTTCTTTTCGTTCTTTATCTACTTCATTTCTCTTTTTTAAAAATTTGAAATTATTATTATCCAAATATTTAATGAACCCTTCTAAAAATACTTCTTCAATAAAATCTCTAATATGTTTTGAAGTATCCTTTCTATTTTTTTCAGTATTAATTTCAATTCTTTCCATTTCTGATTTATGAATATACGAAATATATTCTGGAATATTATCTGAAAAATTATAATTTCCTATCACATCATAACTTTTTCCTCCTCTCCTTTTTTTATTTTTTTTGACTTTTTCTACTGCTTCTTTAAATTTTGCTTTATTATTTAAGAATTCTGTATAAAAATTATTATAATATAATTCTTTTAACAGAAAATTTCGGGTTTTCATAAACTCATTATATTCAGTATTTTTATCACTGCTTTCTGAATATGCCTTAAAAAATTCATAACTATTATTGCTTTCCGAAATTGATAAATTTTCTCCTTTTATCAAAATTCTTTTAAAATTAGGGGCAAAAGATGCTTTTGTTTTTAATATTTCAAATTTATATTTTTCAAAGTATTTTTTTATTTCATTTTCTGTATAATAATATTGTAAATTATTAGATATGAATCTATCCTTTAAATCTTGCTGTATTTCTTTTTTCTTAAAGTTAAAATAATCTTTTATAGTATCAGAATCCTTTAAATCTAATCCATTATTATATTTCCCTAAAACCATTTTATCAAAATGATTTACACCATTTCTAATATTATATATAGAACTAGAAATTGCATTTAATACCTCTACTATTTTATTATCACCAAAGATTTCAGAGTTAAAAAAATAATTTAGCATTTTTTCTTTAAATACATATTTTCTATTTCTTTCTCCTTTTATATATCTCTCATTTTCAACCTTTCCTAATAAGAGATCATCAGAAATTTCTTGGGTTAGAATGTTATTTTCTGTTCTTCCAAATAAATTATAATAACTATTAGCTGCAAATGAAACTAACACTGCCATTTTTCTAATTAAAGTTTCCTTAGTTTTTATATATTCCAAATCTTTTGTTTCTAATTGTCCTGTATTTTTTATATACTCGTCATTTTCTTTATAATAAAGTAATTTTCCATAATCTAATATATGTTGAACAAATAAATTTTTAAAATTACTGTTTATTTTATTTTTAAATTTTTCTTTATTTATTCCTTTTTTCTCATCAACTTCTTCTATAAACATTATTTTTTTTAAAAAATTCAAATATAAATAATCATTTTTACCATTTTTAGATTTTGATTTTTGTTTTTTATACGAAAAATTATTTTCAATATATTTTTTTAGTTCTAAATTATATATCTGCTTCAATTTGTAATCACTGTTATTTTCTTCTTTTTCTCTGATATATTCTCTAAGTTCATTTAAAACTTTTCCTTTTATAATATTTATTTCTGTTTCTTCGTTAAATATTTTTTCAATATTTTCCAAAAAATTAGTAATATCAAAATTATCTAATTTTTCTTCTAAAATTGACTTTTGCTCATCTTTTTTTTCTATTATTTCTTTCAATAACTCATAAAAAGTCATTTCTCTATCATTTGTAGGGTTAATTCCATAAATTTCTTCATTCACATTTTCTTTTTTATATTCTAAATTTATTTTATTATTATTAATTGATTCTAATAGTAATTTTATTTTTCTATCCTTATATTTTTTAAATATTTCTTTTAAATCTGAAAATTCCTTATTTTTTCTAACTTTATCTCTATTTTCATTTTGAATTTTTTCTATTAAATTATTCAATAATGTTCTAAGATAATACTTTTTATCTCCTTCTTTAAAAAAATACACATCTTCTTTAAATTTATAACCTTTTATTATTCTTTCTTTATCATCTAATATTTCTAAATTTATATTTTTTAATTCCCATTCTTCATTTTTTTTACTCAAATACAGTTCTTCTATAAAAAAATAAAGAGATTTTATATTTTGATCTTTTTCTTCTCTTGTTATTCTTTTTCCATCTTTCAATCTAAAAAATTCTTTATAAATTTTACTTTCAATTTGTTTATTGTATCGTTCTTCAATTTTTTTTCTTTGCTCTCCCTTATCTAAATCTTGCCACTTTTCCTTTAAAACACCTTTATCTTGTTTTTTGTAATGACTTACACCGTTTATTTTAGTTATTCTCATATCTTCATCTCTCCTTATTATTAATATAATTTATATGAACCTAAGCAACTACCTTTTAATTTAAATATATAATAAATTTACGTAAAAATCAAGTAAAAATCTGAAATTATCATAAAAATAATTTCAGAAAATAAATATATTATTTAAATACTTTATTTTAATTTTTACTTACTCCACCCCTCAGGATTTTTACTCCATTCAAGAGCCGTTTTGGCTTCATTTTCTGTAAGATATTTTGATTGCTCCAGTAACTTTATTAATGTATCAAAATTGGAGAGAGAGCTAAATTTACAATTATATTTTTTATAATTTTCTTCTGCTTCCTTAAAGCCGTATGAAAAAATGGATTTTACCTCCAATTCCTTAACTCCCTCTTTTTGTAAAATATCCACAGCTATAAGACTGCTTTTCCCTGTAGTAATCAAGTCTTCTATTACAACTACTTTCTTTCCTTTTACTTCCGCTCCCTCTATCTGTTTTCCTCTCCCGTGGTCTTTAGGTTTATTTCTTATATAACAGAGCGGTTTTCCCATTCTGTCGGCTATAAACGAAGCCCATGGGATACCTGCTGTCGCTACTCCCGCTATTACATCTACATCTTTCTCTATATTTTCAATAAAGCTTTCTATTATTATATTTCTTTCTTCGGAAAATCCTAATATATATCTGTTATCACAATAAATAGGACTTTTTATCCCCGAAGCAAAAGTAAAAGGCTCTTTCACACTGATTTTTACTGCCTTTACACTAAATAATGCTTTTGCAACTTTTTCTCCCAATAAAATATTATTCATAAAATTCGACTTCCTTTCCCTTTTTTATATTATCTTTTATTTTTCCATTTTCATAGATTATTTCGCCGTTTACAATGGTCATCATATTCTTTCCTTTTAATCTCCAACCCTCATACGGACTCCATTTACATTTACTCTCACATTCCTCGTTTTTTACAGTCCACTCCTTATCCAAATCAATTATAATAATGTCTGCATAATATCCCTCTTTTAGTTTTCCTCTTTTTACTATTTTCATTATTTCGGCAGGATTTTCACACATTAATTTCTGTATCTTTTCGAGGGGGATTTTTCCATTATTATAAGCATTCAGCATAAGTCCCAAAGATGTTTCCACTCCGGGCATTCCAAAAGTAACTTTTTCAAATTTTTCTCCTATCAGATGAGGAGCATGGTCAGTCCCGATAGTGTCAATATCATCATTTACCAATGCTTCCCATAAAAACTGATTATCTTTTTCCGTTCTCAATTCAGGTTTCATTCTTAAAAGCATTTTATTTCTATCATTACTTTCCCTTATTTTTTCATTCAGAAATAAATGATGTGGAGTAACTTCCACGTAAACAGGATGTTTTTCGTTATTTACATTTCTATTTTTTTTCCCGTTTATAACTTTTATCAGCTCTTTTTTTGAAGGAATATGACAGATATAGACCCCTTTTCCATATTTTTCATTTAATGACAATGCTTTATCTATCATTTCATTTTCAGCATGTACTAATACAAGCTTTGAGTTTTTAAATATTTCTTTCAATATTTCATCATCTTCTATAAGCATTTCTCCTGTAGTTACATTCATAAAAATTTTTACACTATTTGCTCTTTTTTCTTTCAAAATATTTTTTATTTCACCAATATTATTGTTTCTGCTTCCTCCAAAATGAAATCCGTAGTTTACAATGGATTTTTCAGCTGCTTCTTTTTTCTTTAATAACAGATTTTTTAAAGTCGTAGTAGTCGGAACAGTATTCGGCATATCGTAGAATGTAGTAATCCCGCCTTTAGCACACGCTCTTGAACCTGTTTCAAAATCTTCTTTATGAGTTATTCCGGGATCTCTCATATGCGTATGAATGTCTATTATTCCGGGCATCAGGAGTTTTTTTCCCAAATCCTTGATTTCGATATTTTTTCCTAAAATTTCAATTTCCTTTTCAGATATTTCTTCAGAAATTTTCTGAATTTTTTCTCCTGTAATCAATATTTCTATTTTCTGACCATACACATTTTTCCCGTTTTTTAAAAGTATTATTTTTTTCATATTTTTATTATTTTTCATTATTTCTCCAAATTATTTGACAAAATTTTTGATTATTCTCCATTTATGGCGTCCGTTATTTCCTGTAGTATAGACTTTGCAGCTTTTACAGGATTTTCAGATTTTGTTATCGGTCTACCGACTACAAGAAAATCAGCATTGTTTTTTACTGCATTATAAGGAGTCATTATCCTACTCTGGTCATCTTTTCCATTTATGGCAAATTGCGGTCTTATTCCCGGACAGACAGTAATAAAATCCGTTCCAAGCTTTTCTTTTATAAGTTGCACTTCATTTGAGGAACATACAATTCCTCGCATTCCATTGTTTCTTGCCAATGTTGCCATATTCAGAACCATTTCTTCAAGATTTACAGTACTTTTAAACATTTCCTGTATATCTCTTTCCGAGAGATTGGTAAGCACAGTAACACCTATCAGAAGTGAATTTGAATTATACTTTTTCAAAAGTTCCGAAACTTCTTTCATCGTTTTACTCCCATTGGAGCAATGTATATTAAATATAAATACATTTTTTTTGATAGCATATTCACAGGCAGATTTTACAGTATTTGTAATATCATGAAATTTCAAATCCAAAAATATTTTTTTGCCCCTCTTATGTAGATAGTCTATTATTTCCCCTTTTGTGTTCAAAAATATCTCAAGTCCGACTTTATATATACTTACATAGTTTCCAAGCTCTTCAACTATTTTTTCAACATCTTTAAGATTGTTATAGTCCAATGCCACAATTAGCTTATTCTTCGCTTTTTCTTCAATATTCAATTTTATTTCCCCTTTCACTAAAAAGTTTTTAACTCTATTTCATTTTCTGAAATCACTCTTTCACAATAAAAACATTTATATTTTATTTTATTATCGTCAGTTTTTTTTATAAATTTTGATACTATATCTTCATGATTTGATATACATTTATTATTATTACATTTTATTAGTCCTACTATCTCATTAGGTATTGCCAGTTTGATTTTCTTTACAACTTTGAAATTTTCGATAATATTTATTGTTACATCAGGAGCCAACAAAGCGATTTCTCCTAACTCTCTTTCTCCAAGATTTTTATCTTCTATTTTTATCAACCCTTTTTTTCCTAATGAACTGCTTTTCAGATTACACGCTACCGTTATTACTTCGTTATAGTCTTTTAAACCTAATATTTCCACAATAGGAAATGTTTTTTCAACAGGAATATGGTCTATAACTATTCCGTTTTTTAGAGCTGTTATTTGTAATTCTCTTACTTTATTTTCCATATTGATTACCTTCTTTCGATTTTTATTTTCTCCTGTTTTTCATTTTTATTGATTTTTATTTTTCTTGATTTTATTTTACAGTACATTGTTATATTATTACTAAAATACTAATAATCTTGCTGCTAATGACTATTTTATCGTAGTTTTACAGTTTTCCGATTGTCTTAAAAGATATTCTTCTTTTTTAGAAATACTCTTTTACCTTATCCAATACTGTCATTATCATAGCCTGTCTTACAGGTATTCCATTTTTAGCCTGTTTAAAATAAAGAGCATATTTTGTATCGTCCAGATCCGTCGCTATTTCATCCACTCTTGGAAGAGGATGCAGTATAATCATATTTTCTTTACATTTTCCGACTATATTTTCCTTATTTATCACATAAACCCCTTTGACTTTTTCGTAATCTTCTATGTCCGGAAATCTTTCCCGCTGTATTCTCGTCATATAAAATACATCTATTTTATTTAAAGAATCTCTAAAATCTTTCAAAATTTCATATTTAACATTATTTTTATCCAAATCGTCGAGTAAATATTGAGGCATTTGGAGTATTTCAGGAGATATAAAATATATTTTCGGATTAAAATGTGTTAACGCCTTTACCAACGAATGTACAGTTCTTCCATATTTCAAATCACCGACAAAAGCTATTGATATGTTATTCAGAGTACCTTTTTCTTTAAGAATGGTATATAAATCCAGTAAAGTCTGACTTGGATGTTGATTTGAGCCGTCTCCCGCATTCAGTACGGGTTTTTTTGAAGTATTCGCCGCAAGTCTTGCCGCACCGTCATAAGGATGTCTTACTACTATAACATCGGAATAGGATTCTACCATTTTTATCGTATCGGTAAATGATTCTCCCTTTTTTAAGGAAGTCAGTTCAAGAGGAGGAAAATGCAATATTTCAGCTCCCAATCTCAATGCAGCCGACTCAAATGACATTTTTGTCCTTGTACTTGGCTCAAAAAATAATGTCGAAATTATTTTACCATGTAAAAATTTAAGTTTTTCTTCTTCCGAGGTATTTTCTATTTTTTCCGCTATTTTCAATATATTCAGGATTTCTTCCTTACTCATATCATTCATTGAAATAATATCCTTTATGTTCATTACTGCCTCCTATAAATTTTTTATTTATAAAAAAAGAGAATAATAATATTTAAATAAAATATTTTTATTCTCTCTAATATATAAAATAGTAATAATTTTCAAGAAATTTAAAAATTTAATTTGTGTCTTTTTAGATTTCTTTTTTGAAAATAGATCGTATAAATACAAATCAAAAATTCTTGTTTTGAAAATAAAATATAAAATCAAATAAGATAGAAAATTCAAGACTGCCAATTTAAATTTATTAAATATTGTTTTATAATCATTTTTGATATAAAAAAATATGAACATTTGTATTTTCTCCTATCTGATACTATATTTAAAAATTTCCATTATATTCAAACTTTAAGTATAATATCAGATTTTTTCCTATTTTTCAATAGTTTTAAGCCTTTATTTTTATAAATTTTTTTTATTTTAATAAATATAATTTACTGAGACAACTGCATTTAAAAGGATTTTATTATCTTATGATTTCATTATTTCATAATTTTGTTACTTCATAATAAGGAAGTAATAACTCAAATCCTTTTAATAATTCATTGTTTAAATCATCTGAATTTTTAAAATTTATTATATTGTTCACGTTATATTTAACTAAAACTTTTCTGACTTTCTTATCAGCCACGTCTTTTATAAGTTTTTGGCGATTTTCCTCATTCCCCTCTATCCGATAATCTTTCCCGTCAATCTGCACATAATAATAAAGCGGTTTTTTTATAGGTAATTCTAAAACTTTATTCTGATTTTCGATTGTATTTTTTCCTATTCCTCTTTCAAGAAAACTTACTTCCAAAGAAATTCCCGTATCATTCCCTTCACCAAAAAGCCTTAACGCAATCCCCGTTTCATCACGTTTTTCATTGTCTTTTTTTAAAAATACCCAGAAATAAGGACGGCATATCTGTGCCTGATTCATCCAGCCGCTGACTTTCTGCATTTTAAATTCTTCGAGTTTCTCTTCAAAACTTTTTGCAATTTCCGTAAATATTTTTCTTGCAGCCTGTCCTGATTTTTTTATAGTTTCCATTTTCTCTTTATCAGGACCTGCTTTGTCAGGATTTATATATTTCATATTACTATAGGAAATATAATCGATTAAGGATTTATAATCAGAAATTTTCATATTTGTAATATCCTTTCATTACTATTTTCTTTTTTACTATTTTCTTTTATTGTTTTTATTATTATTCTTTACTCAATTTTATCAGAAAAACCTTAATTTTATTATTGTGTTTTTATTCTTCTTCTTTATGAATATATACCTCTAAATATCCAAGGCATTTATCTGTAGTATTTTCTAATTTCTTTTCTATCTCTGGACTTTTATTTTCCCGTTTTTTATCATTTCTTTTATTTCTTCCAGTTTTTTCAGTTTTTCTTTTCCGATTATATCTTTCGTATATGTAAAATCAGTAGTTTTTATTGCATTTTCTGCAAGCCCGAAACGGTATTCCTTTCCCTGAAAATCACCATTGACAGTATTTTTAATTATAGTATAGACAGGTACACTCAAATCTGTCATAATAGAAGTCAGAACTGTTCCGGGTGCGAGTTTATCTTCATTCTGTTCGGAAGATATGGCAAATATCTTGTTTTCCTGTGCTGCGTTTAATATTCCTATTCCGCTTCCGCTTGCATCATGGAATATTACCCCTGTTTTATATTTTTTTATCATTTCTTCGGCTTTCTTTTTTCCAGTTGGAATATCAAAAAATGGATTTTCTCCTTCAATGTAGGAACTCATTGTAGCTAATTTGCTGTTTACATATTTTGCTCCCTGCTTAAATCCTTTTTCGTATCTTTTTACGTTTTCAATTTGAGTAGAACCGATAAAACCTACAGAATATGTCTTTGTCATCATTGCTGCCAATGCCCCTGCAAGAAATCCTCCCTCTTCTTCTTTAAATAAAAGTGTTGCAACATTGGATAGCTGATTATCAGGACGTTCATATGTTACTACAAATTTTTGCTTTGGGTATTCCTTTGCCATACTTTCAATTCCGAGTTTTATTTCATAAGGAATTCCTATTATTAAATCATATTTTTCAGTTTTTGCCAGAAATTTTATCTGGTCTTCGACATCTAAGATCGATACTTTTTGTGTAAACTCTTTAAATTCAATTCCAAAATCTTTTTTTGCTCTCATTAATCCTTCGTATGCAGAATCATTTCTGGATTTATCTCCTTTTCCTCTGACTGAATAAATCACCGCAACATTGATTTTTTTTGTGTTATTTTCTCCAAACAACATTATAGAACAAAACAACAGAACTGCCAAAAATACTTTATTTTTCATTGTAATATCTCCTTTTTAAATATAAATTTATTTTTTCTCTTTTCTAAAATTGACTTAATATTATTCATTTTCTTTTTTTTCAAAAATATCTTTTATTAATGAATATTTTCTTTGACTCAAATCGGGTTTTCTTCCCTCCAGATATATAATCCTTTCTATGATTTCTTCCTGTCTTTCCAGCAATTCATCCAGTTTGTAATGAATGTCTTCAATTACGATTTCCGTTTTTAGATTTACTTTATAATCATTTTCCATTTGTTGCCTGTCGATTTCCTGCTTTCTGTTCTGGCTCATCATTATGAGCGGAGATTGTATTGCAGCAATACATGATAAAATGAGATTGAGCAATATAAACGGATAAGGGTCAAGAGGTCTCCTGATTAAGATATATATATTTATTATCATCCACAAAGCTAAAAATATACATAAAAATATGATAAATTTCCAGCTTCCTACAAAATCCGCTACCATATCCGCAGCTTTTTGAGCTAAAGTCAGTTTAGTATTTTTTTCTGTTATCTCTGATACTTTCTGCTCAAGTAATTTATGCATCTTTTTTTCATTTTCTATTTCTTCTTTAATATTTTTTACTAATTTCCCTCTTTTTTCTTCAGATAAATCTTTCATAATCTTTTCTCTCCTTAAATATTGATATAATTGTGTGTTCAACAGATAAAATATTATTAATTTCCAAATCAAGGTTTTATATATTTTCTAATTTTAATATTTATTTTATTGTAACATATTTTTACTAAAGAATAAAATAAAAAATATACGGAATTTGATATTATTTAAAATCATTTTCCGTATATCCGATTAATTATTTTTTAGAAATTTTTTTTGTAGACTTTGTAGATTTTGCAGTTTTTTCAGTTTTTGCACTTTTCTTTTCTTTAGGATTTTTTTCTTCTTTTTTTGCTGCTTTTTTCTTTTCTTTCATAAAAACTATTTTATTTACATCATCATAAGTTTCAGCATAATGGAAAGTCATATCTTTTCTTATTTCTTCGGGCAGTTCATCCACATCTATTTTATTATCTATAGGTAAAATCACTTCCCTTATACCTACTCTATGGGCAGCAATTACTTTTTCCTTTACACCGCCTATAGCTAGAACTTCTCCGGTTATAGTTATTTCCCCTGTCATCGCTATATCCTGTCTGACTTCCTTATCAGCCAGCACGGATATTATAGCAGTCGTTATTGTAATTCCTGCTGACGGTCCGTCTTTAGGAACTGCTCCTTCTGGAAAATGCAAATGAATATCTGTTTCTTCGTTAAATTTATCTTTTATACCTAATTTATTTTTTATATGTCTGACATAAGAATAGGCAACTTTAGCAGACTCCTGCATTACACTTCCCAATTTTCCTGTAAGCTGTAAATTTCCTTTTCCTTCCATTTTCACTGCCTGAACTTCGAGCATTGTTCCACCTACCGCTGTCCATGCAAGTCCGTTTACAACTCCTATTTTTCCTGTTCTTTCTTTTATTTTATCTTCTCTAAACTTGGGATTTCCAAGATAATCTTTTATCTTTTCTTCGGTAACGGATAATTTTTTCGTATCTGATAATAATGCTTCTTTAGCCATTTTTCTAAATAATTTGCTTATTTCTCTTCTTAAGTTTCTTACTCCCGCTTCCCTCGTATATTCGTTTATTATCTTAAATATTGAAGCGTCCGAAAACGGTATCTCATAATTTTTAAGTCCATTTTCTTCCTGAGTTTGAGGTACTAAATATTTTTTAGCTATATTCAGCTTCTCAAATTCAGTGTAAGACTCTATAGATATTATCTCCATTCTGTCTCTAAGAGGTCCGGGAATGCCTCCCAGATCATTTGCCGTACATATAAAGAATACATTTGACAAATCAAAAGGATGATCTATATAATGGTCTTCAAAAGTATGATTTTGTGCAGGGTCAAGCACTTCGAGCATTGCAGAAGCAGGATCTCCCCTAAAGTCCGAAGCCATTTTATCTATTTCATCAAACAACATAACAGGATTATTTACTCCTACCTGTTTCAATGAATTTATTATTCTTCCCGGCATCGAACCTATATACGTTCTTCTATGTCCCCTTATTTCAGCTTCATCTCTAAGTCCTCCAAGAGATAATCTTGTAAATTTTCTGTTCATCGAACGGGCTACCGAGTTTGCCAACGATGTCTTTCCTACACCCGGAGGGCCTACAAGACAGATAATCGAACCTTTCAAAGTGTTGTTCAATTTTTTCACGGCAAGAAATTCCAAAATTCTTTCTTTCACTTCTGTCAGACCGTAATGGTCTTCATTCAGTATCTTTTCCGCTTTTTCAATATCTATCTCATCCTCTGTGGCTTCTTCCCACGGAAGTTCCAATACCGTTTCCACATATGACCTTATAACTGAAGATTCCGCTGAAAAATCAGGCATTTTTTTCATTCTTGAAAGCTCTTTGAAAAGTTTATCCTTTAATTCCTGTGGTATTTTAGATTCATGGACTTTCTGATCAAGCTCTTCCAGCTCTTCGTCAGAATCTGTATCTTCTCCCATTTCCTCTTTCATAGCTTTTATCTTTTCCCGCAGATAGTAATTTTTCTGAACTTCCGACATCTGTTCCCTTACTTTTGATTCTATATCTTTTTCAATAGTAAATATTTCCACTTCTTTTTCAAGAATACTCAAAATCCTGTATGCCCTTTCTTCCACATCAAGTATTTCGAGAAGCTCCTGTTTTGCTTTTGTAGCAATCATAAGATTTGTACAGATTAAATCAAAAACTTTATCTATATTTCTGATTTCTTTCAGATTATATACCACATCAGGCAATATTTTCTGGGTAGTTTTCGCATAATTTGAAAATTCATCTATTACTTTTCTTTTCAATGCTTCCGCTTTACTTTCTTCTACCGGTTTCGAGAATATCTCCTGATATTCGGTAAACTGTACGCCATTTTCTTCACTGAACTCCCCTATTAATACTCTATGTTTAGCCTCAACAAGGACTTTTACAGTCCCATTAGGCATTTTTACCGTCTGTATTACATGTACAAGGACACCTGTTTCATAAACATCTTCAGGCAGTTTCGGGTCTTCCACGTTGGCATCTTTCTGAGTGGAAAGTATCAGCTTATTTTCATATTTTTCCAATGCTTCTTCCAAACTTGCCAGACTTGCCTGTCTTCCTATGAATATAGGTGTTACTACACCCGGAAATACTACAAGTTCCCTTGTTGCAATGAATGGTTTTTTTATCATAGTTCCCCTTTCTTTTTAAATTTGTATAATATTTGTATTTTGTACAATATTTATATATTGTTTTATACGTATAATATATTATAATTAGTTTTATAATATATTGTATTTTAACATACAAATTTAAAAAATGATAGTTTTACTTTTTACCTTTTTTTATTATTACTTTACTTTTATCTTGTATTGATTCTTTTGTAATAGTTACTTTCGTTACATTTTTCATCGAAGGGATTTCATACATCAAATCGAGCATTACATTCTCAATAATTGATCTCAACCCTCTCGCACCTATTTTTCTTTTCAACGCCAACTTGGCTATTTCTACTATTGCCTCATCTTCAAAAATCAGTTCAATATCTTCCATTTCAAAATATTTCTTATATTGTTTCACTAATGAATTTTTAGGCTCTGTCAATATTTTTATCATAGCTTCTTCATCTAAACCATGCAATGCAGTGATTATGGGAAGTCTACCTATTAATTCAGGTATCAGTCCGAATTTTATAAGATCTTCGGGAAGTACATTTTCAAATAAAGTCATTTCATCAAGTTTTTGATTGTTATTTTCCAGACCAAATCCTACTCTTTTTTCATTTATTCTGCTTTTCACTTTACTTTCCAGACCTTCAAAAGCTCCACCTACGATAAACAGTATATCTTTTGTATTTATCTCTATCATTTCCTGATTAGGGTGCTTTCTTCCGCCTTGGGGAGGAACACTTGCCACCGTTCCTTCTATTATCTTGAGTAACGCCTGTTGAACCCCTTCTCCTGAAACGTCCCTTGTAATCGACATATTTTCCGACTTTCTTGCTATCTTGTCAATTTCGTCTATATATATTATTCCGTGTTCCGCCATTTCAATGTCATAATCGGCAGCCTTTATAAGTTTTAGAAGTACATTTTCAACGTCATCTCCCACATATCCGGCTTCCGTCAGCGTTGTTGCGTCAGCTATGGCGAGCGGTACATTCAATATCTTTGCCAATGTCTGTGCAAGCAGTGTTTTTCCACTTCCTGTAGGACCCACAAGCAACACATTGGATTTTTGCAGTTCCACGTCATCTATATTTTTCATTTTATGTTTTATTCTTTTAAAATGATTATACACCGCTACCGATAATACTTTTTTTGCGGTTTCCTGACCTATTATGTAATCATCGAGCTTTGCTTTTATTTCAGCCGGTTTGAGCAGAACAATTTCATTTTCGCTCTTTTTTTCAGGGCTGTCATAATTATCAATCAAATCCAAACAGTCATCAATACATCTGTCGCATATAAACGAGTTATTATCAGGACTTCCTATAAGATTTTCTACTTCGTCTTCCCCTCTACCGCAAAATGAACATATGTGTTTATTTTTTGCCAAAATTTTTCACCTCATTAAAATTACAATATTTTATCTATGATACCATATGTCAATGCTTCCTCCGCAGACATAAAGTTATCCCTTTCAGTATCTGTATATATTTCTTCTATGTTTTTCCCCGTTGCCTCGGACAAAATCTCATTCAGTCTTTTTTTGAGTTTCTCTATTTCCTTAGCCTGTATCTGTATATCCGTAGCCTGTCCTCTCGCACCGCCTGACGGCTGATGTATCATCACTCTTGAATTAGGCAGGGAATATCTTTTTCCTTTAGTTCCTGCTGAAAGAAGCACTGCTCCCATACTTGCCGCCTGCCCTACACATACTGTAGACACGTCTGCCTTGATATGTCTCATTGTATCATAAATAGCCAATCCCGAAGTTACCACACCACCCGGACTGTTTATGTACATCACTATGTCTTTTTCCTTATCCTGTGCATCTAAAAATAGAAGTTGTGCTATTATTGAATTTGCAATATTATCTTCTATTTCTCCGCCCAGAAATATTATTCTGTCTTTAAGCAATCTTGAATATATGTCATAGCTTCTCTCGCCACGACCGTCATTTTCAATAACTACAGGATTGTACATTTTTCCTCCTTTGTTTTCTGCCTTACTTTTTTTAATAAATCAGATAAACTACTTAGCTTCATTTACTAAGAAATCGATAGTTTTTCTATTTTTTATCTGATACTTGGTATTGTCTAAAAATCTTGCATAATTTCCTGATTTTTTCACATCATTTAGGATTACGTCTTTCTCTACGCCATACATTTCAGCCATTTTTTCTATTTCTTTATTTACATCTTCGTCTGTTGCAGAAATATTTTCCACTTTTGCAATCTCATCAAGTACAAGTTGTGCTTTTATGGATTTTTCAGCAGATTCTTTCAATGTCTCTCTCATTTTTTCTGCATTTTGTCCTGTCATTTCAAAATATTGCCCTATAGACATCCCCTGCATTTGAAGCTGCTGTGCAAATTCACTCATTCTGTATTGAATTTCTTTTTGTACTAATTGTTCAGGCACTTCAACCGATACATTCTCTACTACTTTTTCTACAACTTTATTTCTGAAATCACTTTCTATTCTGTTTTCTTCTCTTTTTGTCAGATTTTCTTTTGTCTTGCTTTTTAAATCTTCTAATGAGTCATATCCTAATTCTTTTGCAAGGTCATCATTAAGTTCAGCTTCTTCTTTTCTTTTTATTGAATTTACTTTTACTTTAAATAATGCAGGTTTTCCTGACAGATTTGCAGCTCCGTAATTTTCAGGGAAAGTAACATTTACATCAAATTCATCGCCTTTTTTATGGCCTGTTATCTGCTCTTCAAATGTATCTATAAAGCTTTTTGACCCTAACGTCAAATCAAATCCTTCAGCTTTTCCGCCTTCAAATGCTTCTCCGTCTATAAATCCTTCAAAATTAATATTTACAACATCATTTAATTCTGCTGCCGTTTTTTCTTCAACTTCTTTTAATTTAGCTGCATTTGCTCTTAATCTTTCTATTTCTTCATTTAGTTTTTCTTCAGTTATGTCCAGTTTTTCTTTTTCAGCTTTTACCCCCTTATATTCTCCTAATTTTATTTCAGGTAATACAGGTATTGTAAATACTAATTCTATTTTATCATCTTCATTTTCATATTTTATCAGATTTACATTATCGACAGGTTTTAGATTATTTTCAGTTACTACTTTTGCATATTCATCTGATACTATATGGTTCACTATTTCATCTTCTATTTCTTTTTTATATTTTTTTTCAAGTACATTTTGAGGAACGTGTCCCGGTCTAAAACCATCCACTTTCGCACCATTAAAATGTGTCATTACATGTTCTTTCAAGTGTTTTACTTCATCCCCTGTTTTTACCACAGTTACTTCATAAGTTGTTTCATTTAATTTTTTTACAGTTGCCATTTTTTATCCTCCTATTTTTTCTTTAAAATCTTTAATTTTCAATTCTATGAATAAATCTGTTCTTACTGATTTAAATGCAGGCGTATAAACTATCTCATATCTTTTATTGATATTTTTCAATTTCAGTTTATGCCCTAAATTATAGCCTATTACTGATATCATTCTTTCGTTCTTTTTTATGAATCCTTTGAAATGACGGTTATTTATCCCGAATTTTGAAAAACTTACAAATTTAATCTCTCTATCTACAAAATTCGGTTCCTGATTATCCAGTCCGAAAGGAGACAGCCTGTTTATATTCAGAACCCTGTTCTTATTTATCTGCTCTATGCTCAGTTCGGAATCTATATGAAGCACTTTTTCAACATTTGATTTATTTGCAGTCAGCAGTCGCTTTTTTAAATATATTTCTATCTGATTTAGATATTTTTCAGATACGAGAAATCCCGCAGCCAAATCATGACCGCCAAATCTCTCAAATTTGTCCGAAGTCTCTTTCAGCATATCAAATATATTCAGTCCTTCTATACTTCTGCATGAAGCCTTTCCATATCCGTTTTTTATTGAAACTAAAATTACGGGAATGTTATATTTTATGGATATTCTTGAGCATACAACTCCTATAACTCCTGAATGCCATTTTCTGCTTTTCATAAAAATATATTTAGGATTATTTAATCTCTGAATTTTTTCTTCGATTTCATTATATATTTCCATTTCCAGATAACGGCGTATTTTATTTGCTTTTTTCATTTCTTCTATTATTGCAAATATTTTAAAGTCATCTTCCTGAATGAAAAACTCAACTACCATTTTTGAGTTGTCCACTCTTCCAAGAGCGTTAAACATAGGTGCTAAATAAAATCCTATATCACTTGTAGTTATATTTTCAGGATTAATTCTCAAATAATTTAAAATATATTTTAAACCTTTTATCTTAGTTTTTCTTAAATTATAGAGACCTTTTTTTATTATAAATCTATTTTCGTCAGTCATAGGAACTACATCCGCAACGGTTCCTATCATAACAATATCCAAATAGTCATAAAGTATTTTTTTATTTGCTCCTGTTTTCTCGTAGACAGCTTCTGCCAGCTTGAAAGCCACACCTGACCCCGACAAATTTTTATTGGGATAATTTTTGCTTATTTTGGGATTTATGGTGAGCAGATTAAAATCTTTTATTTCCTTGGCTTCCCTATGGTGATCGGTAATAATTATGTCAATGTTGTTTTTTTTCAACATCATTATTTCTTCGACACTCGCTATACTTGTATCGACACTGATAAATAACCCTGTATTCCTCTTTGTCATATATTTTATAAGATTTCTATTTATCCCTACACCTTCGTGGGCTCTGTTGGGAATGTAATAATCTACATTCATTCCCAACTTTCTGAATACTATCACAAGATAAGCTGCGGCAGATATACCGTCCACATCATAATCTCCGTAAATCACTATTTTTTCTTTATTTTTCCTTGCTCTGATTATTCTGTCGGTAACCTTATCCATTTGTTCAAATAAAAACGGATTTAATAAATCATTTTCATCAGAATTCAGAAATTTTTCCACTTCTTCTTTTGTATTAATATCTCTGTTCAGAAGTAATCTTGTTATCAGTTCACTTTCACCGAATTCTCTGCTTTTGGAAATCAGATAATTTTTATCATAATTCTTCATTTCCCATTTCACTGATTATTCACTGTCCTTCTGCTTTATTCCGTCCAGTATTGAAGATATTTTTATTCCGTATTCCACACTGTCATCCAGATGAATTCTTATTTCAGGAACAAATCTGACTGATAATTGTGAACCTATTGTTTTTCTTAGAAAGCCTTTTATTTTTTCAAGGTCTTCCATGATTTTTTCTTTATTTATATTATTTTTCAGATCTAAAACTGAAAATGTCAAGTCAAGATATCTTCCGTCTTTAGTAAGTCCCACTTTATGAATCGAAACAAGATTTTTTATTTTCTCATTTTTGATTTCAGTCAGCAGTGTCATTCCTACTATTCTTGATATTTCCTTTTCAAGACCTTTTCTTCTTCTATCGTTCATACTTTCACCTCATAATTTTTACTTCACCGGTCGAAAATATCTATCTTGGTATTTCTTCTAAGATGTATGACTCTATTATATCGCCTTCTTTTATATCATTAAAGTCTTTAATTCCAATTCCGCATTCCTGTCCCATGACAACTTCTTTGGCATCATCTTTAAATCTCTTCAATGATTCAAGTTCTCCGTCAAAAATTATTATTCCGTCTCTTATAATTCTTATTTTTGAAGTTCTGCTTACTTTTCCGTCTACGACTACAGCTCCGGCTATATTTCCGACATTGGATATTTTAAATACCTGTTTCACTTCTATTCTACCGAAATAAACTTCTTTGTATTCAGGGTCAAGCATTCCCTTCATCGCTTTTTCGATTTCTTCTGTAACGTGATAGATTACGTTATAATTTCTAATTTCTACTCCCGTTTTTTCAGCTTCAGTTCTTGCAGGGGTAGTAGGTCTTACGTTAAATGCTACTATTATTGCATTGGACGCTTCAGCAAGTTTTACGTCTCCTTCGGTTACAGCTCCCGCACTTGCCTGAATAATATTTATCATAACCTTATCATTGGACAATTTCTGCAATGACTCTTTTAATGCTTCAACAGAACCTTTGGAATCTGCCCTTATAATACATTTAAGTTCTTTAAGCTGCTGTTCTTCAAGTTCCTGAGATAGACTTTCCAGCGAGATATGTTTCTTTTTATTGTGTTCATTTACTTTTTTCTCTTTTATAAAGTCTTCAACAATTTTTTTAGCCTGTTTATCATTATTTACTCCGTAAAGGACATCTCCTGCATTAGGAACATCACTAAATCCTGTAATTTCAACAGGTTGGGATAAAACTCCTTTTTCGATTTTATTTCCTCTGTCATCTACCATGGACCTTACTCTACCGTGAGCTTCTCCCGCTACGAATATATCTCCTATTTTCAATTCACCTTCCTGAATTAATATATCCGCGACAGCTCCCATTTTAGGGTCAAGTCTGGATTCGACAACTACGGCTTTGGCTCTCTTTTTAGGATTTGCTTTCAACTCAAGTAGTTCAGCGGTAATCAATATTGTTTCCAACAACTCTTCAAGATTTATCTTCTGTTTGGCTGAAATTTCCACAAACTCCGTATTTCCTCCCCAATCAGGAGACATCAAACCGTATTCTGTCAATTCCGTTCTGACTTTCATAGGGTCTGCTCCGGGTTTATCTATTTTGTTTATAGCTACTATAATAGGTACTCCCGCTTCCTTGGCGTGGGAAATAGCTTCCACAGTTTGAGGTTTTACTCCGTCATCAGCTGCAACTATCAATATGGAAATATCTGTAATATTTGCTCCTCTGGCTCTCATTTCAGTAAATGCTTCGTGTCCGGGAGTATCAATAAATGTGATTTTCTGCCCTTTCCAGTTTACTTGATAAGCTCCTATTCTTTGAGTTATCCCTCCTGCTTCTCCTTCGATTACATTTGTATGTCTCAAAGCGTCAAGTAGCGATGTCTTACCGTGATCTACGTGTCCCATAATCGTTATAACAGGAGCTCTTGTAATCAAATCCTGTTCCCTGTCTTCAATTTCAAGATGATATTTTTCTCCATAACTTATTTCTTCTATTTCCTCTTTTTCAACGATTACGTCATAATCAAGTGCCACTTCTTCAGCTTCTTCAAAAGATAAGATTGCATTTGCAGTAAGCATTTTCCCTTGCATAAAGAATTTTTTTATAATGTCTGAAACATTTATTCCTAATTTTTCCGCTAAATCTTTGATAACAATTTCCTCATTTATCGTTATCATTCCTATGCTTTCGCCTTCAATTCTTATTATTTCGTCCTTCATAACCTTTTCCTGTTTTTTCTTGCTTTTTTTCTTTTTGTCATCTTTTCTGAAATCTGATCTTAGTTCTCTTAGTTTTTTTTCTTCTTCTTTCTGTTTTTTCTCTTTTTCGTATTTTTTCTTATCAAATTTCGCTTTTCCCTTTGTATTTGTTTTAGGCTTTTCTGCTATGGCTGAAACTCCCTGAGAATCAGTTTTTGGTACTTCCTTTTTATTTCTGTTTCCAAATCCTCTATCATTTCTGTAATCGTCTTTATCCTTGTCGGAAAGCTGACGGTTATCTCTCTTTTTAAAATCCCTTTTATCTTTATCAAATCTTTTATTATCCCTGTTATCTCTGTCTTTGTTCCCTTGAGTATCTTTATTCTGAAAGTTTTCTCTGTTCTGATAGTTTCCTCTGTCAGATTTTCCAAAATTTCTGTTATTTTGTCCGTCTCTATTTCCTTGACTGTCTCTGTTTTTGTTAAATCTGTCTCCTTGACGTTCTCTGTTTCCGTCTTTTGACTGACTATATTTGCTGTCCCTTTTTTGATAATTTCCTTTATCTGATTTATCAAAATTTTTGTTATTTTGACTTTGACTTTCTCTGTTTCCTTGATTGTCCTTATTTCTGTTGAATCTGTTTCCATTTTCATGGTTTCTGTCATTGAATTTATTATTATTATTCTGTTGTTTTCTGTCATTTTTGCTAAAATTATTTTTAGGGACATCTTTATTATCTGTTACGTCTTTTGCAGTATTTTCTTTTTCAGAGTTTACATCTTTATTTTGAAATCTTTCTTCTCTATTTATTTCTTTTTCAGAGTTTTCTTTTACAGTCTTATTATCTTTCTCAACCGTTATTCCGACATCTGTATGATTTTCTTTATTTTTTAAAGTTTCTTTTGTATTATGGCTTACATTTGCTTTATCAGTTTTCTTGGGTCTCGAACTGAAAATCAGCTTTTCTTTTATAACATGTTCTTTGACGTTATTCTCTTTAGGCTCAGGTGCTTTTGCTTCGTTTTGTTTATTTTTCACGGAAACATTTTCACTATTCCTGTTATCATTTGAAAGTTTTTCTTTTACCGCTGCTACTTCATCATCACCTAATTTATTATTGGCATGATTTTTATTCTTAATCCCGATTTTGTTCAGTTCTTCAATAAAATCGGCAGTTTTATAACCCATAAGTTTAGCTAATTCGTGTACTTTCATGTTTCACCTCCACTTTGTTCAATATTCCGTTTACAACTTTTTTATCAATAATACCTATTACATTTACATCTTTTGAAAAAATATCTTTCAATTTGGATTTTTTATCAATTTCAATAATTTTTATATCAAATCTTTCTTTCAGTTTTTCGAATTCTTCAATGTAACGTTTATTAATATCTCTCGGAATAATCAACAATTTTACTTTATTTTTTTTTATCCCGCTGACATTTTCATCTATTCCAAATATGAAATATTCAGAATTCTTCATAGCTCTCAAAATGTCTATTATATCTTTCCTATTTTTTTCTATTTTTTTTAACATTTTCAATAATTCTTCTGTTTCAACATTGTATTTTCTATGCTTTGATAATTTTTCAATACATTCTGATTTTTTACATATGTAAAATCCTCTACTTTGTATTTTATTTTTCTCATCAAAGATATATTTGCCGTCAACTAAGCATATTCTGAAAAAATCTTCTTTTTCCTTTTTACTTCGGCAGCACACACACATTCTTTCAGGCATATAACATTTTCCACCTTTATTTTATTCCTCAATTTCCTCTACTTCTTTAGTTTCATCCGTCTCTTCATTTTCCACTATATGTATGTCTATCTTAATACCGCAAAGTCTGGCTGCCAGTCTTGAATTTTGCCCTTTCTTACCTATAGCGAGAGACAGCTGGTCTTCTTCCACTTCCACTCTGGCAATTTGTTCACCGTCCTGCTCTATTATTTCGACTGAAACTACTTCCGAAGGATTTAGAGCATTTTTTACAAAGTGTCTTATATCTTCATTCCAGAGCACAATATCTACTTTTTCTCCTCTCAACTCATCAATTATACTCTGTATTCTCATACCGTTTTTACCTATACATGCACCTTTCACATCCAAGTTCGGGTCTTCGGAATGGACTGCCACTTTTGTTCTGCTGCCTGCTTCCCTTGCAATCTGCTTTATCTCTATTGTTCCGTCTTCTATTTCGGGAATTTCAAGATTTAACAATCCTCTCATAAGTTCTTCCACTTTTCTTGATAGAAAGCATTTAGTATATTTTGTAGATTCTTCTACAGCTCCTACATATACTTTTACTCTATCTCCCTGAACAAATTTATCAATTTCTGAAAGCTCTTTTTCGGGAACTATAGCTTCCAGACCGTTTATATCGATGTAAAGGTTACCTTTTTCATCAGTCTTTCTCACCACTGCCGATACAATGGATTTTTCAATCTGTTTAAATCTGTTAAAGATATTTTTCTTTTCACATTCCCTTACTTTCTGAACGACAATCTGTTTTGCATTTTGAATGGCATTTCTTTTAAAATTTTCAGCATTGATTTCAATATCTATCGTTCCTCCAAGTTTTGATTTTCTCTTTAAGGAAACAGCGTCTTCAAGACTTATTTCTTCTTCAGGTTTTTCAACAGTTTCAACTATTTTCTTTCTTGAAAATACTTTGACTTCTCCTGTTTCCCTGTTTATGGAAATTTCAGCATTATCCTTTTCACCGTAATTTTTCTTATACGCAGCTAAAAGTGCCGTTTCTACTGCTTCCAGTAATTCTTCTTTGATTATCCCTTTTTCTTTTTCCAGTTCATCAAGTGCTTCCAAAAAGATTCTTTGATCTTTTGATTTCATTACTCCTCCTCTTTCTCCAATGTGTCATTTGGCAATTCATATATTAAATTTGCTTTTTTCAATTTTGATAATGGTATCTCGACAATTTTTCCAATATTTATATCATTCAGAAATATTGTATCATTTTCAAATTTTTCAAGTTTTCCTTCAAAAGTTTTCTTTTCTTCAATTCGACTTTTTGAATAAACTTTTATTTTTTCTCCTGTAAACCGCAGAAAATCTTTTTCTTTTTTCAGTTTTCTTTCAACTCCCGGAGTGGAAACTTCCAAATAAAATTTTTTATTTATCAGTTTATCTGCCAAATCGTCTATTTTACTGCTTAATTCAATACAATCATCCAAACTTGTAGTTCCGTCTTTTTTCTCAACATATACTCTCAAATAATTATAGCCCCCTTCCTGAACATATTCCAAATCTGAAAGCTCCAAGTTCAGACTGTCCAGATGTTCCTGAATTTCTTTTTCAAATTTGTCTAAAATCTGTTCCACTCTATCACCTCATATCTATTATTCTACGATTTTTTATTTATCATTTCCGTTATTACCTGAACAGTAGGACAATAACTGTGTTTATTCCGACTTTTCTACTTCAATTATCCAAATTGACGATATTCCCAAAAGTAAAGAGTGGGAAAACCCACTCTTTCTGTCAATTATTCTGTTCTTATAGTTATAATATCATATTTTCAAGTATTTTGCAACTTTTATTTTACGTTTATTTGATATTATTTTAAAAATGCTGTTTTAATCCAGTATATATATTTTCAATGCAACTTCCTCATCAAAAGGAATAGGGATAGCAACGAGCTTTTTCCCCGCATCAATAAGCCTTGCTATAATTTCACTTTGTTCCTTAGGTACATAACCCACTTTTTCCTTATTTTCATTAAATGCTGCTACTGCATTTAGAGATACTCCGTTAAATTCCCTGTAAAGATCGAGTATTCCGACGTCCTTTATCTTAAGACTGAAATTTCTTATATATTTCGTTCCCGATAAATATGTATCAAGCAGAAAAATTCTTCTGGATTTGGTAATATATTTATCAATAAGTATTTTTGAATATTCAAACATCATTTCTTTTCCCAGCCTTATTTTTTCTTCACGGCCGTTTTTTTTCTGTATTACCAGTATCCCATTCCCAAATTTATATTCATTTATCATATAATTTCTCTGACTTTTCAAAAATTCAAAATAATCCATCATTTCCTCAAAAATCATAACTTCTTTCTGAGTTATCTGAAAAGACCCTTTTTTTATTTCTACCGAATCATTTTCAATATACGAATAATAAAATCTTCCGTCAGAAAAAATTTCTATATCATAATTTCCCCCGTAATATAGTCCTTCAAATTCAAGCTTTATACCATTGAAAGTATTTGACAACATATTTTATCTCTCCCATTTTTACTATAGTGTATTTTAAATTTTTATGATTTTTATAGTTTCAATAACTCTCATTATTTTCTTCATTTATTTTTTATATTTATATTTTTATATCTTCAATAATTTTCATATCTTTTTAGATCAGAGTGTTTCAACATTAGGTTTAAATTTATAAATCACATCTTTTCTTTCTACTATGATTGTTACTTTTTCTTTCAGTTCCTTGTCTTTTTTGATTTTTTCCAACAATCTTCCGGCAGGATTTATAGCAATGGCATTTCCCGCTTTCTTAAACATTGTGAGGTCTCCTGTCGTATCGCCGTATGCGTATGATTTGCTTAAATCAATGTCATATTTATCACAAAATTCGGCTATTGCTTTCTTTTTGTTTTTTGCATCCCACATCGGTTTTACTTCCCCCGTAAATACACCATTCTGATTGACTATATATTCAGAACCTCTATAATCCTTGACACCATATTTTTCAGCCATTTTTCCCACAAGAAAATCAGGACTGCCTGAAATTATTATCACTTTATGTCCTTTTCCGATATGATATTCCAGTCTGTCTCTCGTATATTTATATACTCTATTTCCTTTCAATTCGATAACTCTTTTGGCGATAAAATCCATATCTTTCTTTTTAAAATTTTTCAATGCTTCAACATACGCTTCTACAAGCTCTTCGAGATAATCATCATAATTTCCTGTCCTTGTTTCCCATTTAGAGAATTTTTCCTTTACTTTTCCTTCCCATGACATTATATCTATATATTCATATTTTACAAGCATTTTAAAATGCTCTATAAGTAATGAGTTTCTATGGATTGTTCCGTCTATATCAAAAAATGCCGCTATATTTTTTGTCATCAAATCACCTCTTTTGATACATTATATAATATTATAGACAGTTTTTCAATTATTCCTTGAAAAATTATCTTAATACGGCTAATATGGCTAAATAAAAAATATCTTTATAAATTCATTTATAATTTTTACAATATAAACACTGTCTTAAAACATTTCAGTAAATATTTATATCAAGAAAAATTTTTAGAATAAATAAAGATATCTTTATTTTGTTGTCATTCTCAAACTATTGTTATAAACTCAAACTGTCATAACAAAATAGTTTAATTTATTTTTTTACATCTAAAATTAATGTTTCCCCTGCAACAGCTTCCCCGTCCTGCTGTTGTTTTCCCAACGAAGAAAAATCTTCATAATTGGAAATAATTACAGGAGTGATGATTGATTTTGCGTTTTCTTTCAAGTAATCATAATCATATTTTATTAAAGGGTCTCCTTTTTTTACGATATCCCCTTCATTAGCCACTCTTTCAAAACCTTTTCCTTCCAGTTTTACTGTATCCATACCGAAATGAACAAATATTTCAAGTCCTGATGTAGTTACAATACTGAAAGCATGGTTTGTATCAAATATTTTTTCTACTCTTCCGTCAGCAGGAGCCAACATTACTCCTGAAGCTAAAGGCTCAATAGCTACTCCGTCCCCAATCATTTTTTGTGCAAATACTTCATCAGGTACCTGCTCTAAAGGTAGAATATTTCCTGAAATAGGAGCATAAACTTTCCCTTCAAATTCTTTTTTTTCAGTTTCTTTATTATTCCCTTTTAAGAAATCAAATAAACCCATATCTCTAAACCTCCATATAATATTTATTTATATCTAAATGTATCATATATAGAGTAATTAGTCAATTAATAAATTTTTATTTAAAAATTTTCGGGAATAATTATTATGATTTTATTTACCTGAAAAACTTAAAACCATAGAATATCCTTCAAATGAAATATTTCCATTCTGTTTTTTATTAATCTCAAAGCTTTTTATTATTATTTTATATTTTATATTTTCATTTTCTCCTGTATATTCCATAGCATTTTTCGGAATTTCTACTGTTCCATTTTTTGACATCTGATAATTATTTTCAGATTTCAGTTCTTTTCTTTCCATGATTTCTTTTAAAACTTCTTCAATATTTATTTTTAAAAGCTCTTTTTTATTTTTATCTAAAATAGTAAGGTCTTTATCTTTAAGCCGAGCCTCATATTCTTCCGAAACTACTTCCCATGGAACAGGATCATTGATATATGCATTATAAAAAGTTATCAAATAATCATAGCCGTATGTTTTTGAGATATATCTATTTTCGCCTTTTAGTATATATGTGATTTTTTCTTCCATTTCATCCAAACTGCCATAACCATACCAGTTTCCATTCATACCTATTGCATCTTGAAATTCATCTATTGATTTATAAGGCTTTCCGTCAGCTTTTCCGAAAGGCTTCAAATCCGATATTTTTTGACGCGTAATATAACTAAAAACATCCGCTATTTCAGCTTTTGTTTTTCTGTCCAATTTAGGATTTTTCTCCAATTTTCCATTTTTCAAAAGTCCATTTTCAACCAGCAATTTCTCTAATCTCTTATTTTGGCTTATAAGGGAGATTTTTCGTGCATTGACAGGGCTGTATACTGCAACAAGAATAATTGCAATAACTGAAACTATTATGACTGTCAGTTTTGTTCTGAAAATATAGAAAATCATACAGAATAAAAGCCATAATCCGATAATAACTATATAATATCTGCTTTCTGTTATTCCATATTGATTTATTCTCTGGAATATCGCCACAAGAGAAAGTATAATCAGAGGTATGGAAACTTTCGGAAAATTTTTCTTAAATTCGTTTATAATTTTATCTTTTTTAGTTAAAGGTGTAACAAACACAATAATAAACAGACTGAATGTCATATACCATAATACCTGATGAGAAACTACCCCTTTCGGTATTTCCATTTGAACTATTATTTTTCCAAGATATATGTATAAAATTACAGTATATACTAATATTAAAGGAATTATTATATATTTCAGAAGAACTTTGAAAATCGTTTCTATTTCATATTCTTCGAGGCTTTCATTTATGCCTCTCAGTCTTGATACAAAAAAAGGAATTCCAAATATACATACAGTAAAGGCATATGCATCCATATATATTTTACTATCAAGATTTATTAATAAAACATCTATCGCTGCTATTATTGCAGCTAATCCTGCAAATAAAATTCCCGAAAAGACAACTGTTATTATTTTATTCATTACTACGGTCTGAATATACTTTTCACTGTCATCTCCCCTTTTTATAACAGGAATCAATAGAAATATCAGATAAGAAATAATCCATATAAAAACTAATTCAATATAATATTCACGAACTTCGTGAGGCATATACACCATTTTAACAGCACACAGCAGTAATAATGTTATTACTCCCTCGACAATTCTTGCCGATAATATTTTTTTATTTGAAAAGTATTTTTCCCTTATCAGTTCCAGTGAAGCCGAAATAGGTATCCCCAAAATAAATAAAATCAATACTTTTTCCAGCCTTTTGAACAACAGGCTGTCTGTTTTCATCTTCGCTTCTATTTCTATAAGATAAACAGACAGTATAAAGATAGCCACGCTAAAAATCATTGTAATGGGAAACCTTTTTATCCCTTTTTCCATATTAGGTAAAAAATTTTTTATCCTCTCTTTTAATGTCATAAAAATCTCTTCCTTTCTCGTTTTATTATTTTTCAGTCAATCTTCTACAGCTATTTAAGTTAGCTATCATTCCATAGATTTTCATATTTAGCTTTACAATAACTGCTTTATAACTTAATATAATACTGATTTTTTGTGTAAATCATATTATCTGTAAATATGTTATCATATAAAGATGAAAGTAAACTGAAAATTTATTATGAATTCTTTCTTTACAATTTTACAAGTCTGTTTTCTTATTTATTTTTTATAAATTTATTTTTTCCATTTCTTCTTCAAGTTTATCAAGTAATAGATCAAGCTGTCCTGATACTGCTTCTACAGTTTCTTTTTTTGATAAATCTACTCCCGCTTTTTTCAGCTGTTCCATTGGGAAATCATTTCCTCCTGAAGACAGTAATTCTATATATTTTTTCAATGCTTCTTCTTTTTTTTCCTCATCTTTTTCGTTCATTATCTTATTGTACAATATTGCCGATGAAGCAAAACATGTGGCATACTGATATACGTAAAAAGGAGAATTAAAGAAATGAGGTACTCTCGACCATAATACATATAGCAATTCCTCTTTTTCTACATCATTTCCATAATATTCATCAAAAAGATTTTCCATAATTTTACTTAGAATATCGGCTGTTACAGGTTCACCTTTTTTTACCATTAAATGAGCCTGATATTCATAATCCGCAAGCAATGCCTGAAAATAGAAAGTGCCTGCTATATTTCTTATTTCCTGCTCAAGTAAAGCTATCCTTTCTTTAGGATCTTCAGTTTTTGTGAGCATATAGTCGAGTAGCAGTCTTTCATTAAAAGTCGAAGCCACTTCAGCTACGAATATTGTATAATCGGACATTGAAAATGGCTGATTTTCATCAGAATATAATGTATGCAAAGTATGTCCCAGTTCATGAGCCAATGTAAATACACTGTCCAGTGTTTTGTTATAATTGAGAAGCATATAAGGATGTACTCCATAAATTCCCGCAGAATATGCTCCCGAACGTTTTCCTTTTGTTTCAAATACATCAATCCAGCCTTCACTTATTGCCTTTTTCATTTTTTCCGTATATTCTTTTCCTAAAGGCTCTACAGATTTTAAAACTATTTCTTTAGCATAATCGTACTCATAATCTTTGTTAAACTCAATAAGATTTATCGAACCGTCATAATTATGATATTTTTTCAGTCCTAATATTTTTTTTCTTAATTTTAAATATCTCTTGAGTGGCTTCGTATTTTTCTTTGCTATATCTATAAGGTTCAGATATACTTTTTCGGGTATATTGTTCCCCTCAAGAAAACTCATAAGAAATGTATCATATTCATAAGCTTTCATTTTAGCTATATTCTTTTGTAAAATAGAATTATAAATTGCTGCTATTGTATTTTCTTTCTTTTTATATATTCCGTAATAATTTTCAAACATCAGTTTTCTGTCTTTCTGATTTCTATTTTTGGTTAAAATTCTCGAATAGTTGGCAGTCGTCGCCTGAACTTCCTCTCCTGTACTTAGTTTAACTACAGGCCATTCTACATCTGTTACTGTAATTTCAGTATATATGCTTCTTGGTGAAGAAAAAAAAGAACTGAAATAAGAAAGCAGTTTATTTTCTTTTTCATTTAATACGTGTTTTTGCAGTCTGAACAGATTTTCCAATCCAAATCTGTAATCATAAAATTCTTCTTTTTTTATCCATTTTTCTATTTTTTCTTTATTATCTATAAGCTCTGAATTTACCCATGACAAATCTGTAGATATTTCCGAAAATAAAAATTGTACTTTTTGTAGATATTCAGTAGCTTCTTTATCAGATGAATTTAAATCTCTGGCAAGTTGAGGGTATCTAAACAGTTTATATGAAATTTTGTCCAGTTCTTCCTGTTTTTTAAAAAATTCCAACAATTTCTTTTCATTTGAAAATTTTCCTTTATATAAAATCAATTCTCTTTTGATTTTTACAGATTTTTCAAAATCCTTTTCCCATTCCTCATAATTTTTATAAATATCGCTTAAATTCCATTTATATTCTTTTCCTATTTTTTTCGACATTTTTCCACCTCTCTTATTTTCTATTCTTTCCTTACGTCCGCTTGAGTTGAATTTTTTGTAAGTAGATTTTTCATCTTTCTTATTTTCTACTCTTTTCTTACTTTGTTGTTTTATTTTTTATAGTTTCTATACTCCATATATTTTTATTATTTATTATCTATATCTTGTACTTTTTTATATCTTTTATTATTTTTATTTTTACTATTTTATTTTCTTAATTTTTATGTCAAATTTACACATATTTTTTTATTAACAGTCTTTCTTTTCCTTTTTTTGTTTCCCCATGCTCTGAAAATAATTTGTATTTTCCGTACCCTCTTATTGTTATAAGACTGCCAATTTCAACTATTTTTGACTTGTCTTTTTCCTCGTAATAGTCTATCAATACTTTTCCTTTTTCAATAGGCTCTATAACTTTATTTCTTGACAGATTGGTTATTGCCGACACAATACTGTCCAATCTTTTTGACGGAATAGTTATAAATTTATCGTCATATTTATATTCAGGGATGATTTCTCCATTTTTAATATCAATTTCTTTAACCGTACACGAGGCATGGCCTATCTGCTTCAATTCCGTCAGGATATAATCAGAAATCTTATCAGAAACAGGGATATAAGCATTTTCCTTATCCTGTATCAAATCTCCCATAAGTTCTCTTTTTATATTTAATCCCATTAAACTGCCCAAAAAGTCTTTATGCCCATATTCCTTAAATTTAGAATTAACACTTATTTTTAATAACTTACATGGAAAATTCTGATTATATGAATTATTCGGATTACTTAATCTTATTTTCCCTTTATTTTTTTCTATTGTATCAAAACTGTCATTTTCATAATACCCAATCGGTATAAAAACTATCTGTCTCCTATCACTGTTTTCAAATATTCCGTCAGTTATAATTTTTATATTTTCTATTTTATCAGTTAATTTTTTCCATATGTTGGGAGTGTAAAATTCTTCAGTATAAACTATTGTATCGTATTTTTCTGCATTCTCAAAAGAATTATAAAGTTTACTCACTTCATATTCCAGTTCTTTAGGAAATTGTTTTAAAAATATTTCTTTTTTCATTCTGACCCTTTCTATCGAACATCACTAACCTATTGTATTATTAATTTATCATATATATCAAACATTTATTAGAGCCATATAAAATAAATTTCTCTATTTTTTATTTTTATTCTTTTTATTTCTATCTTTGTATTTTCTTTTTTTATTCGTCTTCGCTTACTGTTCTCATATTGTCATAATCAGGCTCTTTCTTTTTATTATATTGCTGTCCATTGCCATTTTCAAATTCCTCGTATTCTGAGACCAGTTTATTCAGCTTTGCCAGAACATAAGTTACTACAGCTATATCATCTCCAAATCCAAAAAACGGGAGAAAATCGGGAATTGCATCTGTAAGAGTTATTACATAAATTATTGCTCCGATTATTTTCAGTTTATCCATTACAGAAATTTTGAACTCTCCCTTTATATTGGAATTTATCATTTTCAAAAGCAATAAAAACTTTGATGACAGTTTTCCTAAATGACCTGCCATATTTTTAGCTTTATTAATCTGTTCTGAATTAATATTTTCAGATTTAAATTTTTCATAAAATCTTTTTTGTCTTTTATTCATACTTCCACCTTTTATATAATTGTTTCTTTCTATTTTATCATAAATATATATTAATTAATAGTAAGAATAAAAAAGAAACTACCAAGATTTAAATATTTTCTTTGTAGCTTCTTTTTTTATAATTTATTTAGTTTTTTTTCACAACTTCCCGTTTTTTCATAACTTCCTGTTACATAATCTTCCATTTTTTCACAATGTGATTAGTATCTTTTTTCTTCCCAGCTTACAATATCTCCTGTTATTGCGTCAATATCAAATTCATATTCAGTATTATTGTAGATTATTTTTCCTTCATATACCATTCTTCCGTCTTCACGATCAAGATGTAATTTTACAATATTTAAGTCTTTTGCTCCACGCACTCTTGATAATGCTATGGATTTTGCTTTAGCTTCTCCGATAAATCTTTCGCCGTTATTTACATCATTGTTATAATATGAATTATTTCCTCTTCTCTTAGTTTCATGCTGATAACTTACAACTTCTCCTGTATCTGCATCTACATCATATTCATATTTTCGATTATTTTTATCATAAAATTCTATTTCATAAACTATTCTTCCATGTTCTCTGTCTAATTTTGTTCTTTTTACAAGTGCATCATTCTTAGATACTTTTGCATGAGAGAATGCTATTTGTTCTGCTTTTTCAAGAGAAAGTTTTGGATTATAGTTTCTATATCCTTTAGCGTAAATAACAGCTGATACTGTTATAACTCCCAAAATTAAGATTTTAAAAAACCTATTTTTCATAATTACCTCCGTATATTTTTAAGTTGAGTTAATTATAACACAAAATACTTAAAGAAAAATGAGAGATATAAATTTTTTTTATTTTATTTGAAAGAATCAAGTATATTAGTATCTTTGCTGTGTAATATTTTTACTTCATAAGGTTTTACTATAATTTTTATTTTTTTATCAGAAATAGAATATTTCTGTTTTTTATTCAGCTGGTTTGTATAAAAACCGAACAGTTTAGGTACCTGTAAACTTAGAGGATAACTGTCTCCACTGTTATTTATGACTACTATTATAGAATTCTTTTTATTGAATATTTCATAACTTATAAAATCTATATTGGGAGCTTGAGGAGTTATATCTTTTCCCTGATAGATTTTTGCTTTTCTTTTTTCATCATTTAGATATTGAGCCGTTTCACTATCTATTCTTGCCTTTGTTTTAGGATCATTATATACTTCCAAAATTCTGAATCTTCCCTCTTTAAATAAATCTTTATAATCTTTTCTTATTTTAAGTAAATTTCTATAATAATTTTCAATATCCTGATTTATTGTTACGGGATAAGAAACTGTTCTATTTACTTCATTTATCTGAACAGTTTCGGGTAAAGTTCTTAGTCTGCCTGTATATTTACTTATGTCATCAGTTTCATTTTCATAAGGCATATAATCTTCCCATAACATAGGTTTTCTGTTTCTTGGGGAATCAGCACCCCACATCCCTTTTTCATCTCCGTAATATATGACTGGTGTCGCAGGAAGCATTAACTGGACAGCAAGCACTTCCTTAAGTCTGCTGACCGCATTTCCGTCATATAAATCAGGTCTTATATTCATATATCCCTGATTTGACTGATTATTCCTGTCAAAAACTCTATTAGGATTTATTATTCCGCTATATATTCTGTCTGTATCAAGAGAGTCTACAAAAATCTGTGTTGTATTAAATCTCTCTTTTGAATATTTATTATATATTTCATTTAGTTTAGTTGCAAATTCAACACTTCCTATTTTATAGTTGGAATTTGTATTTATCATATATTTTACAAGGTTATTTACAATATTATAGTCTGCTCCGCTGTCGTACACTCCTGCTGTTATATCTTCTCCGAATTTATTTGAAAATTCTCCCGAAATAAGAATGTCCCGCTTATATTTTTTTAAATTTTCAGTTATATCAATCAGATATTTTTTATTTCTATCATCATAATAGACATATCTTATTCCGTCAATTCCGTCATCATCAGAATAATTTTTAAAAGTTTCATCAGGTCCTAAAATCCATTTCTTCATGGAATTTTCTATATAATTTCTTACATCTTTATTGGATAAATCGAGCCTCAAATCATTTTCATCCAGATACCATTTTCCATATCTTCCGTCCATTACAGCAAAAAATCTTCCTGAAGTTATGTCAGGTGCTACTTCCAGCACAATTTTCAAGCCTTTTTTATGAGCTTCTTTTATCAAACTTGCCAATTCCAAGTCAGAATCCGTCCATACCCATGTATTTGGTTCTGTCATATTCTCATTTATCAGATTTTTTCCTGTTTTACTGTTATATATGAGTAAATTTAGCTCTTTGTCTCCATTTTTATTATGAACTTTCCCTTTGATATCCAAACCTTTATTTGTTCCCGTTTGTTCCAGATATCCAAAATACGGATCCACATGATTAAAATATATCGTATCATACTTATGATTGGATAAAGAATAAAAAGGCGAAGATAATATTATATATTCCACACCAAGTTCTTTTAGATAATCCAGTTTATCCTTTATCCCCTGCAAATCTCCTCCGTAGTATCTGGAATAATTTTTTACTTCATTTAGTGCATTTTCTTCCCATATATTTTTTGTCTCGTAATTTCCATTCCAGTCATTTACTGTAAATTCGGAATTATAGGCTCCTGTTCCCCATTGGGCAGCTACCAAGTCCTTTTTTTGTGTTCCTGAACGTATACGGCCTGTCGGTGCCTTAAAGTCATCTGTTCCAAATTCATTGAATATAGGGTCATTATCAGGATTTCCGTTTCTAAATGAATCTATATATATCTGATAGCCTACCGAACTTTTAGCCCAGTCAGGAATATTCGTCAATTTTCCTGATTTTTCATAATGAAATTTTTGTACGGTATTTGAAGAAGTAACAGTATTCTTTCCGTAAAAATATTTTGTTTTATTATCAGTCAGCTTGAAATAATAATCAGTGGCAGTATCAGGTATTTCACCTACAAATATTTCTTTCCCTCCGTAATTTCCGATACTTCTCATCATTTTTGTTTTTCCGCCGTAAATGATTTCAGCAGAATAGACATCATTGTTTTTAGTTTCAAGTATTATTCTGACATTTTTGCCCTCATCTATCCTATATTCAGGACTTTCTTCATGGTATAGAGAATTCTTATCAATATAATTGTCATCCCTCTGACTATATTTTGTAGGATTTTCGACTGATTTATTTCCTTCGGAAAAAGAAATCACAGAACCCGTCAATAAAACTAATAATACTAATTTTTTTAATAAATTCATATTTCTCCCTTACTTATTCTAATTTCTCTTGCAGCTGCAAGACAAAAAACTATAATTTCAGTTTCATACTTATTTAGATTTTTATTTAAATTTTCTTTTTTATAATTTTCTTTTTTATCATTTTCTTCTTTATGATTTTTTTCTTCATAATATTTTTTTCTATAATTTTTCTCTCTGTCATCTATTTTATTGTTTCCCATTTTATTTTTATTGATATTCTCTTTGTCGCTAATTTTTTCCAAAATACTCTTCTTTATTTCCCTCAACGTTGCTCCCGTAGTTACAATATCATCAACAATGAGTATTCTTTTATTTTTAAAATCTATATTCTTTCCTACAGAAAAACTTCCCTCTATATTTTTTCTACGTAATTTTTCATCAAGCAATTTATGCATTTTCTCAGTATTTTTAATACGTTTTAGCTGAATATAGTTGATGTCAAGACATTTCAGTATCTCATCGACCTGATTATATCCTCTCTCATTTTTTCTTTGTATATTTACAGGTACACTTATGACAAAATCTATTTTTTCTCTCTGAATGACAAATTCAAATTCCTTTTTTATCATATCAGCAATCAATTTTGCAAGTTTCTTTTTCCTATGATATTTATAGGAAAAAATCAATTTTTTAAAATCTTCATCATAATCCCAAATATAATATATGTTGTTTAATTTTCTCAATTTCTTAAGATTTAAAAGTCTATTTTCAGTTTCACCTGATACAATCCCATACCCGACTAACTTCTCCCCCGAAATTATGTCCTCATTTCTGAAAATCATCCTTTTAAAATTAAGAATACTTTTTTGTATACAGGATTTTATGTCAATAATTTTTAATAGGTTTTTTGACTTTTTCAATTACTTTTGCCGAGTATGTTTCAGTATAACCGCAATTCTGACATATTTTCAGATAAAATGTATCAAGTGATATTTTTGCTTCTCCAAGTTTTTTTGTAGGTAAAGCTATTGTTTTTACTTCACAGCTCGTTGAGCCGCATTTCAGACATTTTTCATTGTTTTTCATCTTTTCACCTCAGAATGCATTTTTTATCCAGTTAATATCATTTTTTAAGCCGTTTCCCGTTATTCCTACAACATCATATCTGACGTTGCCTTTCCATTTGTTTTTAAAAATATAGACCTGTGATGATTTTATTATTCTTTCCTGCTTTTTCTTGCTGACCATTTCGACAGCTTCTCCGTAATTATTGTTTTTTCTGTACTTTACTTCTATAAACACAAGCGTTTTTGTCGATTTTTCCAAAAATATTAGGTCAATTTCCCCATATTTTGTATAATAATTATTTTCTACAAATAAAATTTTTTCTTTTTCCAAAAATTTTTTGACAATATCCTCAAATTTAAACCCTATCTCCCTCTTATTTTTCATTAAAAATTTTTAACCCCCTATTTTTCTCTTTTGTTTTCTTATCATTATTTTTCATATTTCCTAATATTTTACTTAAGAAAGATTTTCTATGATATCTGCACGGACCTTTTTCTAACAATATTTCTTTATGCAATTTTGTTCCGTATCCTTTGTGCTTTTCAAATCCATACTCGGGAAATTCTTTTGACATTTCTACAAGCATTCTGTCCCTTGTAACTTTTGCTACTATGGAAGCCGCCGCAATGGACAATGATTTACCGTCTCCTTTAATTACCGCTTCCTGTTTCCCATTGTATTCCCTTATTTTATGATTTCCGTCTACAAGAACAATATCAAAAGCCGTTTTTTCATTTACTTTTTTTATCGCTCTTCTCATTGCTGAAAATGTAGCATTCAATATGTTAATTTCGTCTATTTCCTTTTCATCGGCTATACCTATTCCCACAACACATTTTTCAATTATCAGTTCAAACAGTTGCTCTCTCTTCTTTTCCGTCAATTTTTTTGAATCATTTATTTCTTCGAGTTCTTTAAAATACTGAATTATGATGACAGCCGCAGCTACAACAGGACCTGCCAGAGGCCCTCTTCCTGCTTCATCTACTCCCACTATTATTTGTTTATAATTTTCATCAAATTCTCTTAACGTACTCATATTGCTCCTTTAAATAACTTATAAATCATTCAAATCAAATTCAAGTTTTATATTTTTCAATGCTTTTCTAAAATCTTCAGGTATTTCCGATATAAATTTCATCGGCTTTTCTGTAACAGGATGTAAAAACTCAAGCTTATATGCGTGAAGCATCTGCCTTTTTTCACTGTCTTTACGCCCATATACCATATCTCCTAATATGGGATAGCCCATATATTTCATATGAACTCTTATTTGATGTGTTCTCCCTGTTTCAATATATACTCTGACCAACGTAAACAGCTCATTTGAGCATATTACGTTATAATTTGTTATAGCTTCTTTTCCTCTGTCATTTCCTTTTATGACCGTCATTTTTTTTCTGTCATCAGTATCACGACCTATTTGTGTTACTATTCTTCCTTTTTCTTTAGTCAGTTTTCCTTTTAATATTGCCAAATAAGTTTTTTTTATTTTTTTTTCCTGAAACATCTTCGCAAGATTTATATGAGCCTTATCATTTTTTGCTATTACTATGAGTCCGCTTGTGTCTTTGTCCAGTCTATGTACTATTCCCGGTCTTATTTCTCCGTTTATCCCCGATAAATCTTTTATATGATACAAGATCGCATTTACAAGGGTTCCCGAATAATGTCCCTGAGCAGGATGTACTACCAGCCCCGCATTTTTATTTATTACGGCAATATCCTCATCTTCGTAAATGATATCTATCTTTATATTCTCAGGAATTATTTCAGCTTGCTCCGTTTCAGGTATAAATATTTCTATCCTGTCATTTTCCTCAATTTTATAAGAAGACTTTATTTTCTTATTATTTTTAGCATTTTTTCCATTTACAGTTATATCCCCATTTTTTATAAGCTGCTGAATTCTACTTCTTGTAAAATCTGTTTTTCTTGATAAAAAACTGTCCATTCTTTCATTTATTTCATCAAATGTTACCATTACCGTTATTTTATTTTCTTTTTCCATTTTTACTCTCTGTTTTTTTATTTTTTTAACTTTCATCATCACATTTCTGAAAAATATCCATTTTTTTCGAATAATTCTTATTATGATGATTTTTGACTAATATACTCAATTCCTTATCTATATTTTTCAATTTTTTATATCCGTTCAGGGCATGATTTCTTAACTTAGTTTTCATCCCTATTTTATGAAGTACTCTTATTATTATTCCGGCTTTTAATTTGCCGCAATCATGCAAAAGGGCAAATCTTAGATATAATTTGTCGTTTTTCAGCTCTGTTTTTTTCAACTTTTGATATACTTCTAAACAGTGAGCTTTATCGTATTTGCTCATGTTTTCAAAAATTTTCTGCTCTTCAGAACTAAGATCTTTCATCGCTTCTATCAAATTTTTCTTGTCAATTTTAGGAAAAAAATATTCTATTCCTTTTTTTATAATATACATTTTTTGTCCCTATTTTATTAATTTCTTCTATTCTCTATATTTTTTATTCTTTGTTTTATTATTTTTCTTTTTTTATTTCTTTGTTCTTTTTTATTCAATTATTTCTTCATTTCTTGCTTTGTTGAACTTTTCAATTCTCTATATTTTTATTCTTCGTTTTATTATCTTTTTCTTTTTTCATTTCTTTGTTTTTTGTTTTAATATTTTTTCTATTCTATTATTTCTTTATTCCTTGTTTTATCCATTTTCTCGAACTATGATAGAGTATATTATATCCTGTTAAATTCCTGAGTAAATTTCTTTTTTCCCATTTTTTCCTCCATTATTTTTTTATATTATCTTTTTGAAATTTACTCTCTTTAATTTCTCTTTTTTTTATTCTAACATACATTTCTTGCTTTGTTGAGTTTTTCTATTCTCTATATTTTTATTCTTCGTTTTATTATCTTTTTCTTTTTTATTTCTTTGTTCTTTGTTTTGATATTTTTTCTATTCTATTATTTCTTTTTCCTTGTTTTATCCATTTTCCTATTTTCTATCTTTTTATTATTTTCTTATTTTCTATTTCTTAATTTTATTATATTTTGGATTTTATTATACCCTATCATTCTTAGATTTACATAATATTCATTTATAATATTATCCTGAATATTTTTTATTTCAATTTTTATATCATTCAGTATCACTATGCTATTTTAAATGCACTTCTTCTTTTTTTATTCTAATATATTATATTATTCTAATATCAAAATTTTAAATATATTTCTCTAAAATATCTATTATTATTCTAACATCATAATCTTAAATACTCTTTCTAAATATCTATTATTGTAGCATTAGAATTTAAGTACATACTTCTGATATTTATCAAATACCTTTTCTGAACTGTTTCAGACAATTGATTATAATTCAAGTATATCTTCCTAATATTTACGATATTCTAATACTATAATTATAATATATAATACTTGATAATATCTAAAATATCTGATTTTCTTCCTTAATAACAATATTTCCGAATACTTTTTTCATTTTTCTTATATTTTTTCCATTTTTTCCTATTATTTCACCTTTATTTTTTCTTTTCACATAAAAGACATAAAAATAATGATTTTTCTCAATTTTTTCAATTTTCTCAAAAATACTTCGAATTTCATTATCCCAAACTTTATCATAATAGAAGTCTTCTTTAGTATTAATATTTCCGATATTATTTTCTACTTTTAGACAAAAATTATTATTTTTCTTGAAACTGTCAATGTCAATTTTTTCGAATAAAAGTTTTTCCAATTCTTCTGATATTTCAACTCTTTCCAATGTCAAATATTCTCCCGGAAGTGATTTCAGCTGACCGTTCAAAATAAAATTGCTCATTATTCTTACTTGTTGAGGTAAGAATCCGTCTCCCTCAAAATACAATTTACCGTTTTTGTATCTTACAAATATCTCCCTGATATGATTTTTCAGTTTCTCTCCTTTTTTTGAAGTAAATTTTTTAAAATTCTTTTTTCCTGACAATTTTTCACAATTCATCTTTATTTTCTCATCACTATTTTTTATAAATTCCATTGGATATTCATAAATATAAAAACGTTTATATATCATTTGAGGAAATTCAAGAAAAGGAATTGTCCGCACTATTTTTTTTATTTTCAGTCCTTCACTTTCAATGTACTTCATATGAGAAAACTCCAAATAATATTGAGAATTTATATAAAGTATATTTTCTTTGGCACTCACATCTCTATCCGTTCTTCCTGCTTGTTGAATTCCTTTAAACATTTTGATACCGTTTTTTTCAAGAAGTTTTCTAAATTCGGATTTTACACTTTTCATATTAGGATTTTCATCAAAAGAATTGAATCTTTTTCCGTCATACTTAATAAAAAACATATATCCAAAATACGATGTATTTTCAAAATCTCTTATCAATTTTTCTATTTTTGATATATTTATTTCCGTATCCAGTTTATCTGTTTTAGTTTCATCTATTTTACTATTAGATACATACGCTTCAGTATATTTATTTTTTTTATCATCAGTAATCCCGTTTGCTAAATTATTATTTATTTTATTTTTATATATTTCATTTTTATTTGTTTCGTTCATACTTATTTTACTCATTGTTTTATTCACCGTATCAATTTATCTCATTAATTTATCTGCTTATTTTGTAAGCTCCCCTGCAATATTCATTACAAGTCTTTCTTTTACTTTCTCACTCCCATATTTTCCCAGTAGGCACATAAATTTCGTAATCGCCGCTTCGGGCGTCATATCGTAACCGTTTACTACTCCTAATTTTGTCAATATTGCATTTGATTCATATAAACCCATTTCTACACTTCCCACAGTACACTGGGTTATATTCAGTATTATGACTCCTAAATTTATTATATACTTTATTGCTTCTAAAAATTCCTGATTTTGTGGTGTATTTCCACTTCCATAAGTTCTTAAAACAAGACCTTTTATACTGTCATTATCTTTAAAAATCTTTTTCAATATTTCAGGATTAAATCCCGGGAATACATCCATCATAATTACATTGGGATTAATCTTATAATCCACATAAAATTTTCCTTCCGGTTGAGATAAAAGCCTGTTCTCATATATTTTTATTTTAGACCCTGCCTGTCCTAAAGGTAAGTAATTTGGAGAAGAAAATCCAAAATAATTTGTAGAATCAAGCTTTCTGGAACGGTTTCCCCTAAAAAGGTGATCTCTAAAAAATATACACACTTCAGGAACTACAGGCAATATTTCTTCGTCATCTGAAAAATCCTTTTCTGATTGCTTTTCAATTATTTCTATGGAAGTCAGTAAATTTTGCAATCCGTCGCTTCTTATTTCCTGAATAGGACGCTGAGCTCCTGTCAAAATTACTGTTTTACTAAGATTTTTTAACATAAATGAAAGTACACTCGCAGTATAGGACATCGTATCTGTCCCGTGCAGTATCACAAATCCTTTATATTTGTCATAATTTTTTTCTATTATTTCTCCTATCTCCAGCCATATTTCATAATTCATATCAGATGAATCTATTATCTTGCTTGTTTGTACATAATCTACATTCATATTTTCCAGAAACTGATAATTCTGTATTACTTCACTCCATGATTTTGAGGGCTTTAATGCACTTCGGTTATCATCTTTATCCGAATGAACCATACTTATTGTTCCGCCTGTATTTATTATTAAGATTTTTTTCTTATTTTGACAATTCTGCTCTTTCATAAATTTTGCATTTCCCTTCACTAATCATTTTATAAAATATATTTATGAATTATCTATCTTTATTTTATAATACATTGTATCTATTCTTATATTGATAAATTTATTCTTCTATTTATTATTTAATTTTTTCTATCAGTTCATCTATATTTGATACTTTTATATTTTCAGGTATATTTTTTTCTTTTTTACCGTTTCCAAATCCCCAGTTGCAGTAAACTATATCAATTCCTGAATTTTCAGCTGTTTTGAGGTCTACTTCCATATCCCCCACATATAGTATCCTGTTTTTAGGTATATTCGTTTCTTTAGATATTTTATCTACACCGTAAGAATCAGGTTTTCTTGGATGTTTTTTATCGTCTGAACCAATTATATCCTCAAATTTCCACTTTCCTAATAGGTTTTTGGCAGTATTCACAGCAAGCTCATGCTCCTTATTTGTAACTATACCTTTTTTTATGTCGTTTTCTTCGAGAAAATCCATAAGTTTATCAATTTCAGGATATAATTCTACTTTATAGTCATAATATTTTTTATAGTATTTTCTCAAAGTTTCTACTACTTTTTCTTTACTTATTTCCTTTTCATCATATTTTTCTATATCAAAGACTATATCGACAACTCCTGCCATTCCATATCCAATAAGATTATAAAAATAATCCAAAGAATAGGTTTTTAGACCTAATTCCTCAAAACCTGAATTTACATATTTCGCAATGGATTTATAAGTATTGGCGAGAGTTCCATCCAAATCAAATAATACTAAATCATATTTCATAATATTTTCCTTTTTTTATATTTTTTTTAGTTAATTTTTCTATGCTTGGTCAGGTATTTTGTTTCCTTCATCATCAATAGGATTTCCTTCGTCGTCTACTCTCACGACTTTTATATTGTCCAGATGTCCTCTCACACTTTCTTTAAATTTATCTATATACATTCTTCTATATTTTTCTCTTTCCTTTGCTTCTTCTTCTGTCAATTCTCTTTCCTTTGCTATTTTAGAAAATTCATTTATTTTTTTTACTATATCTTCCATTCTTTTTCTCCTTTTATATAAAATTTTTTCAATCTTCTTTTATATAATCTTCTTTTATATAAAATCATATTGATTGTGAATAATTGATTGTGAATATATATTATATATACCGAATTTACTTAATAAACTCAATAATTTATTGTATCACATATTTTAGGACATTACAACTTTGCTGAAAATATTATCAAAATAAAAAAAGCCCCAATCGGCTCTTTTTTTAGTACTAATGTTTGACTTATCTATTAAAATCAAGTTCTCTGCCAAAAAAACTCTATGTTTTTTATTGACTAAGTATTCAGTTCATTCAAAAATCGGACGATGTGTTGGCGAAAGAGCTTTATAACTAAATAATAAAAATAATAGAATATATATATCATTTTAAATATATATCATTAATATCTTTTTCATTTTTATTACTTTTTGTTATATATTCTTTTATCACATTTTTTATATCAAAAATTTTTTTAATCTTATATTATATTAAATCAAACTAATTTATATCATATATTATATATAATGGATTTATTCAAAAAATTATTGTATTCTATATTTTATGATATAACTATATTAGTTGAATTAGTTGAAAAGTGTTATTAATTATAGAGAGAAATGAAACTCGCGAATTATTTTATCTTAAAAATAATACCGAATAATACTGATAAAAATACAAATATCCATATTAATATCAGTATTAATACAAACCAAATAAATCAGGAGGCTCAAAATGTTCTGTACTTTAATATGCTGTATGGACGGAAGATTTATCCATATAATAAATCAATATATAAGAAATAATTACCGTTATGATTATGTGGATACTATAACGGACGCGGGACCTGTAAGTAAAATAGTATACGATGACTATTTGAAAGCAGTGGAAGACAAGATTATTCTGATCTCAATCGGAAAACATAAATCCGATCATATTTTTATTGCAGGGCATAGCGACTGTGCAGGTTGTCCTATAAATGATGAAATCCAGAAAGAATATATTACAAAATCTGTTCGAATGATTAGGGAACATCTTTCAGATATCGCTGTTACAGGACTTTTTGTGGAGGAAAATGGTGAAATAGAAATTTTGATTGACCTTTTATAGACTATTTATGGTCATATGAAATTATTAAAGATTGAAGTTTTAAAAAAAGATAGAAATTTTTATAGTCTATTCATGATTATTCTAAAAAATAAAAATACAAATAAAAAGAGATGTCCCAAAATAAAAAAATATAAAAAAACATATTTTAAATAAATATGTTTTTTTAATAAAATTTTATTTATACAAATGATATCGTTAATCTATTATTTTATAGTTAAGTTTTGTTAATTTTTTTATTTTCTCTATAATTTCCATATTCTCTTTATCATCTGAACTTTTATTAGTGTATACTATTTCTTTAAAGTTCAGATCAGATTTTCTCAATAAATCTACTGTCAGTAAAACCTGATTTAATACTCCCCTTTTGTTTCGGGAAACAAGGATTATTTCAGAATTTTTCCTGTATTCACACATAAAATCTACAACATTATAATTCCCTTCGATAGGGAGTAAAAGTCCTCTTACTATTCTTACGAATACAAAATCATTTTCTATCATTTCCTTATTTATTTTTTTTCTTAATTCAGACAGTTTATTTTCGGATTTTTCATCTTCTTCAATGCCTGATGATATTATTATAACTTTTGTTTTTTTATCTTTTAATATATTTTCAGTATATAACTTTTCAACTGATATTTTTCCTACTCCTATGTCAGTTCCTACAACAAAATATATTTTTCCCTTATTATTTTCCCTGTATCTAACAATATGATGTCGTCTACATCTTGCTTCATAATTTTCAGAAGCCCCAACCATAACGAGCGGATCGTCATAATATGCAGGCTCTCCGTCAATGAGTCTTTGACTTGCATAAGCCGATTTTCCACACACTGTACATATAGCATGCAGTTTATCTACCTGCTCTGCAATCCCCATTAATTCAGGCATAGGGTGATACGGTTCAGCTCTAAAACTCATATCCAGTCCCGCAACAATCACTCTTTTACCGAATTCAACATATTTTTCGCAAAACTTGACAACATCTTCCCCAAAAAACTGAACTTCATCTATTCCTATTACTTCTGCATCATTATTTTTTCTCATTATTTCTTCCATTTGTTCTACTGAACTCACAGGGTACGCTTCTAGACTGTCATTTCCGTGAGAATAAATCCCTCTTTCTCCATATCTCTTATCAATCGCATGCTTAAAAACCACTACTTTCTGTTTTGCATATTTTGCCCTTCGCAGTCTTCTTATCAACTCTTCACTTTTTCCTGAAAACATACTTCCTGTAATAACTTCCAATGTCCCTATATTGCTTTTTAGATGAAATTCCATTATTAAAATCTCCCAATTTAAATTCTTTGTAATTATTCTAACATATTTCGAATAAATTTTCTAATTGTTATTATCCCGATCTAAATTTTCTTCATCAAAAATCTCTGCACCTTTTAAATTTATTCTTTTCTTTTCGATTGTCCATTTATCAGGAAGTTTTTCCAGTTCTTTTTTCATATTTTCAAGAAATTCATCATTTTCATAATTTAAAGAAATCAGAGTTGGTCCCGCTCCACTTATGTATTCTCCTAATGCACCATATTTTTGAGATATCTCAAATATTTCTTCGGAATTATTTATCAATGCAAATCTGTATGGTTGATGAATTTTATCTCCCAATAAAAATCTTAGATTGTCGTACTTTTTTTTATTGAATGCATCCACAAGAAGTCCTAATTTAGACATATTATTTATAGCATCGGAAACTAAATACGACTTAGGCAGTACACTTCTCGCTTTTTCAGTGGAAAGCTGAAAATCAGGTATCATAACATAAAAATATAAATCATCAGTATTTGATAAAATGCTGTAAACTATATTTTTCTTATCGTGAGCAGTTAATACCATACCGCCAAATATTGCAGGCACTACATTGTCCGGGTGTCCTTCCATTTCTACGGCAAGTTTCGCAATTTTGTCAATATCTAAAGGATTCCCTGCAAATCTGTTTGCTATTAAAATTCCTGCGACAATGGCACTGGAACTACTTCCCAAACCTCTCGCAATAGGTATCTCATTTTTAATAATATTTATTTTATAACTTGGAATATTTTTTACCAGATGTTTTTCAGTATATTTTATTGCTTCAAAAATGAGGTTTTCCTCGATAGGAATTGAGAAAGGTTTCCCATTTTCCAAAAATTCTATTTTACTGCTTTCTTCCACTTCAAGTTCCAGTAAATAATCAAGTGCTACTCCTAAACAGTCATATCCGACACCGATATTTGCCGATGTTCCCGGTACTCTAACTTTAAATTTTAAACTCATTTTTTCTACCCTTTCCTTGAATTATAAAAAATATATATTTTATATCATTTATTATTTTTTCATATTTTGTATATAATATCATATTATCCTTAATAATTCAACATTTCCCTTTTTATTACATTCTCTTGTATCTACAATTATTTTTTTTAAATTTAACTCTAATGATTTTCAAAGATTTATGTAGTAAAATAGTATCACCAAAGTTCTATGGTAGATTGGAGGTTACATGAAAAGAATAGTAATACTGGCTGGTGCTCTGTTGTTATCTGCATCGGTTTTTGCGAGTCCGAAAAACCCTTCAGATGAATTAACAAAAATCATCGGAAACTATTACAAGAACGATTCTATGTCTTTGAATGTTAAAGACAATAGCAGTAAGTCAGGAAGAAGTTCTCACAGCGTTAAATCAGGCGTTAGAGATCAAATTATCGAATTTGCTTCTAATAAACTTGGTTCACCTTATGTTTGGGGAGCTACCGGACCTAATAGTTTTGATTGTTCAGGTTTTGTCGGATATGTATTTAGAAAAGCAGCTGATTTAAACTTACCAAGAGTTTCCAGTGAGCAGGCAACATTCAGACCAAAAATTTCATCAATGAATATGAAAAAAGGTGATTTGGTATTTTTTGAAACTACCGGAAAAGGTCGTATATCACATGTAGGTATATACATGGGTGGTAGACAGTTTATTCACGCTTCTTCCGGAAGTAGAAGAGTTACAATCTCAAGTTTGGATAGTGACTTTTATAGCAGAACTTTCAGATGGGCAATTAATCCATTCAGTTAGTTCTCATAATTAGGATAATTAAATTTTTAGAACACAATAAAAAAACTTTGGATAGTAAAAAACTCGATAAATATTAGATACTTATTCGAGTTTTTTACTTTTTTATTATATTATTTCATATTACTTTCAAAATGTTATCTTCAAATTTCAAATTTTATCCTTCTCTTAACGCCAGAGGCATTGTAAAGTAAAGGGATTTATCGCTTTCTTCATCTTTTACGAGTACCGAACTTTTGGAGTTCATTAATTTAAGTTCCGTTACTTTTCCGTCCAGGATTGAAATATAGTCCACTAAGAATTTTACATTCAATGAGATTTTCAGATTTTCTCCTTCCTGTATCGTTGCCAACTCCTCTTTTATTTTGGCATTTTCATTTATCCCTGTCAGTATCAGCTTATTATTCTCAAAATTGAAAATTCCGCCATTTTTTGCATCTTTATTATCTCTGACAAAGATAAGAGTTCTTTTTAAAACTGATAGGAAATCTTTTGTATTTAACAATACCTTTTTATCATGCTGAGCATTCTTCAATATTGATTTGTAATCAGGAAATTGTAATTCAATAACTCTTGTGAGTATCTCTACATTGGAAAATTTAAAGAATACTTTTGTACCGTCGGATTTAAAAATTATATTTTCCTCATCTATAAGTCTCATTATTTTTATCAATCCGTCTATCGTTTTCAAAGGTATACTTACACTTAATCCTTCTTTGTTTTTTTCATTTTCATCCAGTTCTTCCTCAATATATGTCAATCTATATGTATCAGAAGAGACAAGTTTTAATTTATTTTCTTCAATTTCAAATCTTATACAGTTGACTGCCAAATTTTCAGGGTCTGTCGAAGCGGATATTTTTACATTTTCTATATAACTTAATAATTTATTTTTATTAAATGTATATTCTACTCCTAATTCTATTTTTGTTTGAGCAGGAAAATTTTCCGCATCGTATAATGAAAATTCAGTATTTGTACTGTCAGTTTTTATAACCAATTTCCCTTGTTCTTCTATTAATTCTATTTTTTCATCTAAAATTTGTTTTAAAAATTCTTCTATTAATTTATGTTTTATTACAATTTTTCCTTCCGAAGTAATTTCTCCCGAAATTTCAGTATTTATGGATAACTCCAAATCGGTCCCTTTTAAAATAATCTTGTTTTCCACTGCTTCTATATATATTCCTGAAAGAACTTCCCTTATTTTGTTTTCAGTTACTGCATTTTCGACTACCTGTATGGCTCTTAAAAGCTCTTTCCTGTCAACTTTAACATTTAACATTTTTTTCTCCTATTCTATTATATTCTTAAAATATTTCCTTGTATTCTTTAAAATGGTTCTTAAGTTTTGTTATGGCTTTTTTTTCAATCTGTCTTACTCTTTCTCTTGTAATATTCAATGCTGCTCCTATTTCTTTTAATGTATGGATTTTATTGTTATAGAGACCGTATCTCATTTCAAGGATTTCCCTTTCTCTGTCAGTCAGGATATTTTCAAGTAATTCTCTCATTTCAGTCAGCTGATCTTCTTTTATTATTTTTTCCTCTACATCATCAGTATTCCCGACAATATCTTCAAGATATATATTATCTCCTATCGTTTCGTTCAGAGATATTACATCCTGAAATTCATTTAAAAGAAGGATCACTTTACTTTCTTTTAAATCCACCTTTTTGGCGATATAATCAGTAGGAGGGGATTCTCCGTACTTTGCGGCATATTCCATTATAACCCTGTTTACTTTGGATAACTGTTCGTATTTATAGGACGGTATTCTTATATCTCTTCCGGTATTTATAATTGCCTTTTTTATGGACTGTTTTATCCACCAGACTGCATAAGTGCTGAAACGGTGTCCTTTTTCATAATCAAATTTATTTATCGCTTTGATTAGTCCGATATTTCCTTCACTTATCAAATCAATAAGAGGCAACCCGTTGCCAAGAGACTTTTTTGCGGTACTTATGACAAGTCTTAAATTTGATAATATCAACAGTTGTCTTGCCTGTTCGTCATTTTCCTCTCTAATCTTTCTTAAAAGTTCATATTCTTCTTCTTTAGACAACAAGTTAAATTTCTGAATATCACTTAAGTATAAAGAAATTAAATTTAAATTGTTTTCTTCCATTACCATCTCCGTTAGTATTCTCTAATGTTATAATAGCGTAATTAAATAAATTCAGATCTGAGATCTCTGCTCATAAAAGTCGAAGCCAGTTCAGTAACAGGTTTTCCCTGATAGATTACTTCATAAAGTGCCGTAAAAATAGGAGATTTTATATTTTTTTCTTTTATTATCGAATAAATCGCTTTTATAGTTGCTGCTCCCTCTGAAACCATTTTCATATTTGACACTATATCTTCTATCTTTTTACCTTTACCCAACTCTTCACCTACAAATCTGTTTCTACTATGTTTACTTGTACAAGTAACAATAATATCACCAAGTCCCGAAAGACCCATAAATGTTTTGGAATCCACATTATAATATTTTCCAAATTCGAGTATCTCGTTTAATCCTCTTGTTATAAGAGCTGCTTTGCTGTTATCGCCGTAACCCATACCGTCCGCTATTCCCGCTGCAATGGCAAGACAGTTTTTTAATGCTCCTCCAAGTTCGGCTCCTGTCAAATCTGTTCCTGTATATACTCTAAAATATGATGAACTGAAAACATTTTGTACTTCTATCGCAGCTCGCTCATCTTTTGATACTGATAATATTGCCGAAGGTAATTTTCTTGATACTTCTTCAGCATGAGTCGGTCCTGCGAGCAATACATAACTATAATCTTTACCTTTCAGCTCTTCATCTACAACTTCCGATATTCTTTTATTAGTTGAAACTTCGATTCCTTTTGCTACATTTACTATTATTATATTATAATTCAGACAATTTTTCAATCTTTTTAAAATCGGTCTTAAAAATTGTGTAGGAGTGGCTAATAAAAGAATGTCTATCTTTCCAAATTCTGTTTCATTTGATAAAATTTCACAATAATCGTCAATTAAAATCAATTCCTCAGGTAATTTTATTCCGGGAAGATACACAGCGTTTTCATGAGTTTCTCTCATGGTTGTTCTTATTTCTTCACTATGTTCCCATAAATATACTTTATTTTTGTTTTCAACGAGAAGTTTGGAAAGACATGTTCCCCAACTTCCTCCTCCTATTACCAATATATTTTTCATAATCCACCAACTTTCTTTAAAAATATATTTATTTTTTCTTCATGGTAAATTTCGTTTCCGTACCGTTTTTGAGTCTTTCTATATTACTTTTATGCTTTAGTATTATTAGTGCAGCTATTATTATCCCAAAAATTGTAAGCGGTATGTTCTTATATAATACAAATATCAATATCGGTAACGAAGTAGCGGCTATTATCGAAGAAAGAGATACATATTTTGAAATTCCGAATACTGTGAAAAATACGATTGCTGCAAATAATATTGCAATCGGTACAAGGACTGTAAATACACCCACCGTCGTTGCGACAGCTTTTCCTCCCCTGAATTTCATAAATATTGAAAAACTGTGTCCTATAATTGCAAATATTCCTATAAATATAGCATCTGACCCGATAATACCTGTAATCTGTTCAATTAGATTTGCATTTGTCAGTATTGCCAAAGCAGTCGGTAATGCACCTTTTCCTATATCCAGTATCAACGTAAGTATTCCCAGTTTTGTACCTAAAACTCTTGCGGCATTTGTTGAACCTGTATTTTTACTTCCATGCTCCCTTATATCTATCCCCTTAAATACTTTCCCTATCCATAAAGCATTGGGGATACTCCCTAAAAAATAAGCAGTTACAGCTAATATGACCGTATTCATTTTTTAATCATCCTTTCCGATAATCGTCCCGTTGTTTCTGTTATTTATTTCTTTTTCTTTTATTTTTAGTTTTTTAAGTTCTCTAAATAAGAATATTATCAAAACTAAGGCAAACATCAAGTCGGTAAAAGGCTGGGCATACCATACCCCATTTAGCTGCCATATATGTGAAAAAATTATAACTACTATTAAAAATATTACAACTTGTCTCAATAAATTTAATATGACCGAATATCTCGGTCTACCTGTAGCCTGAAAATAATTAGGCAGTATTATTCCTAAAGAAGCAGGAATTATAAGGGAAAAATAAATTCTCAGAGCTTTTATTCCTTCTTTCAGTCCTTCGCTTGTACTCTTTTCATTAAAAAAAAGTATAAGATTTTTTGGAAACAACATCACTGTAATCCAAAACATAAAAGACAGGAAAATTCCTGAAAAAACAGCAGTTAAAAGTGATTTTCTTACTCTTCTGTAGTCTTCTGCTCCATAATTAAACCCTATTATAGGTTGTATCGCCTGTGCTGCTGAATATACAGTCATTGTCATCAAAGGAAGATATGAATTTATAATCGTCATAACTGCAACTCCGTATGTTCCTCCATTTGTTTCAACTATTTTATTTGTTATAAGTCCTACTCCCGAACTTGCCAGCTGGAGCATAAATGGAGATAATCCTATTACAATTATATCTCTCACTATATCAATGGATAATTTTAAATTCCTAAATCTTAATCTTATGGAACTCGTATCTTCAAGTTTATATCCAAAAAGATTTATTTTAAAAGGCAATTTTCCGACCGTTAAAAAATACATTACAAATATAGCGGAAAGTACATTACCTATCAAGGTAGCATAAGCCGTCCCCTCTATTCCCGTCTTCATTATCATTACTGCAACATAATCAAGAATAATATTCGTAACAGCTCCCAATATCATTGAAAACATAGCTATTCTTGGTGTTCCTGCCGCATTCAATATATTTGTAAGCCCGTAAGAAAAAAACAGAGGAAATATTGCATATAATATTATTTCCAGATAAGTTCGTGCATAAGGCAGTGTTTCACTGTTTGCCCCTGAATATATCAGTATATTGTCGAGATTTATTCTCAGTATGACAAAAAGAATAAGTCCCAACACTGCAAAAACAGTTATTGCATTACCTAATATTTTTTCAGCCTCATCTTCATTTCCTCGCCCTAACCTTATGGAAATGATTGTTCCTGCTCCTACTCCTATAAGCATTGAAAAAGCTATAAGAATCATAACTATATAAAAAGAAACTCCTGCTCCTGCCAAAGCTTTTTCACTTATTTTCCCGACAAAAAATCTGTCTACAATGTTATAAAGTACAACTACTATCGAACCTATAAATGTGGGTATAAAATATTTTATAAATAATCCGAAAATCGAACTGTTTAATAATTCTTCCCGTTTTTTTTCCATATATTATTTTCCTTTTTCAGTTTTAGTTTTTTATGCCGTTTTGACCATTAATCTTTTCTATCATATAATCAGCAATTTTACTTAAAACTCCTTTTTCTCCAAGCTTTTCCCTTTCTTCCTTCAACTCACTTACTATATCTTCTTTCTTATTTTCTATTATTTTGCACTGTTTTATTAAATTTTTAATATTAAAATCTTCCTGTAGCAGTTCAGGAAATATTTCCCTGTCGGCATTCAAATTTGTCAACGTAACAAATTTTAATTTTACTATCTTTCTTGCAATAAATGCATTTATCGCCGAAGCCTTATAGACTGTTATTACAGGAAGCCCTGTCAGCGACAATTCAAAAGTAACAGTTCCGGATGTGGCAATAGCATATTTGCAATCATTTCTTAAGTTCTGTATTGTATCAAGAGTAATTTCAAGATTATCTATTTCGTTTAAATCTATGTCATATTTTTTACTTATATTTTCTGCATATTCTAAATGAGATTTATCAGGAAATTTCATTATAAATTTTTCATTTTTCATTTCTCTGCTTTTAACTAATTCTATTACTATGGGTATGTATTTTTCTATTTCCTGTTTTCTGCTTCCCGGTAATAACATTATTTTATTTCCCAATTTTTCAGAAAATTCATATTTATCAACTAAAGGATTGCCAAAATATTCCACATATAATCCTGATTTTTTTTCAATTTTATGAAAATATTCCTTTTCAAAAGGAAAAATGACTATCACGTCATCAAATTCTTTAATAGTCTTTATCCTATTTTTCCCCCATGCCCATATTTTGGGAGGAATGTAATATATTGTTTTTATAGAAGGAATATTTTTTTTCAACAATTTAAAAAATCTTAGATTGAATCCTCCAAAATCCACAAATATGACAGTTTCTATATTATTATCTTTTATATATTTCAGATATTCCTCAGCTTTCTGTTTAAAATATCCGTATTTTTTCAATGCTTCGATAAACCCCATTATATCATTATCTTTTATATGTGTTATTTTATTCGCACCTGCATTTATTGATTTATCTCCTATGACTCCGTAAAATGATATATTTGGGTCTTTTTTCCTTATTTCCTCTATAATATATGATAAATGAAGGTCTCCCGACATTTCTCCCGAAGAAACAAATACTTTCTTTTTATTTTCCATTTACTTTTCCCTTTGTTTTTCAATTAATTTTTTTATTAAAAAATTCTTGCTAATCTTTTATGCTAATTCCTTTAATAAAAATCTTATTTTTATTTGCATAATTTATAACTTCGTTTTGGTCTATAAAAAGCATTTTCTCTGCTTCAACTATTATTCCTCTTGCTTTTATCTCAACGACTTTTTTTAGAGTTTCAAGACCTATAGTAGGAATATCTATTCTATAATCCTGATTTTTCCTTGCCATTTTGACAACGATACAGTCTTTTCCTGCAAGCTCTCCCCCTCTTAATATCGCCTTGTCGGTTCCTTCTAACCCCTCAAGTGCAATAACTGCCTCATTTTTTACAACAACAGTCTGTCCCGCATCAATATCGGTAAGCATTCTCGCAGCTTCTATTCCTATCTTTATAGTTTTTTCCTCATTTTCTGACGGAAAAATTTTAGTATAAACCGTAGGCTTTACCATATAATCTTCCAAAAGATAATTTTGAGGTAAAACAGTTAATCCTTCACCCTCTATATAATTTATAATTGCTTTCAATATATTCTTGTCTTTTTTATTTCTTGCAGAAAGTAGAATTTTTGTAGCAGTAAAATCAAATTTCAGATTTGAAAAAATAAGGTCTTTTTCAACTTTTCCAAGCATAATAACATGAGAAAGTCCGTTTCTTTTAAAATAAGAAATTATCTTTCCCGGCTGTGCTACACTATATTTCACTGAATTACTACAATTTTTTATGCTGTTTTCTACACTGTCAAACAAATAGACGGAAAACAATTCTATTCCGTTTTTTTCACACTGTTTTAGAAATAATTCAGGTAATTTGCCGTTTCCGGCTATTAATCCTACTTTATTCATTATCTCGTAATTCCTCTTTTACTTTTTCTTATAAATTCTACTACTTTCATCGCCTCATCAAAATGGCTGTAATCTCTTTCAAGTATCTGTAATGCTTCTTCGAGTTTCAGTTTTTTCTTGAAAATAATTTTATAGACTTCTCTTAAAGTCTTTATCTGTTCTTCTGAAAATCCTCTTCTTTGAAGTCCCACAATATTTATATATACTGCTCTTGCTTTATTTCCCTCGGAAAGCATATAAGGAACTACATCTTGAGTTACTGCCGAACAGCCTCCTATCATGGCGTGTCTGCCTACTCTCGTAAACTGATGTATAGCTGTAAGTCCGCCGACTACTGCATAATCTTCTACTTCCACATGACCTGCAAAAGTCGCTGCATTGGCTAATACACAGTTATCCCCTATAATACAGTCATGGGCTATATGTACATACGCCATTATTAGACAATTGTTTCCAATTCTTGTTTCGTATTTATCGTCCGTTCCTCTATGGATAGTAACAAATTCTCTTATTTTATTGTTATTTCCGATTACAACTCTCGTTTTTTCACCTTTAAATTTTAAATCCTGAGGTACTTTTCCTATAGAAACAAAAGAAAATATGTAGTTATTTTCTCCTATTGTTGTTTCTCCTTCTATGACAACATGGGATTCTACAGTTGTTCCGTTTCCTATTACTACTTCAGGTCCTATAATCGAATATGCTCCCACAGTTATATTCTCTCCAAGCTTAGCTTCTTCAGCTACTATTGCCGTCGGATGTATATTATTTCTACTCATAATTATACCTCTCCTATAATTTTATTCTGTTAAATTACAATTCCTGTATTGCAAACATCAAATCAGCTTCACATGTAACTATTCCGTCTACAGTACATCTTCCTTTGGCAACTATAAAATTTCTTTTTACTTTTATTTTCTCCACTTCTATTCTTAACTGGTCTCCGGGAACTACTCCTTTTCTGAATTTACATTTATCTATCGACATAAATAGAGGTATTTTCCCCGGCTCCAACATTAAGAGCCCAACTGCCTGAGCCATTGCTTCTACTTGTAGAACTCCCGGCATAACAGGTTTTTTGGGGAAATGCCCATTAAAAAATTCTTCATTCATAGTTACATTTTTTATTGCTACTAATGTATCCGTTCCATTTTTTTCCACTACTCTGTCTACTAATAAAAATGGATATCTGTGCGGCAATATTTTCATGATATCTTCTATTGTCATTACTGGTTCCATATATATTTTATCCTCCTAAAAATTTATATAATTTATCATTTACCGTATTATAAACTTTATCCATTGTAAAAGTCAATAATCTATTTTTTTTATTTATCTTTTCCGTATCCTATAAATATTTCTTTGCAATAAGTTCTGTCAATTTTGCATTTACAAAATGCCCCGCTTTTATAGCTATTATATGTGCTTTTATCGGTCTTCCAAGCACGTAAAGATCTCCTATAATATCCAGTATCTTATGTCTTACAAATTCATCAGGATATCTAAGTCCTTCAGGATTTAGAGGTCCGTCTTTCCCAATGACTATAGCATTTTCAAGACTTCCTCCAAGTGCCAGATTGTTTTTTTTCAGAAAATCTATTTCATAATCAAAAGCAAATGTTCTGCATCTTGATATTTTTTCAATATATTCTTCAAGATTTACATTTATTTCAAAATACTGGGATTTTAAAAAACTATGATTAAAATCTATAGTATAGGATATTTTAAAATCATCATATGGTAAAGCTATTACATGTTTCCCGTCTTTTTCCTGACTAAATATTACAGGTTCCTTTATTACAATAGGCTCTATTTCACTTTCAAGCTCTTTTATTCCTGCTTCTTTCAGCTTTTCCATAAACTGTATGGAACTTCCGTCGAGTATAGGCAGCTCATTTCCATTTATTTCTACTAATATATCAGTAATTCCTGAAACAGAAAGGGCCGACATAAAATGTTCTATTGTATGAACTTTTACTTCATCCTTATTTCTTATATTTGTGCCTCTTTCAAGATCAAACAGATTTCTGTAGTCGACTTTTATAACATTATCTTTATCGGTAATGTCAATTCTTTTAAAAATAATTCCCCTGTCTATTTCGCCGTTATCTTCGTTAGGCTTTAAAGTAAGTTTTATTTCCTGCCCTTTATGAAGTCCTATTCCACTTATTTCTACTTCATTTTTTATAGTTTTTCTTTTCATTTATTGCCTCCGATTTCTTTTATTCATCTTTCAAAATCTTTTTCACCAATACTAAAGCTATTTTTTTTTCTCCCACTGCAAAATCGACTGTCATACTCTTACTGTCCATACTTTTTATTTTTCCTTTTCCAAATTTTATATGAGTTACTTTATCTCCGACTTTGTATTTCAGATCATGTCTGTGCTTCAAATCCTGCGTCCTTACGGATTTTATGGCAAAAGGATTGAAATTTTCTATTTTTGTTTTTCTTTTACTGTCTATAACCGTACTTTTTTCCATTTTTTTTGTGAATTTAGAAAATTTTTCAGATAAATATTCGAGATTATCCTGTTTCATTTCATAGATAAATCTGGAAGGCTTTATCATAAAATTCATCTGTCCCCAAACCATTCTTTCGGAAACATGGGATATAAACAGCTCTTTTTTAGCTCTTGTTACGGCGACATAGCACAGTCGTCTTTCCTCTTCTATATCTTCTTCAGGAGTTTCAAAATTACATGACGGAAAAAGCCCGTCTTCCATTCCTGCAATAAATACATAATCAAACTCAAGTCCTTTGGAACTGTGTACTGTCATCAGTTTCACAAAATTTTCTTCGTCTTCCATATCATCGGTAGATGTGCTTAATGACACCATATCTAGATATTCTCCCAGTGAAAGACCTTCATTCTGTTTCTGTGCTTCGGTTATACTGTTTAAAAGTTCTTCAATGTTTTTTACCCTGTCTTCTTTATTGTCTTCTATAAAATCAATATATTTTGTTTTGGACATCACTTCATCAAAAACTTCTTTTACTGACAATTCATCAAGGCTTTCATATATTTCCTGCATCATTTTATAAAAATTTGTAAGAGTTTCCCTTACTCCTGACCTAATTTCAGGCACTTCATTTATAAATTTTAATGCATCTAACATTGACAGTCCTTTTTCCTGAGCCAGTTGAGCTATTTTTTCGAGGGTTTTATCTCCTATGGAACGTTTAGGAACATTTATAATTCTTAAAAAATTATGATTATCATTTTTATTATTAAGCAAACTCAAATATGCAAGAATATCCTTAATTTCTTTTCTTTGAAAGAACTGCATACCGCCATAGATTTTATAAGGGATATTTGCTGCCAAAAGTTTTTCTTCCAAAACTCTCGACTGCGCATTAGTTCTGTATAAAATAGTCATATCTTTATAGTATTTTCCGCCCTTTGATTTGGCTTTTATATTCTCTACTATATATTCAGCTTCATCATAGACATTTTCAGCATTAAATACTTTTATTTTTTCACCTTCATCTCCGTCAGTCCAAAGTTTTTTCCCCTTGGAGCTTTTATTATTTTTTATTACTTCATTGGCAACAGCGAGTATTCTCTTTGTAGATCTGTAATTTCTCTCAAGTTTTACTACAAAGGCATCGGGATAGTCCCTTTCAAAGTTCAATATGTTATTTATATTCGCTCCTCTGAAAGCATATATACTTTGGTCCTCATCTCCGACTACACATATATTTTTATATTTTGAAGCGATTATACTTATTATCTCATATTGAATATCATTTGTATCCTGATATTCGTCTACGACAATATATCTATATCTATCCTGTACTCTTTCAAGAACATATGAATCATTCAGTAACTTTCTCGCATTCAGCAGCAAATCCGAAAAATCCATTGCATTATTTGCTTTCAGAACTTCATTATACTGTTTATATATTTCATAAAAAAATTTGTTTGCAGGAAGTTTCAAATCCAGTTCTTTTTCAAGCTGTTCAGGTCCTATCCCCTGCTCTTTCAGTTTACTTATCTTTCCTGCTATTCTTCCCGGAGTAAAATCATCATTTCCTGCATTTAAATCTCTTTTTATCTTTCCAATTATACTTTTCTGGTCATCTACATCGTATATGTTGAAATTTCTCCCATAACCTATCCTTTCAGAATAAGTTTTCAATAATCTCACTGCAAAAGAATGAAATGTCGAAACTACAAGATTGTGAGAATCAGCTCCAACTAATGCTTCGGCTCTTTCTTTCATTTCTCTTGCAGCCTTATTTGTAAATGTCAGGGCAAGGATATTTAAAGGGGAAATTCCTTTTTCCCTTATCATATGAGCTATTCTGTATGTAACAGTTCTTGTTTTCCCGCTTCCTGCACCTGCCAATATTAAGATAGGTCCTTCAACTTTTTCTGCCGCTTTTCTCTGTTCACTGTTTAATTCATCTAAAATACTCATTTTGTATGCCTTCCTTTTCTTTCCTGTTCTTAATTATTTATATTAAACTTTTTATCCCTGAATTTTAAACTTAAAACCTTGAGATCATTCTTTTATTAGAAAGTTATATTTTACTGATTTATTAAATAAATTATATCATAATTGAGTAATAAAAAAAAGAGTAAAGCAAACTCTTTTTTTAAATTATGATTACTAAAATTATGAAATATTTCCATTTTCATCGGAAGATTTCATCACTGCTAATATAATTTGGATAATACATATAGCTCCTTCTATAAACATAATAAATACACCTATATAAATGAAAGATAATATAAAAGCTATTATTGTAGTTAATATAAATATAATTCCCTGTAATGTTTTTCCCGCATAGAAAGAATGAACTCCCCATAATCCTAAAAACCACGCTAATAAACAGTACACTATCTTATTATATTTTCTTTTATTTTTTGATATTTTTTCTGCTCTTACACTCATTACAGTAAAATCCTCTTCTCCTTGTGTTCCGTTTTCCGTTCCTCCCGTTTTTGGTTCCTGTGAGAAATCCTGTTCATTTTGAAATCCGCTACCTGTTTCTTCAACTTTTATTTCTTCCAATTCGGCTTCTTCCAAATTTTTGTATTCATCCATATACCTTAAATTCTCCTTTCATTTTCACATTTATTTGTTTCTTATTTTAAATATACTAACACATTATAAAATAAAAATCAATGTAGAATTTAATTTGATTTATAAAATTTAGACATATCTTTTATTAATCATCATATAAAGGTTCCAGATGTATCATTATTCTTTTTATGTTTTTATATTTATGTTTTATAAATTTTGATATCTTATTAGTAATTTCATGAGCTTCATCTACCGTCATAAGCTTATTTACTCTCACATCGGCAGTGATATACACATCTTTTCCTGAGGTAGTCATCCTGAAATCATGAGCATTTTCTATTTCTTCAAACTCTGAAAAGTCTTTTTTTATATTTTCCAGTAATTCTTCATTCTGAGAATCAAGAAGTATAAGGGCATTTTCCTTGATAAGTTTATAGCCTTCCCTTATGATATATAAAGCAACGGCAATACCGACAAGAACATCAGATATAGGATTTATTCTCGACAGCAAAATCCCTAAAAGTACCGAAGATGATATGACTATATCAGTTTTATAGTCTTTCAGCAGGGAATTTATGAGCTGACCTCTGTAATCCTTTGTTTTATATTTCATAAATATCAGTTGAAAAATTTTTATTATAATGGCAATCACTGTTATCACTACGGGAATAATGTCCGTTATAATTTTGTTTTCTGCGTTAAATAAATTTATTACATTTTCTTTAATAAGGTTAAAAGCAGTAAGTATTATAAATGTTCCGATTATGACACTGAAAACCGATTCTATTTTTCCATGACCATAGGGGTGGTTTTTATCTTCAGGGTTTGAACCTACTTTCAAACCTATTATTACTAAAATATTTGTAATCAAATCTGACAGTGAATTTATCCCGTCTGCCAATAATGAAATGCTTTTAAACAAAGTTCCCGTAAAAATTTTAAGAAATGCTAATATTATATTTACTGCTATTGCAAATTTTGATACAAAAAACATACTCTTTTCCTGTTTTTTATTTTCAGTTAGATTGTTTAATACATAACCATTCTCATTTTTTATAAATCTCTGCTTTTCAAGGAAATTATTCATCTTCTTATGATTTTTCACAGTCAGTATATCAAAATTATTATTTATAAGCCAGTTTATAAGATATTTTAGGAGTATAGTCCCATATCCGTTATTTCTCAATTTAGGTATTATAAATATTTTTTTTAGCTCAGCATTTTGTCCCGAATCTTTTTCCGAGCTGATTATTGCATATCCGTATATCTTATTTTCTGAACACAGAATAAAAAGCTTTTCCTTATTTATATTAAATATAAACTCTTTATCCATATCTTTTATTTTTTCAATCCTGTCTCTTTCCGATTTATTATCCCACTGAATAATATCCATAGCCACTCCTTAATACTATTTCATAATAAAAAATAAATAGCAATGAAATTATTTCCTGCTATTGTGTATATAATGTCTATATTTAAATAGTTACAATTTTAAAATGTTATAATTGCTGTATTACACAAAATACTTAATCACGTATTTTTCAAATATATTTAGTCATACATCGGACTTTTGAAAAAACTCCACTATCTGTTTCTTATATCAAAAACTCAAAAATAGCGACCCCATAAACCTAAAGAAATCGACTTAGTGCTGCTTCGTTCCCAACCTGACACGATTCGCCGCTTCTCTACAATACAGGACTATTTTCTCAACATCCTCAATATAAGGCATTGATACTGAAATTATCCGCAAGTCCGACATCACCTCTACTAAAGCGGGTTGTAGATATAGGGCACCGCTAACTCCCCGGCTAGTATGACAAAAATTATTCTATCATTTTTTCCAATCCTTGTCAATTAATTCTTTGAAAACCTTACGACAAATAGTTGAAAATTATATATCTTCTTTTTTGTATTTTTACTGCTCTCGTATTTTTTCAAGTATATTTTTATCGAATTTCTTATTTTTCAGCATTTCTATTTCAAATTTATATGGCGGTACTGTCTTTGCTCCCTTTTCGGGAGTCAATGCTACATATGGAGTTTCAAGTATTTTCGGCAAATGAGAAAATTTTTCATAATGAGCTATTTTATTCAAAGTTTCAAATCCTATCGTTCCAAATCCTAAATTTTCATGTCTGTCCTTCATGGCACCTCTCGGATTTTTGCTGTCATTCAGATGAATAACCGATATTCTGTCTATTCCCACAATTTTATCAAATTCTTCCATTACTCCTTCAAAATCATTTACAATATCATACCCTGCATCATTTACATGACATGTATCAAAACATACGGAAAGTTTATCTTTTAATTTTACTCCGTCTATTATTTTTGCGATTTCTTCAAAATTTCTGCCGCATTCACTTCCTTTTCCGGCCATTGTTTCAAGGGCTACAGTAGTTTTCTGTTCTTTTGTCAAAACTTCATTTAATCCTTCAATTATTTTGGCAATTCCAACTTCTGCTCCTTCTCCTACATGAGCTCCGGGATGTAAAACTATTCTCGGCGCACCTATTGCGTCGGTTCTTTCTATTTCCGTTCTCAAAAACTGTACTGCGATTTCAAAAGTTTCAAGTTTTACGGCATTTCCAAGATTTATTATATAAGGAGCGTGAACGACAATATCCTCAACAGAAATATTATTTTCCTCCATTAATTTCAATCCTGCTTCAATATTCAGTTCTTCTATAGGCTTTCTTCTTGTATTTTGTGGTGCCCCGGTATATATCATAAAAGTGTTTGCTCCGTATGAAAGTGCTTCTTCCACTGAACCTAAAAACATCTTTTTCCCGCTCATTCCTACGTGTGAACCTATTTTAAACATTTTTCCTCCTGTTTTTCTCTCATTTTATACAAAAATATTCCTACAGCAATACTCACATTCAAAGACTCAATATTTCCATAAATGGGAATAATCGCCTTTATATCCGAATTTTCTATAAAATAATCGGATACACCTCCACCCTCATTCCCAAATATAAAAGCATTTCTTTCTTTCTGATCTATTTCATTATAGGAAACAGAATTTTCATGTAATGCTGTAGAAATAGTCAAATATTTTTTTTCTTTTAAAAATTCCACTATATTTTCGGGAGTTTCATAAATTATATTTAAATTAAATATACCTCCCATTGTTGCCCTAACTGTCTTAGGATTGTAAACATCTACAGACCCTTTTGTCAATATGAGATTTTTAAAATTAGCTGCTTCCATTGTTCTCATTATTGTACCGACATTTCCCGGATCCTGAATATCATCAAGTATTACCACATCTCCACAAATATCATTAATAGAATTCAGATTTTTAGAATACAGGAATATTATCCCCTGACTATTTTCCTGAGTGGAAATCTCATCAAATAAGTCATCTTTCAATACTGTAACATTATTATATTCTTCAATATTGTACTTTTCATTGAAATAGTCATATTTTGAATCTTTTATAATAATTTTATTGAAATTAATATTTTCATTCAAAAATTTTTCTCCCTCCGTCTTGAAAATATTATTTTCATCCCTATATTTTTTCTTATCCAATTTTTTTAACAACTTATAAAACTTATTATCAGGACTTGTTACTATATTTTTCATTAATACTCCTAATATCTTGTTTGTTCTTGCATATTGTATATTTAATTTTACGTATAATCATTATTATTTTTACTTATTATTTTTTCTGTGTCTTATTAATATTTCTAATTATTTTCAATTTTCAGAATAGTTCTTATCTCACTTTCATTCCCATAGGCTCTCCGCCTAATATATGATAATGAATATGATATACTTCCTGACCGCCGTTTTTATTTATATTAGTTACAACTCTGTATCCGTCCTCGTTAATTCCTAATATTCTTGCTACTTTTGCCACTGTCAGTTGTAGTTTTCCTAGTAATTCCAAATCTTCCTCTGTAGCAGCATCAAGATTTCTGATTTCTTTTTTTGGTATGACAAGTACATGAACCTTTGCCGCAGGATTTATATCATGAAAAGCCAAAAAATCATCATCTTCATAAACTATATTTGCAGGGATTTCCTTGTCTATTATTTTTTTAAATATTGTTGACATATTTTCCTCCTAAATATTCTAAATATTATATTTTCTGTTATATCCTATTATTTTATTTTTCTATTTTTTCAACTCTTTTTGCGTGTCTTCCACCTTCAAATTCAGTATTTATAAATGTGTCCACACATACTGCTGCCAACTCATCGCCTAAAACTCTGGCTCCCAACGCAATGATATTGGCATCATTATGTAATCTGGACAATCTTGCCGTAAATTCATTATGAGCCAGTGCTGCTCTTATTCCTTTTATTTTGTTCGCAGAAATTGAAATGCCTATACCTGTACCGCAAATTAATATCCCATATTTTGCTTCCCCATCCAATACCTTTTGAGCAACTTCTTTTGCTATATCAGGATAATCAACGGAATCAAGGGTATCAGTCCCTATATTAGTAACTTCATGTCCTTTTTTTCTTAAAAATTCTACTATTTTTAATTTTAAATCTACACCTGCATGGTCATTTCCTATAACTATTTTCATAATAGTAAGGATTATCTCATAAATCAAAATAAATTCACCAACATAAATATCATATATTTAAAAAAATGAGAGTTGATATTTTTATTGATTTCATAAAAATGATAAATATATACAATTTGTGTTTAGAATGTTCTTTCTACCTTATGAGACAACCTCTCTCCTTTCTTTCATTTATATTTCTCTCATTTATAAAAATTATACTAAACTAACTCTCTTCCGAAAATTATTTTAGTATATTTATAATTTAAATATTTAATTTTGTCCTTTAAGTATAGCTAAAATATCTTTCGGAAGTCTTTTAAGCTTTCCGGATTTATCTACCATTACATTTAATGTTTCGGCTGTTGCCTTAAGTACATTATTTTCATCATATATCTCATAAAAAAATCTTACTTTGATGCTGTCTATTTCCTTTAATTCAATAATTATCTCAATATCCTGATCATATTTTACTGAATTTATATATTCTATGTTAAGAGATTTTACAGGCATCATTATTCCCATATCTTCTATTTCCTTATAAGGCAGTATATCTCTGAAATATTCTGTCCTTGCGATTTCCATCCATTTCAGATAATTGGCATGATAGACGACACCCATATGGTCAGTATCATAATAATACGTCCTTACTTTGAAACTTTTTTTCATTTGTAAAACTACATCTCCTTAACTTCGATTTTGACAATCTTCTTCTCTTTTTTTGCGATAGAAGAGATTAAAACTCTCAACGAACTTATTATTCTTCCATTTTTTCCGATTATTTTTCCTATATCTTCTTTTATTACATTGATTGTAATTTCTATAAATTTTCCTTTTTCATTACTTTCAATAGTATAATTTCCGTTTGAATCCAATAGATTTTCAAGCCAGAAGTTCACTGTTTCAAAATATTTGCTCATCTTTCATCTCCTAATTTGATTATTATATTTTGTTAATTAGAGGGATCTCATAAGTTAGAAAAATAGTTTTACTGATATAATTATTGTATATTTTAGATACCATTTTATTGGCTTTATGAAAACAGTAAAATATGCAAACTTATAATTTGATTATTTTTCTATCTTGGTTATTTTTCTATCTTATTGAGAAAGTCCCTAAATTTTATATTATAGCCTATTATTTATTTTTATCATTTTTATTATTTTATATTATTTTATATTATTTTTTTATTATTTTATATTATTTTTACTTACTTTTATCGTTTTTTATTTTTTGTTTTTATAATTTATTTCTTTTCTGTTTCTGTGTTTATTTTTTATACATTTATTTCTTATATATCTGATATTTTACCATATTTTATATTGTTTTCAAAATTGACACTCTTATGTCAATTTATAAAATACCAAGCCATTCTCTTTTTTCAATGACTTCTATAAAAACATCTTTTTCTCCCAATCTTTCCAAAATATTATCCATATCATTTAAAAAATAAGAATTTGTAATTATCTTTATAAGTCCGTTTTTATTATCCAGTGTCCTCACATTTCCTACACCTTCGTAAGCCTCGACTATCTTATTTATAAAGTCGATATGCTCTTTTTTTGTCTGAATTATATATTCCCAACTTTTCAATTTATTCTCCTGTCTTATCTTCCAGCAATTTTATAAAATTAATAAATTCCTGAACTGAAAATTCTTCTGTTCTTGCCAATTTACTTTTTCCTATTTTTTCAAGTACATTTTGTATCACTTCTTTGCTGAAGCCCAATTCCGTGAGATTATTTCCCAGACTTTTCCTTTTGTTTGAAAATGCTGCTTTCAGATATTTGAAGTAATTTATTTCGGAAATCTGACTTTCATATTTTTTATCTTTCAGTAAAATAATTTTTAAAAATGCCGAATCCACTTTAGGAACAGGGGTAAATTTTTCCTTGGAAACTGTAAAAAGATATTCTGCTTCACCATAAAACTGGACAGCGTGAGTCAAAAGGCTCATATTTTTACTATGCGGCTTTGAAGTAATCCTTTCTGCGACTTCTTTTTGTACCATTAAATAAATCTCCGATATATTATTTCTAAAATTTATCAGCTTATTTATAATAGGTGATGTTATATAATAAGGTATGTTTGCCACCACTTTTATATTTTTCTTATTCTCAAGAATTTTTTCAAGGTCTACTTCAAGAAAATCCTTATGAATTAGCAAAAAATTTTTGTTATTACCAAATTTTCTATTAAGTATCGGGATTAGATCATCGTCTATCTCAAAAGCAGTCAGATGTTTACTTTTATTTACAAGTTTTTCAGTCAAAAATCCCAATCCCGGTCCAATTTCGATTATTTCCGTATCTTTCCTAATATCTGCAACTTCTAAAATTTTATCGGATAATTGACTGTCATTTAAAAAATTCTGACCATATTTCTTTTTGGCGTTATGTTTTTTTTCAATATTATTTTTTCTTACACTTTTTTTCTTATTCAATTTTTCTCCTGATATTTTTTTCTGATCATTCACATATCTGACATATCTAATTATTTGTATTAATACTTTGTGTTAATACAAAATATAATCTTTTTATTTATATAATTCTTCAACAGCAACTGCTACATAAGGAATATTTCTGTATTCTTCCTTAAAATCAAGACCGTATCCCAGAACGAACTCATTAGGAACTTCAAATCCTACATATTGGACGTCTATGTCTACTTCTCTTCTTTCTTTTTTGTCCAGCAGTGTGCAAAGAGAAACTTTTTTAGGCCCTCGTCCTCCCAATAGTTTCAATATTTTTTTCAAAGTAAGTCCCGAGTCTATTATATCTTCAACTACCAGTACATTTTTCCCCTGAACTGAATTTTCCAAATCTTTCAGGATTTTTACTTCCCTTGTAGTTTCAAAGCCGTTCCCGTAACTCGAAACTTCCATAAAATCCATTACCAAAGGAATTTTTATTTCTCTGACCAAGTCAGCCATAAAAATTATTGAACCTTTTAATAATCCTACTACTACCAGAGGGGCATCATCATCTTTAAAATCATTTGTAATTTCTTTTCCCAACTCTCTAACTCTGTTCATAATTGCTTCTTTTGTAATTAGCTGTCGAGCTATACCAAATTCCCAGTCTTTTTTCATTTTCAATAACTCCGTTCTTTTCTGATTTTCAAATAATTTAAACATTCTGATTTGTTCTGTATTTTAATGATTATATCATTTTTCCTATGTGAATTCAAGGGAGTATTTTGATTTTTTAGATAACTTTATACCTGATTTTACTGTATTTATTTCAATATACTTCAAGTTTATATATTTTATATGTATTGTATAACCATATTTTCGTTATTGTAATCATTATATAAATCTTTTCACAAATATTTCTCAAAATAAATATTTCCACAAAAAATGGATATTTATTCAGAAAGAATAAATAATTTATCAAAAAAACGATTCAAGAAAATAACCATTAAAAAATATGACCCTTGAACAATTCTATTTTTTCATTTAGTTTCTAAGGTCATATTTTAAAATAATTGCTACCTGTTTTGTAAGCATTTATTTACTATATGGAATGACTTCATCATCAAGGTCTTTGACAAAAGTGAGGATTTCTTCCAATTCTGTTTTTAATATCAATTTATTGCCTTTTATTTCTATTATTTTTACATTTTCAAGAATATCGATATAAGTTTCTTCTGCTTCCATTTTCTTATTGGAACCCAGCATTCCTGTTACTCCTAATTTTGATACGGAAATTTTATTACCATTAATTTTGTATGTACCAAAATAATTATTTACTCCTGCCGTTCCACTTAACCCTTTTGATGTTATTTTTAAAGTAATTCCTTTTTTACTGAAGTCATCATCCGAAATTTTGACTAATTTCCATGAAGTGTCAACTATCTGCTGTTTTATACTTTTAATATTTTTCCTTCTGTTTCTGTTTCTTACTGTAGAAGAAAAAGAAACATTGAATACTAAAAACATTGTAAATAAAGCTAAAGTTATTTTTGTTTTCATATTTCCTCCTAATTTTTCCATTTTTAATTTCAATCTTTGCTTTTAATTTTTATTCTCAATCTAAAATTACTACAATAAAATTTGAAAATTCTTTTAAATATGTAATAAAACTATTAGAATACGTTATTCATTTTTTGTTTTATATACTCATTTTACTAATTAAATAAATGTTATATTTATATTCTTAATGTTATATAATAAGTTTGATATTAATATTTTATGTTTATGTTTTTATATCTACTCTAAAATCAAATCAGAAATTTTTTTATTTAAACTTTATCTAAATATAAAAAAGGCAACTGTCAAAAACTTTTTGTATACCAAATCATATGTAAATATGATAAAATATATATAAATAAAAAAGACAGGAGAGTGGTATAATGAATTCAGATAAAATTTTTGAAAAATATGTACTGAATAATGGGGTAGAGATTAGAAATAGACTTGTGGTAGCTCCTATGACACTGTTTGTTGCCAATGAAGACGGTACTTTTTCAGACAGAGATTTTAAATTTATGAGCCGTCGTGGAGAAAATATAGGAATGTTTATAGTAGAGGCCACTTTAGTCGCTGACGGAGGAAAGGCATTTACTAGACAACCCGAAGCTATCAGCGAAAAACATTTACCTGCTTTAAAAAAAGTAACAGAAATTTTACATAAACAGGGAACAAAAGCAATTTTGCAGATACATCACGGAGGAAGGCTTGCACTTCCTGATGTAAATAATAACGATATAATTGCTCCAAGTTATGACAAAAAAACAAAAGCAAGGGAAATAACTCCCGAAGAAATTCATAATCTTATAAAAGCATTCGGGAATGCTGCCGATTTAGCTATTCAGGCAGGATTTGACGGAGTGGAAATACATGGGGCAAATAGATACCTTATACAGCAGTTTTATTCAGAACAAACTAACACAAGGGCAGATGAATGGGGTGGTAGCATAGAAAAAAGGATGAAATTTCCTTTAGCTGTTATAGATGCAGTTAATGAAGCCAGAACTAAGCATAATGCAGATAAATTTATAATAGGATACCGTTTTTCTCCGGAAGAGCCAAGAAATAAAGGAATTACATTAACTGAAACTTTTGCATTGATTGATGAGCTTGTAAAAAAACCATTACAATATCTGCATGTTTCATTACCCGATTTCTACATAAACGCTTATCGTGGAGGAGATACTGAAAAATCTGCTATAGAGCAAATTCATAAACATATAGACGGAAAACTTCCTCTAATAGGAGTAGGAAATCTATATACCGGAGAACAGATAGCTAAAGCTCTTGATACAGGCTGGGCAGAGTTTATAGCACTTGGAAAAACAGTTATCTTAAATCATAATATAGGAACTCTCATACTTGAAAATAGGGAAAATGAGATTGAAACGGAGCTGGATTTGGAAAGAGAGGACAAATATGATTTAGGAGAATTTTTATGGGAACGTGCTAAAGACGGGAGTTCTTTATTACCACCGATAAAGAATAAAAAATAAATCATAAGGATAACATAAAAAGACATACTTATGGAATTTTTGGAATTTTTATTTTTAAAATACTTCACAATATCTTTTTACAATAATTTATTTTTATGAGTATTCCAAACCAACAAAAAATCCCTTCATAAAATATTGCTGTAAAACTCTGATTGCAATTTTGAAGGGATTTTTTATATATTATTATTTAGACTTCTCTTAATTGTTTAACTATTTTATTATAATAATAATTTCTATCAAATTGTACCTATTATAAAGCTCCCACTATCTTATGAGGAATGTACATCTCTTCAAGATAAGCAATGTCCTCATCTGTTAATTTAACGCCCAGTGCATTTATTGCTGCATTTAAATGAGAACTTTTTGTAGCTCCTATAATTGGTACTGTATTTTTTGAAAATAACCACGCAAGAGCAATATTTGATTTTTCCACATCATATTTCTCTGCCAGCTCTTTCACCCTCAATATAATCTGTTTATCAGCTTCTTCGTATTCACCATATTTCTTTTTAGCAACTTCAAAAGTTTATCCCCATATCAAGTGCCTGTTTTATAACTTTTCTGCTTTCCTCTTCTTCCAGTATCCATTTATGCTGCCAGTTTACAGGGTCTCCAAATCCCATACATCCTAAACATATTTTCGATACTTCCAGTCCTGAATTTCCTAATTTTACATATTCCATTTTAAAATCTCCAATTATAATCAATTTTCTTTATCTGTATTTTTGTTATCTTGATTATATCTTTATTTATATTGTAAACTATTCATTTGTATTTTTATAGTACAATATTTGAATTAAATTCCAAGTCAAGAAGTTTTTTATTAATTATATTATTTTTTATTTTATTTTTTTAGACTATTTTTTATTATAATATTGTTTATCTTAATATTTAAAATCTAAATTCTGATAAAAATTTCCACTATATTTCTTATTTTCTGTAATACAGTCTGTTTTTTCGCCTCTCTTGCTCCCTTTCTACGTGAAGTTGGGGGTAGTATACTGTCCAATTCCGCACCGGCATAATCAACAAATTCTTTATTTATAGATTTTTCTATAAACCGTTTAGAATCTTCCTTTAAACTTTCATTCTCTATTAATTCATCAATTTTTATTTCTTTTTCTTTATTTGCGTATTTATTTTGATGTTTATCTTTTCTTTAAGCTTTATTTACTCATTACCATATCTCTTCTTTTTTATTCTAACATACACAAATGACTATTCAACCAAGCAATCTTCTTAAAGTCTTTATTGTTATTATTATTGTTTCTATATGAATCTTTTGATGATGCTTCATAAATGTTTAAAAACTGTTTTAGACTTGGTACACGAAATTTTATTCCGTTTAGTTGAATAAGCTCTATATCTGATTCGGAAATACCTGCAAAATCATATAATGAATCGATAGTTCCATATTCTACACTAACTCCATTTTTTTTAAATTCATGCTCATGAACATCTATTAAATTATATCCCAATTCTTTCATAACCGCCATTATTTTGTCCCAATCATAAATCCTTAGTTCGTCTGGAGCTTCCCAGCCTCTTGGATCTCCCGGAACATGAATATCAATATCTGATGGATCCCAATCCTCTTTTGATATAAATTCTAATCCTAAAGAACCCATTAGTGTAGGTGTGATTCCAACTTTATTTAAATATAAACAAATAGTCTTAAACTCATCAAATAAAACACTCATTTTCCCTCCATAACTTCAAATTTTTCTATATGAACATTTGTTAATATTATATCATTTTTAAGCTCTTTTTTCTACTCTCAATTCCCTATTTATTCTCAAGTTTTTTATTTCATATAAATAAATATGAAATGAACGAAAAAGGTATATACAAAAATCATCTACTTTTTATTCTTTTTACTCCACTTTTGCTACCTTTAATAGTTTATCTTGAAAGATATCTTCGCTATTGGGGTCAAAAAATATCTCTGTTACAAAAATCTTTCCTCTAATCTTTTTTATCATACTACCATTTGACTTTCAGGGTTTAGATTGTTGTTCTTTTACAGTTCCGCTCTCTGTATCATTCCACTCGTTTCTCTTGTATTATTCATTTTTTATTTCTCCCTATTCCATACTATAAGTTCTTATTTATATTTATATTTTCTAATTTTTAATTATTTTAGTTTTATTATTTTAATAAAATTTCTATATTTTACCATTCATAAACCTTAAAATTGTGATATATTATATCACAAACCATAAATGACGTTACTCCTTCTTTGATTTCATCTATTTTACCCGTTTCTGTATAGACTATTTTAGCCTTATCGGCTCTATGATATTCCATAATTTCAATATAAGCTTTCTCACAGGCGATTACAGCCTCAGTAAACATATCTTCTATTTTATCGTAAACTTTTTCTATCCCATATTTTTCAGCAATTTTATGGCTTTCTCATATGTTCGGTTTGCCACAGCATACAGTCTTTTCCCCATTTTTCGAGTGCCTGTGCCATTTCATTAGCAATTATACCCGTTCCTAAAACTGCCCATTTCAATTCTTTTTCTATAATTTTCTCCTCCTTTTTTTATTTACTGTTTCTCTTTTCATCTGTTAATTTTTGTTTAATAATTATATCCCTATTTCTATTTAAAGTCAAGAAACCAAAAAGTACACTTTGATTTTTATTATTAATCAAAAGTGTACTTCTAAATTATTCCCAATACAATGCAAAATATATTTGCATACAGTATTTTTCTTAACTTAATTTTTATGTATTAATTATTTTCTAAATCATTTCCATTTGTTTCTATAACTTTTTTATACCAGTAGAATGATTTTTTTCTACTTCTCTCGTATGTCCCGTTTCCTTCATCATCTAAATCGACATTGGTCTTATGTCAAAGATATGTTTTTTATAATAGCCGTTATAATTTTATGAATCATATTATATAGCAGTAACAAAACAAATACTAATATTTCAAAACTGTATGATTGTGAATTTGAACTGAAACAAGCTAATAAATATGACGATTAAAATTATTTTACCTGAAACAGATAATTAAGAAATTTTATCCTTTGTAATAAATATTAATAATAACATTGGACTTCTCAACAGGATTTTTTTTCAATATCTGTATTCTTTTTCTCCTTCCGATACTGCAATACAGTTTTTCCAGTCCAGCTTTTAAATGCACGATAAAATGAAGAAATTTCAGTATATCCGACTAAATAGGCAATTTCATTTATTGAGAGTTCCTTTGATTCTAAATAATTTAATGTCATTATTTTTTGGACATCTTTAACTAACTGATTAAAACTTGCATTTTCTGCTGCTAAATTTCTCTGAATTGTTCTTCCACTTATACCAAATTCCTCCGCTATATTTTCCAGTCCAAATTTTCCACTGGGAATAAGTTGAAAAAGTTTTTTCTGTACTCTGCTCGTAAAGGTTTCAAATGTTTCCTTTTCTGTTTCTGTCAATTTCTGTTTTAATTGTGGTTCCAAATAGTCTAACATAATATTATTTGAAGTCAAAAACGGTTTTTTCAAATCTTTCGTACTAAAAACAATCTCATTTTGCGTACCTTTGCTTATAGCTATATTTATCTCTTTCGATAATAGTTTTCCATATTCAAATGGACTCGTCAAACTTATAGGAGTTATCTTTTTACCAATTCCTTTATATAATAAATTTATTAATAAGAGCTGTTCATTTAAAACTGCAAAACGTGGTAATTCCTTTTCTCTTTGTTCAAAAAAATACTGTATTTGCACTATTTTTTCAAATTCTTTAACCTCTAAAAACACAGGTCCTATCAATTTTTTATATTTTGCCAGTCGTTTTATTCCTTCAAGTCCATTTTTAGAAGAAAGTGCCACAAAAAATGAGGGAATAAATACATTCAAATTATCAATATTACTAATTGCTAAAATCTGTTCATCTGTAATAACTTCGTCAATTTTCTTTAAAAACGAATAATATTCCTCAGTAGAAAGCTGAATTTCTTCCTTCCACAAAATATTCGGTATTCCTGCCTGCTCAAGAATATTTTCAATTGATAATCCAATACTCTTTAAAAAATCTTGAAACTGCTTCGGTACAGTTAATTTCATTTATTTAATCCCTTCTTTAAAACTATCTTATATCCTAACCCATTAATTTTTTCATAATTTTATCAAAAACTTTTGCTGGAAGAATAGTATGTAAAAATACCAATGGTTTTGCCATAAATCCTATTAAATATCTTGCTTTAGGACGGTTGCTGTTTACTGCTTTTGAAATGGCTTTTGTAATAACAATAGGATTGGAAAGCAAGTTTCCTGAATATTGTTTTTTCATTCCTTTCGCTGTTTTCACTGCTTCTTTTTCATATGCTCCACCTTTTGCAGAATTTTCCAGTTTATCTGCAGCAATAATTCCCCAGTCAGTTTTTATACCTCCCGGCTCAATAAGTGAAACATCTATTCCAAAATCAGACACTTCCATACGCAATGCATCACTAAATGCTTCAAGTGCATATTTAGTTGCATGATACCATGCTCCAAAATAAGTTGTCAATCTTCCTCCCATTGACGATACATTTATAATTCTTCCTGATTTCTGCTTTCTCATATACGGAAGTACCAACTGAACCAATCTTGCCAATCCAAATAAATTTACCTCAAATTGCATTTTTGCTTCACTTATGTCTACATTTTCAACTGCACCGAAAGAACCATATCCGGCATTATTTATCAGAACATCTATACGTCCTTCATTTCCAATTATTGTGTCGACCACATTCTTAATGCTATTCTCATCAGTTACATCCAAATATATAGATTTAACCCCAAATTGTTTTAAATCTTCCATTTTTTCTGTTCTTCTTGCTGCACCATAAACTATATGCCCTTCTTTTGCAAGAATTTCTGCTGTTTGATAACCTATTCCACTACTTGCCCCAGTTAATAAAATTACTTTTTTCATATTTTTAATTTTTTCCTCTCTTTTCATTTTGAGTTTTTTACAAAATTATTTTATCAAAATAAGACATTAAATCCAATAACAAAAAACGACATTTAATTATCAATTTACGACATTTTTGCTCTTTACTTTTTCTTTTAGATTCTTTACACTATAAAAAGATAAAAAGAGAAGTTAAACAGAGATTTTATTTTTTAATTTATCCATATCTTTTTTCATATTTATTTGATAATATTTTTCTATTTTTTTATATTATTTTTTTAAAATTTACTTTCTTTAACCTCTCCTTTTTTTATTCTAACATACAACTTTTATATGATATTAATTATACAGATAAAAGTATGAAATATGAAGATATTCTTATATTTTTATATTTTTATATTTTTATATTTTTATATTCTCATATTAAAGTATACCTCAAATATAAAAAACATCAATTACCACTTTTTCCATTTCAATGTGGTAACTGATGTCTTTTTTTATAATATTTGTTTAATCTATTTAATTTCATTGCTATATTTGTGAGCATAAACTAAATAGACTGGTATATTCATTTGATTTAATATAATTTATTTAATTTTTATCTTTTCCAAATTTTCTTTTCCAAATTTTTATTTTTTATAAAATCAGTAAATTTTATTATTTTTACCTTTTTTATTTACCTTATTCATAATGATTAGCACACGCAATAACAACAATATCCGTTTCTGTTATCTTGTGTATAAACCTGTGCTTACCCGTAATTCTTCTGCTCCAATATCCATTCAATTCATGTTTTAAAGGTTCCGGTTTTCCTATCCCCTCATTACCGTTTCTTTTAATATCCTTACTTTTTAAGATTATTTCTCACATTGAAATAATTTGTAGCTATCATTTAAATCACCTCTTTTTGTTTTATTGTACAATATTTTGACAAAAAATCCATATGTTTTTATTCTATGACTTTATTAGTTTTAAAAATTCTATCCATTGTTTTCTTGAATGTTGGAGAGCCGACTAAATCATAATCTTTTTGTGTCGGTTTTCTGCATACGGCTGCATAATAAAATTCGTGTATTTTATCTGTCCCACCATAAATATCTCTGAGTCCCGTATCAGCTAACATATTATTAAAATCTTTAATAGCCTGCTGAATTTCAGCCAAAGTACTTCTCATCTTTTTGCCGTCTTTTATATAACTTTCTTCCATAATTAGAGAGCCAATCACGGGACAGGCTGCAACTTCCTGTCCTTCTTTATTGTAAAATTTGATCCATTCTTCCGTTTCCATAAACAGTACGCCTCTGTTATCTCTATAAGGTGCTGCCATTCCCACTATAGAAAATATGAAAAATCCTAACATAATAATTTTTTTCATTTCAAACACTCCTTTTATTATATATTTTTTAAAATAATTTAATTTATATAAACAAAACAATAATCACCCGTAATATAAAAAACTGCAACCTAATCATCATATTTATATCATTTAATCGTAAAATTCACAGATGTTTCTTTTTTTGGAAATATCGTATAAAGAAAATTTCACTCTATTTTTTTTACCAACTTTATAATCAAATCTGTAATTTGAAAATTTTTGCGATTTTTTATTTAAGTTAGTAAAATAAAAATATTGTTCTTTTTCATTTATAGCAAGGTCAAATGATCCAACTTCAACTTCATCAAACCCGTCTTTTGTAATGTTATTAAAAGCATTGAATGTAGCTTTATATTTATCTGTAGCTTCTTTTGAAATAACCAGATAGATCAGCTGTTTATTAGCAACAATATCGTCACAAATCCATCTTGGACCGGTTAAACTATCCAAAACAGTATTGGAAAATCCCAAACCGGCAAATAACAAAAAGAACATAAAAATAAATTTTTTCATTATATCAACTCCTAAAATAATTCTATTTTAATTTTATAATATTTAATAAGAAAAATCAAGTTTTTTAATTATAATATCATATTTTGTTATTTTTAAATTTTATATAACAAGCTTAGTAAAATAATTTTAGCCATTTTATTTTAACATATTATTACCTTTTCGCAATTGCTGTAAAAGTAAATTCATCAGGATGATATGTAATTGTTTCGTACTGAAAAAGATTTCCATTGGATAAATAAGCGTGTGTATCAATAACAACTACTCTATCAATATTTTCAAGATTTATGTATTGTTTTTCCTCATCTGTGCTTTTTCTGAACTTTATCTCTCTTTGTGAATAGGATATTTTTAGTTTTAATTCTTTTTCCAGATATTCATATATGGATTTCTTTGCAATTTCTTCACTTAAAAACGAAACTATTCTTCTATCAAAATATGAAGTTGCCAGTTGCACAACCTTGTCATCTAAAGAGTATGTACGAACAACTTTATAAAAATCTGCTTCTTTTGAAACGTGAAATTTTTCCATTAACTCTTTAACACCTTGCACTATATACAGACTTATTAAATTAGTCTTAACATTTATATTTTTGATTTTGTTGAGCTCTTGAAAAGTTTGAATTGAAGTTAAAGAAATATTTTTTAAATCACCCTTTTCCAATACAATTGACCTTTTTCCTTTTATTTTTTGAATATATCCTTCTCTTTCAAGCATAGAAAGAGCTTTTCTTACAGTAAGTACCGAACAGGAATAATTCTCAGCTAAATCAGCCTCTTTTTTTAAATAACTTCCTGATTTAATTTCTTCATTCTTTATTAGGTTTTTAATGTTTTGATAAACTTCTTTATACTTATTCATATTTATTCCTTTCTCAAATTATTTCTCCATGTAAAATACTTTTCATATAAAACTGATAATTCCTGTATAATTAGAAATAATCATAATTTTTACTTTTAATTTTAAAAGAATTTTATTATATTATACCCTAAAATATTTGTAATAACAACGGGTTTTATTATATTTATCTTTTTATATTTTTATTAGGTATATATATATCTATTGATTTTTTTAAAACATATGATATAATATATAATAATTAAATAAATAGGAGATGATTTAAATGGCTATAAAAAACAAAGTTGTGATAATTACAGGAGCTTCTTCAGGGATTGGAAAAGCTACTTCACAATTACTTTCCGAAAATGGTGCAAAGATTGTACTTGCTGCACGAAATAAAGATAAATTGGAACAGGTAGTAAATGAAATAAAAAGAAAAAATGGGGAAGCTGTCTATAAAGTAACAGATGTGTCAAAAAGGGAAGATGTAAAATCTTTAGTTGATTTTGCAATTTCAAAGTACGGTAAAATTGATGTTATTTTTAATAATGCAGGACTAATGCCAAATTCACCTCTATCTGAATTTAGAACAAATGAATGGGATGAAATGATAGATGTCAATTTAAAAGGGGTAATAAATGGTATTGAAGCAGTACTACCACATTTTATCGAACAAAAATCCGGACATGTTATCAGCACTTCATCAGTCGCCGGACTAAATACATATTTAGGAGCGGGTATTTATTGTGCAACAAAACATGGTGTCAAAGCTTTAATGGAAGTTCTCAGAAAAGAAAGTGCAAATGAAAAAAGAAATATCCGTACAACTACTCTTTATCTTGGTGCATTTAAAACTGAGCTTGCAACACGTATTACAAACAAATCAATCAAAGAAAGAATTGAATTCCTTTATGATACAATTGGAGCAGACCCGATAATAGTAGCTGAAGCTGTAAAATTTGCTATTGACTTACCTGAAGAAGTAAGTGTAAATGAAATGACACTTTATCCGACGGCACAGTTATAATATTTTATATTAACAAGAAGCTATCTCAAAATAGAAAAAATAAATTGAAAAAATATAAGTAGAATACGAAAACTATACTTATCCATTTACTAAAATTTCACTGATAAAACAGTCATTCAAAAAAAGTCAAAAGCTCGTATAAAAAAGAGCAGATAATTGACTTTTTCCAAATCCATTTTTCGTTTTAAATTGTGAGATTATAAATAATTCATAAATATAATTTTTCTTATTAAATTTTCTTTTGGAGACAGCTTCTTTCTTTTAAATATTTTAATTATATTTCTGTAAAATTTTTATTTCCCAATAATTTCAAGTATATCCTCCACTATTTGCTCTTTTGTGAGGTGATTTCTTTTCAGTATTTCTTCAGCAGGAACTCTGTCAGTAAATTCTTTTTTTCCGCCAAAATTCATTACTTTCATATTTGATGTTCCATAAAATCTCGTAATCTTCTCTCCAAATCCCCCGTCAAGTACTGCATTTTCAAGTGTTATTACAAGTCCATGATTTTCTTTAAGTTTTTCCAGAACTTCTTTGTCTATTCCTGATATAAATCTTGGATTTATTAATGTTGCATTTATATCTGTTTTTTCCTTTAAAAGCTCTTTTACTTCTTTTCCTAAATGATAGAAATCTCCCATTCCTATGATTGCTACATCATTTCCGGTTTCTGTTATAACATATCTGTTCAGTTCATTAAAATCCGTTTTTATTTCTTCTCCTGTTGTAATTACTCCATTTGAAGGGACTCTTATTGTTACAGGATATTTTCTTTGCTCTATCGCCCATTCAAGCATTGCAAAATATTCTTCTCTGCCTGTAGGAGAGAGATAAACCATATTAGGTATGTTTCCTACAATCTGCTCATCAAAATATCCCAAATGAGTAACATCGTTCATTCCTGTAAGCCCTCCCATGAATACGAGTATTACCGCAGGATTATTGTTAATGCACAAATCTTGAGACAGCTGGTCATATGTTCTCTGAATAAACGTACTGTATACCCCATATACAGGTTTTGCTCCATTAGCTGCTATTCCTGATGCCAGTGCTACAGCGTGTTCTTCTGCTATTCCCACATCTACAAACTGTTTTCCGGCTTTTTTTCTTCTTTCGGAATTAAACCCCAACACGGTAGGTGTTCCTGAACTTATTGCAACTAATGCAGGGTCTTTTTCCATTTTTTCCAGTAAATATTTTCCTGTCAAATCCGAATAATTTTCTTTTCCTGCCATATTGACTGTTACTTCTCCCGTTTCTGCATTAAATGGAGCATTATAATGCCATGGTTCTTTATTTTTTTCAGCATAAGGAAGTCCTTTCCCTTTCACAGTATGAATATGCAGAACTATAGGACGGTCAATATCTTTTACGCTTTTAAATATTTTTATCAGTTCGTCCAAATTATGCCCGTCTTTTATGTACATATAATCAAGTCCTAATGCTTTAAAAAGGTTATTCGGAGATTTTCCTTCGGTTTCCCTCAATTCTTTTAATGTTTTATACAATCCCCCATGATTTTCAGCAATAGACATATCATTGTCATTTACAATGATAATCATATTTGTTCCCTGTTCGGAAATATTGTTCAGTCCCTCATAAGCTTCTCCTCCACTTAATGAGCCGTCTCCTATAATCGCAACTATATTTTCTTTTTCTCCTTTCAAGTCTCTCGCTTTTGCAAGTCCTGTTGCCAGACTTACTGATGTTGATGTATGTCCTACTTTAAAAAAGTCGTGTTTACTTTCATCCTGATTTGTATATCCTGAAATTTCCGAAAATTTATCAGGATTTAAAAATCCCTCTTTTCTTCCTGTCAATATTTTATGCGGATAACACTGGTGCGACACATCAAATACAAATTTGTCCTTTGGTGAATCGAATACATAGTGTAGTGCTATTGTTACCTCGACTATGCCGAAATTCGGTCCTATATGTCCTCCTATTTTCGTAAGTCTATTTAACAGTGCATTTCTCACATCCTGTGCTAATGTTTTCAGTTCTTCTTTTGATAATTTTTTGATATCATCCGGTGAATTTACTTTTTCTAATGCCATTTTTTTCCTCCTTGATGTTTTATTTTAGATATTTTTTTGATAAAACCACTTCAATTTCATTTTTTATTCCAACATTTGTTTTGACAAACATTTTTTCTATTTATTAAACATCTTCTATATAAGTTTTTTCATTATAACATTTGGAGCATACTCCAAGTCAAGTTTTTTTTACCTTTATTTTCCCTTTGGGATTATTGTCTTTTGAAACTATTTATGATATTATATATTGGATTAAAAATATTTGAAATGGGCAAAGAGGTGCGAAATGGCAAAGAAATTTAAATTTAATATTATAAAAACTGTTATTACAATAATATGTTTAATTATATTAGGAACTATAGGCAGAGATGTCTTTTTTAGACATTTTTTCAATGAAAGACTCACAGTTATACCAAATGTTGTAAATCTGCATGAAAAAGACGCAGTAAAATACTTAAAAGAAGCAGGTCTTAAAGTGAAAGTTATTCATTCCAAAACTGAAAAAGTTCCTCTTGATACAGTATTTATACAATTTCCTTTACCGGGAAAAGAAGTAAAAGTAAACAGAACAATTCAAATCTGGGTAAATAATGGAGAAGGGCAAGAAGTTCCTAACCTTGTAGGTCTTGAATTGCTTGAAGCACGTTCATTATTACAAGGACAGAATATTCAGATTGAAAAAATTGATTATCAGCCTTCCAACCAAAGATATAACACGATTATCGGCGTATATCCTAAACCGGGGACAAAACTCGAAATAAATCAAAAGATTTCCATACTCGTGTCGTCGCAGAAAATTCTCGACGCTTCAGTTATGCCTAATCTGATTGGTCTTGATATAAATGATGCTAAAGTATTACTTACACAAATAGGACTTACATTGGGAGGTACTACTAAAGGAGAAGACCCTACATTACCTGTAAATACTATTATGTCCACTTCTCCTGCACCGGGAGCAAAGATTTCCAAAGGACAGAAAATTTCCATAGTTATTAATGCAGGAGTTAAGGTTCAACCTACAGGACCGTCAGTCGAAGAAATTATAAATCAGACTAATCAGGATTTAAATAATCAGGAAATTGAAAATATTATAAATGATACTCTGAATAAAATAGACAAACGTGATAATTCCGGAAATAACAATAATAATCAGCAACAGCAAAACAATAATCCGGGTGCTGATACTGAAAGAAGTGATAACGACTAATTTTGGGAGGTAATTTTATTAAAGGAAAAGTTATCAGAAAAATAAAAGGTTTTTACTACGTGTTAGACGAAAATTGTAATAATCTGAAAGAAGAAAATATTTATGAATGCAGATTAAGAGGCAGTCTGAAAGTCAAAAATGACAAGATGAACTGCATTATAGGCGACATAGTTGAATTTGATGAAAACGAGAAAGTCATAACAAAAATTGAAAAAAGAAAGAATTTTTTACATAGACCGTTATTGTCAAACATTGATTTTATCGGGATTCTATTTTCAGTAGTTTCTCCAAATTTTGATTTTACAGTCTTTCAGAAAATGCTTTTAAATGCGGAAAGTCAGAATATTTCTTCTATACTAATTATTTCAAAAACTGATTTGATTTCTGACGAGGATTTACAGATATTTTTAAATAAGATAAAGGAAAATTTCGGGAACAGTATTCCCGTTTTTCCTATTTCTGCTGAAAATAATATCGGACTTGAACAGCTTTTATCCTATATAAAAGGAAAATCTGTTACTGTATCGGGTCCAAGCGGTTCAGGAAAATCCACATTGATAAATACTCTGATAGGAGAAGATATCCTTGAAACAAATGAAATCAGCAATAAAACTTCGAGAGGACGCCATACAACTACCGAGAGCAGATTTTTCAGAATAGATACAGACACGTATTTAATTGATACTCCCGGATTTTCTTCTCTCGAATTTCCAAAATTGAAAGACAAAAAAGAACTTGAACTTTTATTCCCTGAATTTATTGATTATATTCCCCAATGTAAATTTAGAGACTGTCTTCATATGAATGAGCCTGATTGCAGTATAAAAGAACATATTCTTACAGGAGATATTCCAAAAATGAGATATGATTTTTATTTATATTCTTTAAATAACATATTTCCAAATTAAATAATATTCTATATGACACTTAAAGTTAATGTATTTTTTATGAAAGCATACAAATAAATATATTTTTTATTCTTAAAAAGTGTTCAAATAAAAAAAACAATAATAAAGGCGGTAAATTTATGTCCAAAAAAGTAATTGTAGCACCATCACTGCTTGCTGCTGATTTCAGCGATTTAAGAAATGAAATCGATAAAGTTGAAAAGGCGGGGGCAGAATATCTTCATTTAGATGTAATGGACGGAGCTTTTGTTCCAAATATCAGTTTTGGTGCTCCTGTAATTTCAGCTATAAGAAAACGCAGCAATCTCATTTTTGATGTTCATTTAATGATTGAAAACCCTGACAGATTTATAAAAGATTTTGTCGAGGCAGGAGCGGACATAATAACTGTCCATGTGGAAGCTACAAAACATCTCAACAGAACATTACAATTAATAAAATCATACGGAAAAAAAGTTGGGATTTCTTTAAATCCCTCCACTCCTATTGAAATGATAAAATATGAATTAAAAAACATCGATATGGTACTTATTATGACTGTAAACCCAGGATTTGGGGGGCAGGCCTTTATAGAAAATATGACTGATAAAATAAAAGAATTAAGAACTCTTGATAAAAATATAGATATTGAAGTGGACGGCGGCATTAATGCTGAAACGGGGAAAAAAGTGAAAGAGGCAGGAGCAAATATTTTAGTTGCAGGCTCGTATATATTTAATGGAGATTATAAAGAAAGAATTGACTCCCTGAAATGATTATCAGCTACTAATATTTGTTATTTGTAAAATATTTCATATTAATATTTTCGGATTATCAAAAAATTTATTTATAAATCTATAAAATTTATTTTTTAGTCTGAAATATCTACTGTTGATTACTTTTATAAAAATTCAGAAAAACTATAAATAGGAGGGAAAATGTATTCTAAAATTGAAGCTTTACTTGATGAGTTTTATAAGACTTATTATAAAATTGAAGAAATTAATCTAAATCAGGTTATAAAATGCTTGACTACAACGGAATTACATGTTATTGAAGCAATCGGGGAACAGTCCCTCACAATGAATGAGCTCTCGGAAAAATTGGGGATTACAATGGGGACGGCTTCAGTGGCAGTAAATAAGCTGACAGATAAATATTTTATAGAAAGAAACCGCTCCGAAGACGACAGAAGAAAAGTCTTTGTAAGACTTTCAAAAAAAGGACTTATAGCTTTTAAATATCACGGAAGTTTTCATTCAAATATTCTGGAAAAAATAACGGCTGAAATCTCACAAAAAGATTTAGACACTTTTATCAGCGTATTTCAGTCCATTGTCAATAATTTAAATAAAGTGAAAAAAGAAATTCAGCCCGAAACTATTCTGAGTTTTGAAATCGGTGATACTGTTCAGGTATCTTCCATAAAAGGCAGCCCTGCAATAAAAAAATACCTTAATGAAAAAGGGATTATGTTGAAATCCGTGATTAAAATTCTTGATATTGATAAATATTCTATTATTTTATCTATTAATGGAGAAGAAAAAGTTATAAATATTGACGATGCTACAGATATAATGGTTACAAAAAACTATATTTGATATAACTTTTTTAATTTTTGAATTATTATTTCATATGCAGGAGGAGATTTTATGCTTTATATGGACGGTATTGGAATATCGTTTTTATTAAAAGAAGTGAAAGAAAAAATTTTGAATTATAAACTCACGAAGATTTATCAATATGATAAATCTTCTCTTTCTTTATTTTTCGGCAAAAATAATTTACTGTTTCAGGTAAAAGATAATTCTACTATATTTTATTTGAAAGAAGAAAAGGATTTAAACACTGATTTTCAGTCTAAATTTTTACTTTCGCTAAAAAAATATTTACTAAATTCCATACTCATAAATATTAGACAGGAAGGCTATGACCGTATAGTTTATTTTGATTTTGAAAAGTTGAATCAATTTGGAGATATTGAAAAGTATACTCTTATTTTTGAGATTATGGGGAGAGCGAGCAATATTTTCCTCACATCTGAAAATAAAATACTTTCCGCTCTCTATTTTTCTACTTTTGATGAAGGAAACAGAATTATTATGACAGGAGCGAATTATACTCTTCCCTTTATGGAAAAAAAAATTCTTCCAATATATCTTGAAAAAGAAAATTTTCCTTTCTCTTCTCCTGAAGATTTTATAAATAAAATCGAGGGTGTCGGAAAAATTTTTGCAAAACAATGTTTTTCCGATTATGATATTTTCAAAAAATACATATCTGATTATATTCCTATTATTTACGAAACTGAAAAACAGAAAATCATTACATACAATAAGTTTTCAGAATTTTCTGATAAAAAAATTTCTTCTACAGAATTCAGTAGCCTTAACAGTAGCTTGAATGAATATTTTAAAACTACTATTACTTCCAATGTTATAAATGAAAAAAAGAAAGTTTTACTTAAATATATTGACACTCAAACTAAAAAATTTGAAAAAATATTGAAGAATATAAGCATTGATTTAAATAAAAACAGAAATTATGAAAACTATAAAAGAATAGGAGATATTCTTGCTGCAAATATGCATATTCTGAAACAGGGAATGAGTGAAATAAATGTTTTTGATTTTTATAATAATTCTGAAACGATTATTTCCCTTGACCCTTTATTGTCTCCTAATGATAATTTGAATACCTACTATAATAAATACAATAAAGGAAAACGTACTATTACTGCTCTTAATTCAAGACAACAGGATATTCAGAATGAAATAAAATATCTTGATGAGGTAAAACTTTTCATCGAAAAAGAAACTGATTTTATAGGAATTGAAGAAATTGAAAATGAACTCAGATTTGACAATAGAAAGAAAATCAGATTAAATAAATCCAAAAAACGTGAGTTGCTTTCCTTTGAATATAACGGATTTAAAATTTTTGTAGGACGGAATAACAAAGAGAATGAAGAAATATCTTTTTCCAAAGGAAATACTACGGATATATGGTTTCATGTAAAAGATATTCCGGGAAGCCATGTTTTACTTATAAAAGACAATAAAATTCCTGATGAAGATACAGTAAACTTTGCTGCAAGACTTGCTGCTGAACATTCAAAAGCTTCCAATGGTGATAGAGTAACAGTAGATTACTGCGAAAGAAAATTTGTAAAAAAAATTAAAAATTCTAAGCTGGGAAATGTTACTTATTCAAACTTTAATTCCATAAATATTATTATATAAGCTATATATGATAAAATAATTTATTTTATTGACAAATAGCCAAAACTAATGTAAAATTACTAATATACAAGATATTTTAAGGAGGAAATATAAATGGCAAGTAAAACAGTTGTTATGACAAATCCTACAGGATTGCATACTAGACCGGGTGGGGTATTTGTTGCAAAAGCAAAAGAATTTGAAAGTGATGTTTTTGTTGAACATGACGGAAAAAAGGTAAACGGTAAATCATTATTAAAATTATTATCTATAGGAATAAAAAACGGTTCTGAAATAACTGTATACGCTGAAGGGGCAGATGCCGAGCAAGCAGTCGAAGTTTTAGGAGATTTATTGGCTACAATTAGAGACTAACTTGTCTAAATATTTCAAAAAAGCTGTTTCAAAAGAAAAACTTTAGAAATAATATGAATAAATATATTTCTCATATATTTTATTTCTATCTTCTATTTTTGAGACAGCTTTTTTATTTATTATCTATTATCAATTTTTTATTATTACTCTATTTATTGTTTCTTTTCTTTAATACCGCCTTTATCCAGCCTGTAAACAATGGATGAGGTTTTGTAGGTCTGCTTTTAAATTCAGGGTGATACTGAACTGCCAGAAAATATGGATGTTCTTTGATTTCCACTGCTTCTATATAATTTCCGTCAGGTGAAAGTCCTACAATGTCCATTCCCGCTTTTTCAAACTCTTCTTTATATCTACTATTAAATTCGTATCTATGTCTATGTCTTTCGCTAATTGAAGTTTTTCCGTAAACTTTTGCTGCAAGACTGTCATCTTTCAAAATGCACGGATATGCTCCCAGTCTCATTGTTCCTCCTAAGTCCTCAAGTCCTTCCTGTTCTTCCATAAGGCTTATTATAGGATATTCAGTATCTTTATCAAATTCAGTAGAATTAGCATTTTTATATTCAAGCACATTTCTTGCAAATTCTATCGAAGCCATTTGCATACCGAGACATATTCCAAAAAACGGTATTTTATTCTTTCTTGCGTATTCTATAGCTTGAATTTTTCCTTCTATTCCCCTATCTCCAAAGCCTCCCGGAACAAGTATTCCGTCATAGTTCCCAAGTTTCTCAATGTCAAATTCTCCTGCTTTCAGATAATCTATCTCCACTTTAGTATCAAGGTTAAATCCTGCATGCTCTATTGCCTCATTAATACTGATATAGGCATCCTTCAGCTCAACATATTTTCCTACAACTGCTACTTTTACAAGCTTTTTAGGATTTTTGAATTTCTCTACCATTTTACTCCATGAAACAAGAGCGGGTTTTTTATTTTCAATTTTAAAATGTCTGCATATTACATCTGCAAGTCCCAATCTTTCCATTGTCAGAGGTATTTCATACAATATTTCCGCATCAAGAGATTCAATCACCGCTTCTTCATCTATATCACAGAATATGGATATTTTTTTCTTTATATTCTGATCTACAGGATGTTCACTTCTTACGACGATTACATCAGGGGAAATCCCCAGTCCCTGCAACATCTTCACACTATGCTGTGTGGGTTTTGTTTTGAGTTCTCCTGCCGCTTTTAGATAAGGGAGAAGAGTTACATGGATATAAGCTATATTTTCTCTTCCTACTTCCCTTTTCAGCTGTCTAATGGCTTCTATAAACGGATCGCTTTCTATATCTCCTATAGTTCCTCCTATCTCTGTAATAACTATATCAGAATTACTTTCTTCGGCAGCTTTTATTATATTATATTTGATTTCATCCGTTACATGAGGTACAGTCTGGACAGTTCCTCCTAAAAATTCACCTTTTCTTTCTTTGGAAATTATTTTCGACATAATTCTTCCCGTTGTAAGGTTATTATACTTTGTCAAATCCTCATTTATAAATCTCTCATAATGACCTAAATCCAAATCGGTTTCAGCACCGTCTTCCGTTACAAATACTTCTCCGTGCTGATAAGGACTCATTGTTCCCGGGTCAACATTTATATACGGGTCAAATTTCTGTATAGTTACTTTATAACCTCTTTCTTTGAGCAGTCTGCCTAATGAAGATGCCACAATCCCTTTCCCTAATGAAGAAACAACTCCGCCTGTAACAAAAATATATTTTGTCCTGTCGATTTTTACTCTCATTTTTCCTCCTGTATTTAAATTTTATATTATTTTCTATTTTTAATTATTATCTGATTTTTAAGACTATAAACTTTTTAATAAACACTGTTTTTAAGAGAATTACAACTCGTATGAATAATTTAGACTTTCAAATAAAAAAGATGAAAAAAAAAATTTTCACCTTATTTTGTGATTTTACAGTATTTTGTTTAAATTTATTTTTTAGGAAAACCGCTTAAATCACGGTTTTCCTATTTTTTTAATTTTTTTATATTTCAATTTTATTTGATTGAATTTTTATTGTATTATTTTTTTATTATTTTCTTTCAGTTCCTTTTTTGTAAGCTCCTTCAGCTCCGAATACATCTTTAATTTTTTCTTTGTAGTAATTTTTCATATAATTTTTTGCAGGCCCTAAATATTTTCTCGGGTCAAATTCTCCCGGTTTAGTTGCAAATACTTCTCTGATACCCGCTGTAAAAGCCAATCTTCCGTCAGTATCAACGTTTATTTTAGCTACGGCAGATTTAGAAGCTTTTCTTAATTCTTCATCAGGTATACCGATTGCATCCGCCAACTGTCCTCCATATTGAGTAATCATTTTAACAAACTGTTGAGGTACTCCTGAAGAACCGTGTAACACTATAGGGAAGCCCGGTATTCTTTTTTCAATTTCAGCTAAAATATCTAATCTCAATTTAGGGTCATCTCCCGGTTTAAATTTATGTGCTCCATGAGAAGTTCCTATAGCTATCGCTAATGAATCAACTCCTGTTTTAGATACAAAATCTTCAACTTCATCAGGCTGAGTATAAATGTGTGTATCAGATTTTACATCATCTTCAATCCCTGCTAAAACTCCTAATTCAGCTTCAACCGTAACATCATGCTGATGAGCAAAATCAGCAACTTTTCTTGATTCCGCAACATTTTCATCATATGGATGATGAGAACCGTCGTACATTACTGAAGAAAATCCATATTCTATACAATCCTTAGCTACATCAAAACTTGGTCCATGGTCCAAATGCAATGCTACAGGTATATCTGAACCGGAAGCTTTGACATAAGCTGTTGCAGCTTTAGCCAACCAAGGTAACATTTCTTTCCCGATATAATCTCTCGCCCCTGTAGATACTTGAAGTATTACCGGCGACCCCATTTCAACACATGCTTCAATAATTGCCTGTAACTGTTCCATATTGTTAAAGTTAAAAGCAGGTACTGAATATCCTTCTTTATTTGCTTTTGCAAACATTTCTTTTGTGTTGCTTAATCCTAAATCTTTAAAATGATATTTCATTTTAGCCTCCTAAATATTTATTAAATAGTTTAATACCATTATTTATTACATATTATCAAATTTTTTCAAAAAAATCAATGTAAAATCAAATTTTTTCTAAAAGCCTTATTTTATCCTGCTTTCTTCTATGAGCTGTTCGACCGAATCACCTTTTAATACATTTTTGTCTGTAAATCCCGGTATCCCTTCTACTCTTCCTCTGTTTGAAAACTGCCATATTACCCATCTGTCCTTTTCGGCAATTTCAGGCACAAATTTTATATCTCTTATCCAAACTTTATTTTCAGGAAATTCTCCTTTGACATAAGCTTTATAAGTATAGTAAGTTACGTATATTATTACCCTTTTCTTGTAGTGATTTTCGAGTTTTTCTATCATATCCTTCAACTCTTTTAATACTATTTCCTTAGGATATTTGGTAGGTATTTCCAAATCTATCATTGGCGGCAGAGCTTTGTCATAATCAGGTACTTTGCTTATATAATAATCAGCCTGTGCATTTCCACTGCTAAGCATTGAAAAGAAATGATACGCTCCCACAGTAAAACCGTTTAATCTTGCATTATTCCAGTTATAAAAAAAATCCGTATCAAGGAAATCTTTTCCTTCAGTCGCTTTCATTATTACAAACTTATATTTTTTACTTACTTTTTTCCAATTTATTTTTTCCTGATGATGTGATATGTCAATGCCCTGTATTTTATATAACATGGCAAAGATGTCATTGTGATACAGATATCCTGAAAATTCAAGATAAACTGCTCCACATCCTAAAATTATAAGAAAAAATAATCTTCTAAAAAATTTCTTCATTTTATCTCCTATCCATAGCTTATGGATATTACTTTATAACAGTCAATCCTCCCATATAAGGAACCAAGACTTCGGGTACTTTTATGCTTCCGTCTTCCTGCTGGTAATTTTCCATTATCGCAAGTAATGTCCTTCCTACAGCTAATCCTGAACCGTTTAATGTATGAACAAAATAACTTTTCCCATTTTCTTTGGCTCTATATTTAATCATTGCCCGTCTTGCTTGAAAATCTTCAGTATTTGAGCATGATGAAATTTCCCTGTATTTATCCTGACTTGGCACCCATACTTCTATATCATAAGTTTTTGCAGCACTAAACCCTATATCTCCACTGCACAGTGCGATGACTCTGTATGGCAGTTCTAATTTTTGTAATATTTTTTCGGCATTTGAAACCATTTTTTCCAACTCGTCATAAGAAGTATCAGGATGTACTATTTTTACCATTTCCACTTTGTTAAACTGATGTTGTCTTATAATCCCTTTCAGGTCTTTACCTCCCGAACCTGCTTCTTTTCTATAGCAGGCAGTAAATCCGCAGTAATATTTAGGAAGCTCTTCTTCATCAAGAATTTCTCCATTATGAAGATTTGTCAGGGTAACTTCCGCAGTAGGTATTAGAAATAATTCTTCTCCCTCTATTTTGTACATATCATCTTCAAACTTTGGTAATTGTCCTGTTCCTGTCATTATTTCCCGTTTCGCCATTTGTGGTGTGAGTATCTCTTCAAACCCATGTTCAGATGTGTGAGTATCGAGCATAAAATTTATCAATGCTCTTTCAAGTCTTGCTGCCTGTCTTTTATACACTGTAAATCTTGACCCTGCCAATTTTGAACCTCTTTCAAAATCAAGAATACCCAAATTCACACCTAATTCATCATGCGACTTAGGAGTAAAATCAAATTTTCTCGGTTCTCCCCATTTTCTTATTTCCACATTGTCATCTTCACTTTCTCCCACAGGAGTTGTATCGTGTAATTTATTAGGAATGGTATAAGTAAATTTTACCTGTTTTTCATCTATTTCCGCCAGTTCTTTATCAAGTTCCTTTATTTCTCCGCTGACCCTTTGCATTCTGTCCATTAATTCCGCTGTATCTTTACCTTCTTTTTTGTATTTTCCTATTAATGTACTGGACTCATTTCTTTCTTTTTTTAGCAATTCGACTTTTTGTAATATGTTTCTTCTCTCTTCATCAAGCTTCAACAATCCGTCCAAATCAAAATCGCTTTTTCTATTTTTCAGATATTCTCTCACTTTTTCAGCATTTTCCCTTATATATCTCATCTCAAGCATAATTTCTCTCCTTTTCTTTTTAGTTTTTATTTTTAAATCTATTTATATTTAAATTTATCTATCTAATAAATCTATTCGTTTTCTAAATAATTATATAATATTTTTTTGCTTTCGGATAATTTTTTATATTCTTCATTATCTATTTCATTGCTTGTTTTACTGTTTGTATTGGTATTTTTTTTGACGACTGCACTATTTCCTGTTTTACTCTCTGTCTTTGCTTTATCCATTTGAAATTTTATTTCAGGTATATTATTAATATTATATTTTTCAATAATTTCACTGTATTTTTTCATATAAATTTTTTTATAAAGCAAATCAGTTTTATTTCGGACAAAATATTCAATACTATTTTTACAGGAATAATCTATAAATTCACTTTCCGATTTGACGAAATAATTTATTATGTTTTTTATAATTTCATCCGTATATTTTCTGATTTCATTAAAAGTACCGTCAATATCAAGCATTATTTCGGCAAAAAACGTTTTTACCAGTTTATTACTGTCTGATGATATTAAAGAAAATTTATACATTATTTCAAAAAAAACTTTTCTGTCCCTATGAAACAATTCATTTCCCAATTTTATCGAATGTATTGTATCTTTATTAACTATAGACCGTCTAAAACTTTCTTTCAATTTTTCTTTTTCAAACTTTGACATTCTTTCTATTTTTTTATCTTTTTCCTTATAAGTATGAAAAAACTCTTCCTTTATCCGACTTTCTATTTGATTTTTTATTGAGCTGTTCTCTGTCTGAAAAAATATATAAGCCATTTCCTGAATAAAAGACGGCTCTTTTTTAATTATTTCAAACTTTTCATCTATTGTAAAATATTTTCTTTTCTCAAAATGATTTCCATATGTTTCTATAAATTCTGAAAATGTTTTAATACCAGAGAATATAGGATTTTGATTTTTACTTTTTTCCAACAGTGTATCTCCTTCCAAGTTTTCTTCTTAATTAATAATTTTACTACTTTTTCTAAATTATTTCAAACTCCATTTTCAGAATGAGTAAATTTTCTATATTTTTATTTATTTTCACTATGTCTTTTTCAGTAGTTATTATATAATCATATTTTTTACTTTCGGTACATATTTCTTCTATCTCTTCATTACTGTAAAAATGGTGGTCAACAAATTTTATTTCGTCAATCTTATTCGGTTTCAGTTTTTTTACAGTATTGTAAAAAATCTTAGGATTTGCAATGGAAGAAAATATCATCACTTTTTTATCTTTTATTTCATTCAAAGGAAAATTTTTCTTTTCAAGATTATAAAAATATCCTTCCTTGAATGTCGCAACGGAAACAGGTTTTTCATATTTTTTTATTTTATTTATTATGAAACTTATGATGTCCTCTTTTACATAATTGCTCTTAGTAATTATAATTTCATCCGCTCTTTTAAGGCTGCTTATCGATTCACGTAACCGACCTTTTGGCAAATATTCATCTCCGCCAAAAGGATTTGTAGCATCTATCAATATAATGTTCCTGTCCTTTTTCAGCTTTCTGTGCTGAAAACCGTCATCCATTACAATAATATCGACTTTACAATTATCTCTTAAATAAACTGCCCCTTCATATCTGTTTTTAGAAACTACTACCGGAACTTTAAGGTTTAATGCATGAAGATATGCTTCATCTCCTGATTCTAAAGGAGTGGCAAATATTTCTTTACCGTCTGTAACAAGCATAGGTTCTTTATTTCTTTTTCCTTTATATCCTCTACTTAAAACTCCGACTTTTTTTCCTTCGTCTAAATACTTTTTTACAAAATACTGAACTGCTGGTGTTTTCCCCGAACCTCCCGCAACTATATTTCCAATGCAGATGATTTCTACATTTTCTACTTCTCTTATTTTCAGTATTTTCCAGTCATACAGTTTATTTCTAATAAAAACTGCAAAACCATATATTAAAGATAAAAATTTCATTTTTTCACCTTTTTCCTCATTTTTAGCTTTTTTCTTTCAAGCCTGTATAAATCTGTTCAAGTCTGCGAAATCTGTTCCTTATTCCCGATTTGGAAACTTCCATTAAATCAGCCAGCTCTTGGAGCGACATTTCTTCATTCTCCAGCCTCGCTTTGGCAGTTTCTCTTAAAATGTCCGACAGTTCCGACAATCCCATTTCACTATCAATATATTTTATCATTTTTATCTGTTTTTCTGAAGTTGATAATTTTTTTGCTTCATTGGCAATTTCCCAGTTCATATTTCTGTTTATTTTATTTCTTATTTCTTTATTGATAGTTACTTCTTCAAATTCAAAAAATGATGTAATCCCGCCGATAAGAAAAATGATATCCAATATATCTTCAGAATTTCTAAGATAAACAAGGCTTTTCATCTTTTTATCGGTCTGGAAAACTTTTTTTCCCATTTGTTTGAACAAATAATAAAGAAAAGTAGCCGAATCTTCCGTATCTATGAAAAAATCAAGAGCATAGCCTTTTTCGGGAGACTTTATATAGCCGCAGCTTATAAAAAATCCCCTTATTATTCCTGCAAGCTGATATTCCGTTTTTTCTTCTGAAAAATTTTTATATGAAAACAGTTTTTTCAAGAGTTCATTGTATTCAAGTTTATTTTTTTTTGTAACAGCAACCCTGATTTCATATACTTTATGAGCTCCCAGTTTATTACTGATAGAATATTTTAGAAAAATATCAGTATTTATTACAGACTTTAAATTTGAATATACTCTTTTTGCCAATGATACATTTTCAGTGGTGAAATTTATTCCCTTTTCAGTTATTGTATTTTTAGAAATAAAAATTCCGAAAAGTTCGGCATAAATCTCTTCCTGATTTTCAATTTCTTTATTAAAAATTTCCCTTTTTAATGTTGCCGAAAAGGACATATTCCCTCCACTTCCGCTTTTTATAATATTTTTGTATTTATATTACTTACATACTTTACTTCAAATTTTTTTATATAATTTAGAGAATTTAGAGAAAAAGAGAAAATATAATAAAAGAAAATTAATCTCAATGATTTTAATAATTTACTTTATTTAAAATATTTCCCGCACCGTCATAAAAGTTCCATGTGCCTTTTCTTCTGTTTTCTTCTATTTTTCCTTCAAAGCTGACAGTTCCATTTTGATTATATCCTTTTACATTGCCCTCTCTTCCATTTATATCGGCTTCATAAAAAGGTGTTCCATTTTCATAATAGACTGTCATTTTACCGTTCACTTCATCATTCGTATAGTTTATGACAGACTTTTTTACTCCATTTGAAAACCATTCAGTGAAAACTCCTGTTTTTTCACCATTTATATATTCTCCGCTTTTTCTTCTGTTTCCGTTGGAATAATATTCGTTCCATGAACCGTCAAGCTTGTTATTCTTATAGTTTCCAACAATTTCTTTTGTTCCTGCACTCGCGTAATAAGAAATATATTGCCCGTTCAGTTCATCGTTTTTAAATTCATAACTTTTCCATAACAATCCGCTTTCAGTGTAGATTTTCCACAATCCTTCTTTTTTACCATTGTTATATTTACCTGATGTAAACATACTTCCATTACTGTAATATTCGTTATATTGCCCGTCAAGAGTTCCATTTTTCAGATTTATATCAAGCATTCTCCCGCCCTCGTCATGAATTTTAAAATTTCCTGAACTTGTTATTTCGTATGTCAAATCTCCTACTCTCTTGATTTTCAGATTATCATTTTCTGTCTGAACATAATTTGTAAGATAAATCTTATCAAAATGTACCCTATAATTGGCAAATATATCCTGTCCATAGGAGTTTATGGACATCAAAAATAATGATGCCGTTAAAATGATATAATTTTTTTTCATTATATGAATCTCCTTTTAGCCTAATATATCTTTATATGTCTTTTACTAATGTATTTTCTAAGCATAACTTTTAATTTGCTGATTTATCCAGCCATAAAAGATGTTCTTTTATTCTTTTTTGAATATTATCATCAACTTTTTTCGCATTTCTTTCTTTCAAAAATTCTTCCAGCTGCTTTGCAGTCAATGACTCGTATACCATTCTTTCATATTTTTCCCCCTCTTTTTCATAGCTTCCCGGTTGAGCGGAAAAATAAGTGAAAAATACTTTGTCAAATTCTTTTGTTATATTTTCAAGTTTAGGATAACCGTCTTTATCATAATAACTTGGAGAAACTGCTTTCAGATAGCTGTATGCAACTTTGTATTTATCTCCGTCTTTAAGTACATGAATTATATAATTTGTATCTTCCCAGTTATCACCGTTCATTTCAAATCTGAAATTTGCAGGCATTTTTTTATTAGTATTATAAATTACTGCCTGAGGTGAGTTAAATTCTTTACTATCAAACGGGAATGAAATCACTCCTATCACAAATATTAAAACTGTTATTATTTTTTTTAGCATTTAAGCCTCCTTGATATTACATTTTTCAATTTTTCTATTTTTTATATTATTAAGTATTGTACCATTAAAACCTTTAAAAATCAATATTTATACAGATGTACATTTTTAATATATTTGCAAGCCGTAGTTTTCTTTTTATAATTTTTATAGTATAATAGATAAAATAGAAATATATGAATATCATATCTCAAGGAGAAAAAAATGAAAAAGACACTTTATTTAATGAGACATGGACAGACATTATTCAATTTAAGAAAAAAAATCCAAGGTGCATGCGATTCACCTCTGACTGATGAGGGAAAAAGACAGGCTAAAATTGCAGGTCTATATTTCAAGGAAAATAACATCATTTTTGACCATGCCTACTCATCTACTCAGGAAAGAGCAAGTGATACTCTCGAAATAGTAACGGATTATAAAATGCCTTATGAAAGGTTGAAAGGAATTAAGGAATGGAATTTCGGTGTATTTGAAGGCGAAAGTGAAGATTTAAATCCTCCTCACAAACTAAATGAAAGAAGTTTTGGAGATTTTTTCGTGAAATTTAAAGGAGAATCTGAAAAACAGGTATCCGAAAGAATGACTAAAGCTCTCATAGATATAATGGAAAGAGAAAGTCATAAAAAAGTTCTTGCTGTCAGCCATGGTGCTGCATGCTATGCCTTTATGCTTAAATATGCCCCTGATTTCCCTTTTAGTGGTATTCCTAACTGCTCTATCTTCAAATATGAATATGAGAACGGAAATTTTAATCTCATAGAGCTGATTAAACATGATTTTAGCAAAGAAATATAGTTTTATATTTAATCTCAAATTGTATTTTATTTAAGATAAAAAAGATTGGAGTATTTCCAATCTTTTTTTATTTGAAAAACGATTTTTTTTAATTTGTTCTATATAACATATATTTCAAGTTCTTCTAAAAAATATAATATTTTAATTTTCGTGATTTATTACAGCCTCTTTTTATACTTTTTTCAGACTTTAATATTTTTTTTCTTCTTTTTCAGTTATTTTTTCATCTTCTTCTATTTCTTCAAGCTTTTCAGTTACTAAATTTTTTATAAAATCACTACCATACTTAAATATTTCATTAAACTGTTTTATAATTTTCAACTTCATATTCAAATTTTATTATAAAAAAATTATTAACAATAGAATTATTTTATTTTTATATTTTATATAAATTATCAATTTTTTGAATTTTCGTATTTTCTTCTCTCAAGTCCGCTCAAATATTTTTTTCTTAATCTTATATTATTAGGCGTTATTTCTACTAATTCATCATCGGCGATATATTCCAAAGCGAGTTCCAATGTAAATTCTTTAGGAGGAGCCAATTTCAATGCATCATCACTTCCGGCGGCTCTCATATTTGTGAGTTTTTTTCCTTTACATACATTTACTACAAGGTCATTTTCCCTTGAATGTTCTCCGACTATCATCCCTTCATATACTTCGACTCCCGGTCCTATAAACAGTATTCCTCTCGGCTGTAGATTGTTTAGTGAATATCCGATACTTGTTCCTGCTTCGAGAGCTACAAGTACACCTTTTCTTCTGCCTGTAATATCTCCCTTATACGGTTCATATTCAAAGAATGAGTGATTTAATATCCCTGTACCTCTTGTTTCGGTCAGAAACTCATTTCTAAATCCTATAAGTCCTCTCGACGGTACTTTGAACTCCAGTCTTGTATAACCGTCGCTTCCTTGTGCCATATTCAGCATTTCACCTTTTCGCAAACCTATTTTTTCTATAACTACCCCGACAAATTCATCAGCAACATCGATTATAGCAAGCTCTATCGGTTCCATTTTTACGCCATTTTCTTCTTTATAGATTACTTCAGGTTTTGATACTGCCACTTCATATCCCTCACGTCTCATATTTTCGAGCAATATGGACAATTGAAGCTCCCCTCTTCCTTTCACTGTAAATGCGTCAGGAGAGTCGGTCATTTCCAGACGCATACTCACATTATGATTTACTTCCTTAGTCAGTCTTTCGAGAAGATTTCTCGACGTTACGTATTTCCCGTCTTTTCCTGCAAAAGGAGAATCGTTTACTAAAAAAGTCATCGCTAATGTAGGTTCATCTATATCTATCAACGGTAACGCCCTTGGAGTTTCTTTATCCGCGACAGTTTCTCCTATGTCTATTTTTTCTATTCCTCCGATAGTTACTATATCTCCTGCAACAGCTTCATCCATTTCAATTTTTTTTAATCCGTCATACCCATAAATTCTTGAAACTTTACCATTTACAAGTTCTCCGTCTCTTTTTATCAAAACAACATCCTGATTTTTCTTTATTTTACCGTTATAAATTCTCCCTGTTCCTAATTTCCCCACATATTCATCATATTCAGTATTAGTAATAAGCATTTGCAGAGGCTCATTTTCATCTCCGTCAGGGTCTTCGACGTGTTTCAGTATCATTTCATACAGAGGTTTCATATCCCTGTCCTCATCATCGATATCTATTTTTGCAAATCCGTTTTTCGCAGAAGCATACACTACAGGAAAATCCAGCTGTAAATCATTGGCTCCTAAATCTACAAACAAATCAAACACCGAGTCCACAACTCCGTCAGGGTCCGAGTTCGGTCTGTCTATTTTATTTATTACTACTATAGGTCTTAATCCATGTTCAAGAGCCTGTTTTAATACATATTTTGTCTGAGGCATTACTCCTTCAAAAGCATCCACAAGTAATAATACGGAATCCACCATTTTCAGTATTCTTTGAACTTCCCCTCCAAAGTCCGCATGCCCCGGTGTATCCACTATATTTATCTTGTATCCCCCGTAATGAATGGACGCATTTTTAGAAAATATTGTAATCCCCCTTTCCCTCTCCAAGTCATCACTGTCCATTACTCTTTCATCTATTTTTTCGTGTTCCCCAAATGTACCTGACTGTTTCAGTAAAGCGTCGACAAGTGTCGTTTTCCCATGGTCGACATGGGCTATAATCGCTATATTTTTAATTTTGCTGCTCATTTTATCTCCTTTATTTATTTCGTGATTATTATTATAGCATACTTTGAGTAAAAACAGAAAATTTTTTACAGATAATTAAAATATCTTTACAAATTCCTTTTATTTTTCAGGAATAAGTAAAGATATTATTTATTACTTTTTCTTGTCTTCAGTAAATGTAGCTTGTTTTAATATTTCATCAGGAACTTTTATTCCTAATTCTTCCATATTTTTTTTGTTTATTTCTATTCTCAGATTTGTTACTGTTTCAATAGGAATATCCGAAGGCTTTTTCCCGTTTCTCAATATTTCCACAGCTATCTCACCTGCTCTGTAGCCTATATCATAGTCGGTAGTCCCCTGTGAAACAAAGCCTCCTCTGTCCGAATAGACATCGTTTGTACCAAATATAGGTACTTTAGCAAGGTTCATAACATCAAGTAATGTCAAAAAATACGAAGAAACTGTATTATCCTGTATTGCATAATAGATATCGACCTGCTTTGAAAGTATATTTGCAGCAGTAACAAGTTCCGTACCGCTTGTTATTGCTTTATCTATCACTTCAAATCCTTTTTCAGGAGCTAATTTTTTCAAATTATTCAATTCGAAAACCGAATTTTGTTCAGATGAATTATAAATTATACCTATTTTCTTAGCTTTCGGAAATAATTGTCTCATCAACTCAAGATTTTCATTAATCGGAGCAGCTCCGCTCGTACCTGTCAAATTGGGTATGCCGATTAACCCTGCACTCTTAGGGTCTGTAACCCCTGCTATAACTATTGGAATATTTTTTATCTGGTTCTTTGCCGCTTGTGATGTCGGTGTAGTTATTGCATACACCAAATCTTTATTGTCAGCATTAAACTGCTGCATTATTATTGTTTGTGTAGGTATTTCACCATTTGCTATTTTATCATCAAAATCTGCCTTAATTCCGGCTTTTGCCAATGCATCCTTAAATCCCTGTTTTGATTTGTTTAGTGCCGGGTGGTCTACTATCTGGGATACTCCAATTTTATAAACTTTCTCGTTTTTCTGAGTTTCTTCAACTTTTTCTTTTTCATTTCCCTTATTTCCACATGACACCAACGTGCCTCCTAACATACCGAATAACAGTACACCTCTCATAATTTTTTTCATCTGAATCATCCTCCTAAAATTTTTTTGTTTTTTATTATAACATATTTTTTTATAACTAAAAACTATTTCTTGGCTTTTTTATATTCATATATTTTATTTATATTATCTATTTTTTATATTATTTCATTATTTCTTTACATATTATTTTTTTATCATTTAATTCCTAATTTATTATTTATTCTCTGTTTATTCGTAATAATTTTTTATTTATGTACGATGAACAAATCATCATTGGAGATTTCTGCAAGAAATACACCTTCTATATTTTTTATTCCTTTTTTTCCAAGTTTTTCCATAACCCATTCCAAATTTTTTCCTGAATGTAACAAATTATTTTCCTGTACTTTTCCTTCGGCTATAACTACTAATCCATATTCATCCTCTTTTTTAATTACAGTTATCTGTCCATTAGATTCAAGAAATGCACCCTCAATATCTGAAACTTTATACACGCCTTTCATTCTTACTTTTGTATAAAAATCAGCCACAGTCATACTTGCTTTTGTAAAATTTTCTGTTATAATCTGACCGTTTTTTACAAGGGATATTACCTGACCGTCAATTATATTTTTTACTCCCGTACTCGTTGTTTTCAGGAAATTTATGGCTGTCATAAGTACTCCCCATATTAATAATACTATTAAAAACTGTACTATTGTAATAGCAGGATTATAAATAACTCCTCCTATAATTCCTCCTAAAACATAGTTCCCTATCTGGTCGCCTGTAGATAGGGGAGCCAGTTGACCTTTACCGTTAAGATTCATAAATAGGACTAATGCTGTAAATCCTATTGTCAATTTTATTGCTATAGATATTATAAATGACATTTTTTACTCCTTTCATCATGGGTTTTTATTATATACCCAATTTTCAATATATTTTGAAATCCATTTTCGTTTTTTAATTTTCAATTTTTTGTATATCTTATTTATCAAGTATCTTAATATCATCCACATATGGTACTGCCATCTCTTCCACAAGTATACTGTTATCTACCCAATGTATCTGATAAAACTTATCTTTAATCTTATATACGGTATGTTCTGTTATTTCTTTTGTATTGACATATATTTCATTTTCCGATACATTAAATTTTTCAGAAAGTCCTCTGATTACACTTGCAGTATTTTTATAGATTTTCTCCTGATTGTTTTTATCCTGAAATTCGCTCATTTTTAACAATCCGAAAAGTATTACCAATATTAGAGCAAGTAAGCTTAACTGTTTTTCTTTTACAGTTATACTCCCTTTGAACCAACGTGTCAGTATAAAGACGAGAAATATGACTATCGCAAACAATACTGCAACCAATAATTTGTCTGTAATAAGTCTACTGTTTTCAAGATAACTTTGACTGTAAAACTCCATTTTTCCTCCTTAAATATTCAATTATTATTTTATTCGGGTTATTCTACTATATAATAAAAAAAATATCAATACTTTAAAAAATTATTTATAAAAAAAGAGACGTACATAGACGTCTCTTATAAGAATATGTTTCTAAAAATTTTTCAATCTTTATTGTCAAATATTGTCAAATTTTCTGAAATATATTCTTTTTTAAATTATTATTTTCCTTTTGCAACTTTGTCAGCTAATTTTTTACCAACTTTAAATTTAACTACTTTTTTAGCTGCTATTTTGATTTCTTTCCCTGTCTGAGGATTTCTTCCTTTTCTTGCAGCTCTTTTTTGTACTCCGAATGTTCCCCATCCAACGAATTGAACAGTTTCTCCTTTAGATAAAGATTTTTCAACAGTTCCTAAAAACTCATTTACTAATTCTTCAGCTCTTTTTTTAGTTTCTCCTGTTGCTTTTGCATAAGCTTCAACAAATTCTTTTTTTGACATTTTATTTCCTCCTAAATATTTTAAGTTGTTATTTATGAACATATAAATACAACTTTATACCAGTATTTTAACCTTTTTTTTGAATTTGTCAAGTAAAAATCTTGTTTTATTTGAATTTTTAATTAAAAATAAATTTTTTATTTATCAAATTTATATTTAAAATTTTGATTTTTTAAAAATAATTATAGTTAGAAATTCTGTATTTACTATATTTTTCTCTTTTTTTAAATTTTACTCCAAATTTATTCAAAACTTATTTTTTCATTTTTCTTGAGATGATTTTTATAACTTCATTTACTAAAAACGGAATTAATGCAAATATGAATACTATATCCCAATCTGCAAATGATAACTGAGTAACTTTAAATATTCGAGCAATGGAAGGTATTGATATTAACCCCACTTGTAAGACTATTCCGACTATTATAGATAAAATCAGAAACTTATTTTTAAAGAAACCTACTTCAAATATAGTTTTTTTACTGTTTCTCATAGTCAAAGAATAAAACAGCTGAGATATGGTCAATACTATAAATGCCATTGTTCTACCGTATGTCAGAACTTTTATAGCTTCTTTGCTTTCGTTATTAATCAGTTCATTTATTCCAAAACCGTGTTCACTAACTCCTATGTAAAATGCCGCCAAAGTCAAAATCCCTATGAGTATTCCCGCTATTGCGGCTCTATATCCTGCACCCTCTGAAAAGAAACTTTCTTTAGGATTTCTCGGCTTTCTTTTCATTACGTCCTTATCTCCCGGGTCTATTCCCAATGAGATTGCAGGCAACGTATCCGTTACAAGGTTTATCCATAACAATTGTATTGCTACTAAAGGTAGTGGCCAATTAAACAGAGTTGCTATAAATACACATATTACTTCTCCCAGATTACATGACAAAAGAAACATTATCGTTTTCTTTATATTGTTATATATGTTTCTTCCTTCTTCTATAGCATGAACGATAGTGGTAAAATTATCATCTGTCAGTATCATATCGCTCGCACCTTTGGAAACATCAGTTCCCGTTATCCCCATAGCCACACCTATGTCGGCAAATTTCAGCGACGGTGCGTCATTTACTCCGTCTCCTGTCATTGATACTATATTTCCCTTATCTTTGAATGCTTTTACAATTTTTACTTTATGTTCAGGAGAAACTCTTGCAAATACTCTGTATTTATTAATATCCTGTGCGAACTGCTCATCAGAAATAGCGTCTATCTCTGCTCCCGTCAAACTCTGACTTATATCTGTAGCAATACCCAGTTCTTTTGCAATGGCTACCGCTGTATTTTTATGGTCTCCTGTAATCATAATCGGGGTTATCCCCGCTTTTTTAGCTTTAGAAATGGAATCTTTCACTTCTATTCTTGGAGGATCTATCATTCCTACAATTCCTACTACTACAAGATTTTTTTCCATTTCTTCTGCCGGAATTATCTTTTCTGTATCTTTAAATGCCACTCCCAATACTCTCAGAGCATCATTTGACATTTCCTCGGCAACTTTAAGTATTTCCTCTTTCATTTTTTCAGTTAGAGGGATAATCCGCCCGTTCATAAATATTCTATCAGCTTTAGTAAGAATATTATCAATCGCTCCTTTTGTATGAACTCTGTATCCATTTTCTTCTTCATTTAGTGTGGACATCAGTTTTCTGTCAGAGTCAAAAGGATTTTCTCCTACTCTTTTATATTCGGCATTCAATGTATTCTTTTCGAGATTGAATTTATTACCTAAAACTATCAGAGCTACTTCCGTAGGGTCTCCTATACTTTGTCCATTATCAATAGAAGCGTCCGAGCAGAGTACAAAAGATTTTATCAGCTCTTTTTCATCTTTATCCGCTTCAAAATTTCCACTTTCTGACGAAACTTCTTTTATCTTGCCGGGAGTATACATTTTTACCACTGTCATTTTGTTCTGTGTCAGTGTTCCTGTCTTATCGGAACAGATTATATTTACTGCACCTAATGTTTCTACAGCAGGGAGCTTTCTGACAATGGCATTTATCTTGGACATTCTTGTTACTCCCATAGAAAGGACTATGGCAACTATCGCTACAAGTCCTTCAGGTATCGCTGCAACTGCCAGACTTATCGCAGTCATCAGCATATCAATCCAGTTTCTCCCTTGAAATAATCCTATTATAAATATGAATATACAGATACCTATTGCCATATATCCTAATGTTTTTCCAAGTTCATCAAGTTTTATCTGTAAAGGTGTCAGTGTGTTTTCATCTTCATCAAGTATTTTTGCTATTTTTCCTATTTCCGTATCCATTCCCGTGGCTACAACAACGCCTTCTCCTCTTCCGTAAGTTGCCATTGTAGACATAAATGCCATATTTTCTTTATCTCCTACAGATATTTTAGTATCTTCCGTAATGAAATCGGCATTTTTTTCGGCAGGAACAGACTCCCCCGTCAAAGCTGATTCTTCTATCTGCAAATTTGCACTTTCAATAAGTCTTATATCTGCGGGAATAAAACGTCCTGCGTCAATTATGATTATATCTCCGGGTACTAAATCTTCAGAGTTTATTTCCAATATTTCTCCATTACGTCTGACTGCACTTTTGGGCGTTGTCATCTGCTGTAATGCTTCGAGTGCCTTTTCAGCTTTGGACTCCTGAACTACTCCGACAACGGCATTTATAAATACAACAGCTAAAATAATTATCGCATCCGTTACCCCTTCCAGTCCATGAGCTACAATATTGATTACTGCCGCCCCTATAAGTACATAGATAAGAACATCCTGCAATTGACCTAAAAACAGCTGAAAAATACTTTTTTTAGGCTTTCCTTTTAATTTATTCTGCCCGTATTTTTCAAGTCTGTTATTTACTTCTTCTGTTGTCAGACCTGTTTTAGGATCTGTATTCAGTTCTTTCAGTACTTCTTCCTGTGATTTTGTAAACCACATCTCGTCCACCTCTTTCTTTATTCTTTCTTTATAACTTTTATTTCTTTTTTTGTAATGTTATTATTATACACTATATTTGATTTTTTATAAACGGTATTTTTAATAAATATGGCAATATTTTAAAAAAGCCGTTTTGAATGCAAAAATTTACAATAAAAATTTTAGATAAAATTATAAAAGAGGATGTTTCATAAGCCAAAAATAATTTTACTAATATAAATATTGTATATTTTTAAAAATCAAAACACATTATTTTCATTGGTTTTATACAAATAATAAAATATATAAAATTTATGATTTAGTAATTTTATTTATCTTATGAGACAGCCTCTTTTTTTTATTTTTTAGATAATTTTTATTATTAAATTATTCTATAAAAAACATTCTTTATAAATCTTTTGGACCGAATGAATATGGTAGTAATTCATCTATTGACCATATTTTATATTTTTTATCCTTATTTGTAAGGATAATCACCGTATCTTTATCGGAAAATTCTGAAATCACCTGTCTACATGCACCACAAGGACTAATAGGTTCAGGTGTCCCTCCTGTTACTACAAGCAGCTTTATTTTTTTCATTCCTTCTGTTACCGCTGTAGGTATCACATTTCTTTCTGCACATATCCCCAAACCGTAAGAAGCATTTTCCACATTCACTCCTTTAAATTTTCTTCCCTGTTCGTCAATCAGCAATGCAGCCACAGGAAATTTTGAATAAGGAACATAAGCATTTTTTAGTATATCATTAGCTTCATCAATATAATCCGATATTTCTTTTTCGGTCAATTTTATTTTTCCTTTTAATTCTGTCATTTTTATCTCCTGTTTATTAGTCTACATCATAATATTATGTGTATTATAAATTTAATGCACTTTCCAATGCAACTTCTATCATATCATTAAATGTGAGCTGTCTTTCTTCTGCTGAAGTAGCTTCTCCCGTAACTAATGAATCACTTATTGTGAGTATTGTCAGAGCATTTACACCAAACTTGGCAGCCATTGTATATAACTGAGCCGTTTCCATTTCTACACATAATACTCCAAATTTTGCCCATTTTTTCCAAGCTTCAGGCTCATCTCCATAAAAAGTATCACTTGTAAGTATGTTTCCCGCTTTCATGCTTAATCCTTTAGCCTTTCCGACTTCATAAGCTTTAAAAAGTAATTCTGCATTTGCAGTCGGTGCATAGTCGGCACCGTTAAATCTCAATTTATTTATTGCTGAATCCGTAGAAGCTGCCATTGCAAGAACTACATCCCTAATTTTTACATTTTCCTGCAAAGAACCTGCCGTTCCTACTCTTATTAGATTTTTACATCCATATTCAGCTATTAATTCGTGAGAATAAATTCCTATCGAAGGAACTCCCATTCCTGTTCCCTGAACGGATACTTTTTTTCCTTTGTAAATCCCTGTAAATCCTAACATTCCTCTTACATTATTATACTGTACTATATCCTGTAAAAATGTTTCTGCAATGTATTTTGCTCTCAAAGGATCTCCCGGTAATAATATTGTTTCAGCTATATCTCCTTTTTTTGCTCCTATGTGCGGTGTTGCCATTTTTTTACCTCCTGATTTTTATTTAATATCTTTTAACACATCTATTCCAACCGACTTTATTGCTTGTTTCTTTCAAAAATAAAAAATTTATTATTTAATTTATTATTATTTTATTATAGCATAATTCCCATAATTATTTCATCATGATAACTTCCATCTTTCAGTTTAAAAGCCCTGCGAACCTTTCCCCATTCTTCAAAACCAAATTTCTTATATAGTCTGATTGCATTTTCATTATTTTCAAAAGCTTTAAGTTCGACTTGTTCATAGCCTTTATCTTTTGCTATTTGAAGTATTCTGGAAATTAATAAGCTTCCTATTCCTAAATTCCAGTATTTTTTCCTTACCGATATTCCAAAATCTGCTCTATGCTTAAGTTTTATCAAATCTGAAACAGCTCTAAGACTTATACTTCCTGCAATTTCTTCATCTACAAATACCAGCAATAATATTTTTTCATTTTTCTTATATTCATTAATAAACTTTTCAGCTTCTTCCATGGAAGAACTTATTTCTTCAGGATATCTGTTCAAAAAATTTGTTTCACTACTTATAATTTTCCTGTATTCCATAAGTTTTTCAGCATCTTCCGTCAAAGCATTTCTTATTTGGCAAGTTATTCCATTTTTCAGTTGATATTCTTCCAACGGTAAAATCATTCCGAAACCTCCTTTATTTCTGACTTTTTATTAAAAGATTTACAAAATCTGTTATTTTATTCATGCTCTTTGCACGCAAGCTCTTCAACTTTCAGTTTAAATACATGTACCGCATTTACCATTTTCTGATTAAGTTCCCATTCCGATTTTCCTGTATTATGTTTCATAATTTCAAAGAGTCCCTGCACTTTTTCATTTAAATCTTCTACCGGAAAAACTTTTCCTGATCCTATAACACTTTGAAAAGCGGAAGTATAAGTACATGCGATATTTCCTTCTCCGTATACCCTATGATTTGTATCAAGTTCAAAACCTACACAGTTATTTACTTTCATGATATCGTGTTTTCTTCCCGTTTTTGCACCATGAAAATAAAAAGTATACTCCCCGTCTTTTTCAATAAATCCAAAATTTAGAGGAACAATATAAACTTTTCCATTATCATTAAAACCTAATCTACAACAATCACAAGCAGAAATAATTTCTTTTATTTTATCTTTATCGGTTATTTCCCTGTCTTTTCTTCTCATAATCCGTATTTTCTCTCCCAATTAATCAAATATTGCTTCCCAAACCTCTGCTTTATATGCTTCAAAGCACATTTTTATCTGTTTTTCAGTATTTCTGATTTCAGAGAGTTCGGGTAAATTATTTAATTTAAAATATTTTCTTTCAGATGTTTCATTATTTTTTATAAACTTGTCTTCCATTTCATCAATAATGGAACAGAGAACAAAGATTTTGATTATTCCGTATGGAACTTGCCCCAATCCGCAACCTGAATTATTTTTTATTCCGTCCTGAACAGCGATAATTTTTTCAGCATTTACACTCACTCCGGCTTCTTCTTTTACTTCCTTTACTGTATTTTCCTCTATTGACAAATCAACTTCTACCCAACCACCGGGTAATGACCATTTTCCGTCTCTTTCCTTTACCATAAGGATTTTATCATCTTTAAATACTGCCGCACGACAGTCCATTTTAGGTGTCTGATAGCCGATTTCATTACAAAAGAGGTTTTTTACCTTTTCCAGAGAAATATCCGATTTTTTGGACATAATTTCTGCTGAAATTTCCCTTATTCTTGTATATCTTTCTATATCGAATACATCTTTTGCATAATTCAATCCAGCTTGAGCCAGACTTTGCAATTCCATAGCCCATTTCATCCATTGTTCTCTGTCTTTTCCCATGATGATTTTTCCTCACTTTATTTTTATAAATATTTTATTTTTCTTTTATTCATTATTTCTTATTTTATTATCTTTTATTTTATTATTTCTTATTTTGCTGAATAAAAAAGCCTTTGCTAAGTCGGAAACTTTATCTCCATTATTATTCTATCTTTAAATACTAATATCAAGTTATCTGTAAAAAACTGTTTGATAATTCTAATATCTTATTTTAAATCTGAATTATATCGGAAATCTTATTTTTAGAAATCTTATTTCTTATATATTATAATATCACTTTTATAATATTTCCTTAGCAAAACTTCCTTCTTTTTTCGTTCCTAATAAAATTTCTTCAATAGTAGCGGCAATATCCGCAAAAGTTTTTCTTACACCTATGTTTACATTCTTTTTAATTTTTTTACCATAAATAAGTATAGGTATATATTCCCTTGTATGGTCTGTTCCCTTGTAAGTAGGGTCATTTCCATGGTCTGCCGTAACAATAAGAATTTCATCATCTCTCAAGTTTTTTTCTATCTCAGGCAGCCAGTTATCAAATTCTATTAAGGCATTTACATAGCCCTGAACATCTCTTCTATGCCCATATACAGCATCAAAATCCACAAGATTAGTAAAAATCAGCCCTTTTGTGTTTTCTTTCAATGCTGCTATTGTTTTTTTAATACCGTCCAGATTATCCTGATTTGCTTTTCTGTTATCCGTAATTCCCTTGCCATTGAACAAATCACTCGTTTTCCCTATTCCAATCACATCAAGACCTGCTTTCTCTATTCTTTCAAGCATTGATTCTTTAGGAGGGTCTATGGAGAAATCATGTCTGTTAGCCGTTCTTTTAAATTCTCCTACTTTTTTACCTATATATGGTCTGGCAATTACCCTTGCTACCGGTGATTTTTTATTACAAATTTCAAGTGCGATTTCACAAGCTCTGTACAATTCTTCCAAAGGTATAATTTCCTCATTTGCAGCTATCTGAAATACAGGGTCTGCCGAGCCGTACACTATCCAATTTCCCGTTTTTATCTGCTCTTCTCCATACTTATCTATCGCTACAGTTCCTGATAATGGTTTATTCAGCATTACTTTTCTTCCTGTTTTTTCTTCAAATTCTTTTATTACTTCGTCGGAAAATCCGTTTGAATAATTTGGAAAAGGTCTTTCCAACGGTACTCCGGCTATTTCCCAATGTCCTGTCGTGGAATCTTTCCCAATAGACACTTCTACTGCTTTTCCATAAGCTCCTTCGGCTTTTTCGACCGGAGGAGTTCCCTTAATTTCAGTTATATTCCCTAATCCTAATTTCTGCATATTGGGTAAATTCATCCCTCCCGCAGCTTTAGCCATATTCCCGAGTGTATTTGAACCGACATCATCAAAATCAGCCGCATCAGGCAACTCTCCCGCTCCTACACTATCCAAAACTATTAATGTTACTCTGCTTATATCTTTCATTTTATTTTTCCTTTCTTTATATTAATATTTCTATTAATATTTATCTTTTTCTACTTTCAGACCTTTTATTATTTCTATTCCCGAGCTTGTTCCAAGTCTTGTTGCACCTAATTCTATATATTTTTGTGCTGTTTTTAAATCTTTTACTCCTCCACTTGCTTTTACTTCGGCTTTATTTCCAACCACTGATTTCATCAATTCCACATCTTCAAAAGTAGCTCCTCCTGTTCCAAATCCTGTGGAAGTTTTAACAAAATCCGCTTTTGCATTCAATGACAGTTCGCACGCTTTTTTCTTCTCATCATCCGTTAAATAACAAGTTTCAATTATTACTTTTAATACATTATCTCCTATTGCTTCTTTTATTTCTCTTATTTCCTGTTCTACATAGCCGTATTCCTTGTCTTTCAATGCACCTATATTTATTACCATATCTATTTCCGAAGCTCCGTCTTCTATAGCTTTTTTCGCTTCAAAGACTTTAGCTTCCTTGGACATCGCTCCTAAAGGAAAACCCACGACTGCTGCTACTTTCACATCAGAATTTTTCACCTGCTCGTAAGCATATTTTACATTTGCTCCATTTACACATACGGAGAAAAAATTGTATTCCTTTGCCTCATCACATAATTTTTTTATATCTTTTTTCTGTGCAACAGCTTTTAGAATAGTATGGTCAATGTATTTATTTATTTCCATTTTTATATTCCTTTCTTTAATCATTTTATATATTGCTTTCTCTATACTTTGTATCTTATTTTTATCAAATATATATCATTTTGGGAATGTCTTTTGGATTATTCAAATTATTATATTATTATAATAAAAAATATAATAATTTTTTTTAATTAAAAATATATTATAATAATGTAGACTTTCACTCTAAGTGTCAGAGTAGAAAGGAAGTCAAACATTGAGACACTTCTTATTGGAGATTTTTATTTCTATCATTTCTGATTTGCTGATCCACTTTATAATTATATACATTCAGAAGAAGAAATAAAAAGAAATAAGAATATTGAAAAACCCCTGCCGTCACAGGGGTTTTTAGGTTAAATTATTAAAACACTTCTTATTATATTTCTTCTGTATTATATCACATTTAAAAAAATTTTCAAGTATTTTAATTTAACATCCCTGCATTTTTTATTATTTTTTGTATAGCTGATTACTCTATTATTTCCAATATTGCTTTTTGCTTGCCGATTATATCATTTTGAATTATGTATGCATCTAAAATCATATTTTGAGAATTTTCTATATTTTTATTGTCATTATAATATATTTCGGCTATTTTTTCATCTTTGCTGACCTTATCTCCTACTTTTTTGAGTATCTTTATACCTACCGCATGGTCGATTATATCTTCTTTTGTCGCCCTACCTGCACCTATAATCATAGCTGCTTTTCCTATTTCTTCAGCTTTTATTTTTGAAACATATCCTTCTTTTAGAGAAAATACTTCCATTATTGATTTTGATTGTGGAAGTAAACTGTAATCATTTATCAGATTTCCATTTCCTCCGCTTTCAGTTATAAATTCTGCCAATCTTTCGAGGGCGGAACCATTATTTATCACTTCTTCTATTTTCTTTCTACCTTCGGATAAATCGTTTATTTCTCCTTTAGCTTTTAATGCGAGAGAGGCTATAGTATAGACTACTTCTTTTAAATCATCGGGTCCATTTCCTTTGAGAGTTTCCACAGCTTCCATTATCTCATTGGCATTCCCTATAGAATATCCCAGAGGTTCATCCATATTACTTAATACTACTTTTACTTGTCTGCCCGCACCTTTTCCTATTTCTATCATTCTTTCAGCCAGTTCCTTTGCATGACTGATATCTTTCATAAAAGCCCCGTCTCCAACTTTTACATCAAGTATTATTACATCGGATTGAATAGCCAGTTTTTTACTCATAATACTGCTTGCGATTAATGGAATACTCGGCACTGTCCCTGTAACATCTCTTAAAGAATAAAGTTTTTTATCAAGAGGAACAATTTTATCGCTGTAACCCATAAGTCCTATTCCTGTCTTATTTGCTATCGAGACCAGCTCATCTCTTGTACCGGAAAATTTAAAACCTTTTATAGCTTCGAACTTATCTATAGTTCCTCCCGTATGACCCAGCCCTTTTCCTGATAATTTCGTAGTTCCCATACCTAATGCTGCCAAAATTGGGGCTAAAACAACTGTTACTTTATCTCCTACCCCTCCCGTACTGTGCTTATCAACTAAAAATTTATCAACATCATCAAATTTTATTATATCTCCCGAATTTCTCATTACCATTGTAAATTCAAGAAGTTCATCAGCAGTCATATCATTAAAATAAGTTGCCATAAGAAATGATGACATCTGATAATCAGGTACATTTTCTTTTAAATATTCATTCAATAAAAACGAAATCTCCTCTTTTGAAAGTTCTTTTTTATCTCTTTTTTTCTCTATCAAATCTACAACTCTCATTCAACATTTCCTTTCTATTTCCTTTTTATTTTATATCTCTTATTTTATAAATAAAAGCAGGATATTAAATCCTGCTTTCATTTCTGTTCAAGACTTTTAAGATTTTCAATTATAAAGTAGGTTTAACTACAATTTTTCCATCTTTAATATCTTGTTTTATCTGTTCTAATTTTTTGATATTTTCTTCACCTATTTTATCTTTTGTAAATTCAAATTCAGTAGTTCCTACACCGTCTTCTTTTATTCCAAATTCTTGAATTATAGGCTGATATTTCCCTTCAAGAGTATCTTTTATTTCATTAAACACTGCATTGTCAACATATTTCATCATTGATGTCAGAATTGTTCCCGGAGCTATTCCGTCCTGATTTGAATCAACTCCTATAGCGTATACATTTTTTTCCTTTGTAGCTTGGAATACACCTTGTCCGCTTGCTCCTGCTGCGTGGTAAACTACATCAGCTTTTTGCTGGATTAAAGTTTCAGTTTTTGTTTTTGCGGATGCAGGGTCATTCCATGCATTATTTCCGCCTATATAAACTGATAATATTTTGATATTAGGATTTACATATTTTGCACCTTGTATATATCCTGATTGAAATTTTTGGATTAGCGGTGATTCCATTCCTCCTACAAATCCTATAGTTCCTGTTTTACTCATCATAGCAGCTAATGCTCCTACAAGGAAAGAACCTTCATGTTCTTTAAAACTCAATGAAGCCACGTTAGGAACATTTTCAATTTTTTCATCGATTATAGCAAATTTCTGGTCAGGAAACTGTTGTGCAACTGCCAATAATGAATCTTTCATTGTAAATCCTACGCTGATTATCAAATCGTATTCTCCTGTTTCTGCAAATTTTGTTAAAGCATCTTTAGCTTCTGTTGCGGGGTCTTTTGGCTCATATTCGTCAAATGCGATTCCCAATTCTTTCTTTGCCCTTTCCAGTCCTCTGAAAGCAGCGTCATTGAAAGACTTGTCTCCTTTTCCTCCGGTAGAATAGACGATAGCTACTTTTTTACCAGTATCTTTTTGAGCCGTCTGCTGTCCATCATCTTTCTTTTGCTCACCTTCAGCAGGTTTTGAACCTCCACAAGCCACAAATAAAAGCAATGCAGCCATAATGCTGAAAATTGTTACAATTCTTTTCATTTTTAAATCCTCCTGTTTTTTTATGTATCTTTATATAACAAATTATACCCTATTTTTTGTTTTTTTCAAATAGATTTTTCAAATAAATTATTATTTATTTTTTCTGTTATTTTTCATAAGGCTGTCCGGAGGCTTTTGGTGCTCTCGCTTTTCCTACAAATCCTATCAATGCCAGTAATGTCAATATATAAGGTATCATCGAAAGAAACTGTTGAGGTATCGGCAAGTTTATCGTTTTCGCATAATCTGCAAAAGCCTGTCCAAATGCGAAAAGCAAGCTCGCAAGGATAGCTCCTATAGGATTCCATTTACCGAATATCATCGCCGCCATTGCCATAAATCCTCTTCCTGCGGACATATTATTGGAAAATGCCGGCAACATTACAGAAGTCAGATACGCTCCTCCCAGTCCTGCGAACATTCCCGACAGGATTACACTTATATATCTTATTTTATAAACGTTTATTCCGACAGTGTCGGCAGCTAAAGGATGTTCTCCGACAGCTCTTATTCTCAGCCCCAAAACTGTCTTGAATACCAGAAAATGTGTCAATATCGCAAGTATATATATTATGGCAATTACAATATGTTTATCTGCCAGTTTTGAAGCGGTAGGGGTACTACCTGTAACTCTATACATTGCTTTTATGAGAAATGACGTCATTGCAACTGCAAACAGATTTATAGCGACACCGCTTATTATTTGATCGCCTTTCAGATTTATACTTATTATTGCGTGAATTAATGAAATAATACCACCGGCTGCTACTCCTGCCAAGATTCCCAAGTACGGATTGCCTGTCGCAAGGTTTACTACCGTTGTCGCAAACGCTCCGCTCAACATTATCCCTTCAAGACCGATGTTTACAACACCGCTACGCTCCGATATACACGCTCCGACAGCAGTTATGAGAATAGGAGGTGCTATGATTAATGTCTGTTTCAATAAAAATATTATAATGGATACTATACTCATTTATTTCTCCTTTCTCTTTGAAATAAAGAATTTAAATAAATTCTCAGAGGCTACAAATATTATTATCAGAGCCTGTATAATCAGGACAATTTCCTTATCCACCTGATATCTAAGCTGTAGTGTCTGCCCCCCTACATCAAGAGCCGCATAAAATATTGCCGCTATCAGTATCCCGAAAGGATTATTTTTCCCCAGTAATGCTACTGCAAGTCCTGTAAATCCTGCATCCCCCATTATGAGTTCAGTATATGCATACTGTGCCGAACCTCCTAAAACTCTTTCCGCTCCTCCCAGTCCTGCACATATTCCGGCTATTCCCATTGCAATAAACATCATTTTTTTAGGATTTATTCCTGCATTTTCTGCAACAGTTTCGCTAAGCCCCACAGCTTTTATTTCATATCCCATTTTGAAATACTTAAAAAAGAAATAAATTCCTACAACTAATAATACTGCTATAACAAAACCGAGATTTAAATTCTGTTTAGTAACTTTTGCAAAAATCAAAGGCAATCTCGCACCTTCAAAAACTTTTTCAGATTGAGTATTTTGAGATGCCGGGTCTTTCAACACTCCATTCAGCAAATAGTTCTGAAAATCTACCATTATATAATTCAGCATTATCGTGCTGATTACTTCATTTACTCCAAACTTCGATTTCAGATAACCTGCTATTCCTGCCCATATAAATCCTGCGATTATTGCAACGATTAAGACAACAAACATATTACCGAGAAAATAATTTCTAAATGTTACTGCCCAAAATGTTGCCGCAAGTCCTCCGGCTATCATTTGTCCCTGTGCTCCTATATTAAACAATCCTGCTTTAAAGGCAACCATTGCCGCAAGAGCCGAAAATATAAGGGGAGTTGATGTAAACAAAGTTTTTGCAAGTCCTCCCATAAAAGGAGCTTTAGGCGAACTTCTGTAGAATGCCGCTTTTGCCATATCCGAATAAGCAAGTATAGGATTTACCCCTTTTGTTATCATTATTATTCCACCGATAGTCAAAGCAATAAGAACCGCTATTATTGACGGTAAGAATTCTTTTAACTTCTTAGTCATCTAATTTTCCTCCTGCCATTAATATACCTAATTTTTCCATTGTCGCGTCTTTTCTGTCAAGCATTCCGACAATCTTTCCCGAATACATAACCGCTATTCTGTCGCTCAACGCCATTATTTCCGAAAGTTCGGCAGAAACGAGGAGTATAGCTTTTTTCTTTGTTTTTTCATTTAAGATTGTGTTATGTATCATTTCAATAGCTCCTATGTCCACTCCTCTTGTAGGCTGAGCCGCTATTATAAATTTGTTTTCTTTTTCCAGTTCCCTTGCTACTACTACTTTCTGCTGATTTCCTCCTGAAAGCCCTCCAAATTTAATTTTTCCGTCTAAAGGTCTGATATCATATTTTTCCATATTTTCTTTTGTTTTCTTTTCAATTTGCGAATAATCCATTAACAGACCTTTTTTGTAGGTTTCCTGTAATCCCAAAGCCATATTTTCTTCTATGGTAAAATCATCAATAGTAGCTCTTTTATGTCTATCTTCGGGTATATGTGACAGTCCTTTTTCTTTTACTGTCTTAGGAGTTTTATTTTCAAGATTTTCTCCTAAAATGGAATATGCTCCGCTTTCGACTATTCTAAGACCTGCGAGGGCTTCTATCAGTTCTGTCTGCCCATTGCCTTCCACTCCTGCAATTCCTAAAACTTCTCCTTCTCTTATTTCAAAAGAAACATCTTTCACTTTTTCTATCCCGTTTTCTCCTCTGACTGTCATATTGTTTACTTTTACTGCTGTTTCTCCCAATTTCACATCAGGTTTTTTCACTTCAAAAAGAACTACTCTTCCTACCATCATATTTGCTATTTTCTCTTTTGTGGCTTCTGATGTTTTCAGATTTCCTACGTCTTTCCCTTTTCTGATGACAGTTATATTATCCGATAACTCAAGAACTTCATGTAATTTGTGAGTTATGAATATTATTGTTTTTCCTTCTTTTACAAGATTTCTCATTATAGCATACAGCTCTATGACTTCCTGTGGTGTCAATACTGCACTTGGCTCATCAAATATAAGAAGCTCCGCTCCTTTGAACAATATCTTTAATATTTCTATTCTTTGTTGTATTCCGACAGACAATTCTGATACTTTGGCATTGGGATTGATATTCAGATTGTATTTCTGGGACACTTCCATTACCTGTTTTCTCGCCGTATTCAAATCAAAAAACACTCCATTTTTTACAGGCTCAAAGCCCAGTACCATATTTTCCGCAACAGTCAAAGGTTCCACGAGCATGAAATGTTGATAAACCATTCCTATCCCTAAATTTGCGGCTACAGAAGGACTTGTTATATCGGTTTTTTTACCTTTATAATAAATCTCTCCCGATGTAGGTGAATAAAGACCGTTTAGTATTTTCATAAGTGTGGATTTCCCTGCTCCGTTTTCTCCTACAATGGCATGAATCTCACCCTTTTTTATTTTCAGGGTAATATCATCATTAGCGACTATTTTCCCGCCTAAAAATTCTTTTCTTATGTTCTTCATTTCTAAAATATAGTCACTCATATTTCCTCCTACTTAAATTTTAAAACTGTTTTTCAATGTCATCTATATTAATGTTCGAATTAATAATATTTCAAATTGATATTCTGATTAAACGATGTTCTAATCAATAATTATTTTAATTAAAAAAATCAGATACATAGTAATTGGAATTTGTCTTTAATAATTCCAAAATATTTATTTTTTTAAGCACTACATTTATTTTATAATCATTGTAATAATATTTTGCTTTTTTGCCTCCAATAAAAACAACGGTATTATTTTCATTATAAGTATATCCGTGAAATTGATTATTTTCAAGTAATAAAATTTCTCTTTTTAATTTCAGTTTATTTTTTTCCAAATCTTTAATTATATCAGGAGGAAAATTAACCAAGTACAGATTATTCTTTATTTCAGGCAATAAAGCCTGATCTTCTATTTTTTCCGAAATTATGATGTCTCTATCAAATTTATAGACAGAATCATCCTGAAATTTTTTAAAATCTATGTTGTCATAACTTTCTTTGACAAAATATTCAATTTTGGAAGTTTCAAAATTTTTTACAATATCTTTCCTTTTTTCTTTCAATTCAGCAACAAGAAATTCTTTATCCAGTTCCGAATACACATTGTCAGGATTAAAGCCTTTTCTATCCAGCAGTCTGTAAAGTACATACACCTGTCTGTTTAAAAATTCCTGATCTGTCCCTGCATACTGGCTTGTATTCATACCTTTCGAAAGCTGAGTCAGCTCCTGTATATTATATCCGTCAAGGGAAGAAGCAGGTAATTCCAGTACTTTTTCCTCTTCGGACATTTCATCGGTTTTTATTTTCTGCATATCATCATAAAAACGTTTTTCCAATAATAGGGAGTATTTTTTGTTTTTATCAATTTTTCCCAATACTCTGTTAAATTCATTATAAAAATTATTTTTCCCAAATATGTCAGTGGGATAGCTCACTTCAAACAGTTTTATTTCATATCTTCCGGGAATTACTTTTCTTGATTTCTCCTCTCCGTTTATAATGACTTTTACTTCTTTAAATCTCGGTGTTTCTTCTTCTTTCAGCTTTATTTCCGATTTTATTTTATCAAATATACCGAAACTTAGTATACTTGTACTTATCATTAAAATTAATAATATCTTTTTCAAGGTTTTCCTCCTTAACTAATGCGGAACTGTTTTAAAAGAGAAAATTGAGCTTTCATTTTTAAAATGTTTTTCCAATAATCTATAACATTTCTTTTATGGAAACTGCAATTTTTTCAGGTACTATTTCAATCAATTCCTCTATTTCGGCATTTCTTATATTCGCTATTGTGCCAAATTTTTTTATTAATTCTTTTTTTCTTTTTGGTCCTATTCCGACTATATCATCCAATGCGCTTTTTATATTTCTTTTGCTTCTGAGTTTTCTGTGATGAGTTATTCCAAATCTATGGGCTTCATCTCTTAATCTCTGTAGGATTTTAAGAGTTTCATCGGTTTTTTCAAATATATACGGTTCACTTTCATAGCTTTTAAAAATTTCTTCTTCTCTTTTAGCGATACTTATAATGTCTGTATGTTCTATTTTTCCTAAACTTTCGAGTACGTCTACAGCTATTCCCAGTTGACCTTTTCCCCCGTCTATAAGTATCAAATCCGGAAATTCTTCCTGTGATAATTTTGAATATCTTCTTGTCAAAGCTTCTCTCATCATTAGAAAATCATCGGGAGTATCTTTAACTGTTATTTTAAAATGTCTGTATTCTCTCGGTTCAACTTCTCCGTTTATCGCCACAGTCATCGCAGCCACAGCGTCCTTTCCCTGAATATTTGAAATATCAAAACATTCTATTCTCAAAGGCTGCCTTTTTAATTGTAACTCGATTTTCAATTTTTGCAACCCCTCCTGAATAACTTTTTTTTGTCTGAAGTGTTTTTCAACTTCTTCTTTCAAGTTCAAATATCCCATTTCTAACAGTTGTCTCCGTCTACTGTTTATTTTTGGAAAATGTAATTTAATATCTTTTCTTTTCTCAATTTCAGCCCACTGTTTTATTAGATTTTCATTTTTCTCATATTCTACATCACATATCATATTTTTAGGGATATTTCTTTTTTCATAATAAGATGTTATGAGCCTTTCAAATAAATTATCCTCATGGCTTCTTTCAAGGGAAATTTTTATATGATTTTTATTTATGACTTTTCCTTCTCTTATATTCAGTACACATAAAAATACAATGTCATTTGTTTCTTCAAACACAAAAACATCTTCATCTATTTCTTTGCTGTATTCTATAATTTGAGTTTGTAACAATTTCTTGAGTGCCTCAATTTTATTTCTTTCGGCAATGGCTCTTTCAAACTCCATATTATCACTGAACTTTTTCATTCTTTTTTCAAGTATTTCAAATATTTCTGTTCTCTGACCTTTCAGAAAATTTTTAAAATTTTCCACGTTTTCATTATATTCTTCTTCAATATCTTTATATTTACATGGTGCCGTACATGTATTCATATAAAATTTCAGGCATGGACTCGTATATTTATCCATACTTCTATGACAGTCCCTAACAGGAAATATCCTCAGCAGGGTCTTTACTGCAAAAAATATCCCCGTAGGATACGGTCCGAAATAATCGGCTTTTTCATTTAATTTTTTTGTACTTCTCACTATTTCAATTCTTGGAAATCTTTCTTTTGTAAATTTTATATATGGATAAGTCTTTTCATCTTTCAACAAAATATTATACTTAGGTCTATGCATTTTTATAAGATTATTTTCAAGAATAAGAGCCTCTACTTCGGTATTACATATAAAAAATTCTATATCTGCAATATTTTTGACAAGCTCCAGTGTTTTCACATTATGTGAATTTATATTTTTAAAATATGAGGACACTCTGTTTTTAAGATTTTTAGCTTTCCCTACATATATTATTTTCCCGCTCTGATTTTTCATCAGATAAACGCCGGGGCTGTCAGGTATATTTTTATATTCTATCGGCGGTTTTATTTTGTCCATTTTATCCTCTTTATTTTAAAGAGATTATTTGATTTCAAGTTCATCTCCTATTTCCCTGTGAAATTTAGTAATTTTATAATCAAATCTTTTCGATAAATCTTCATAGAGCTTATTTACAAAAGCTGCCGAACGATGCTGACCTCCTGAACATCCTATTCCTATTCTCAAATGGGATTTCCCGTCTTTTTCGTATTTAGGAATCAGATAAACAAGCATATCGTAGAGTATTTTATAAAATTCCTTACTTTCATTCAGCTCCATTACATAATTGCTCACATCAGGATGATTTCCGGTTTTTTTCTTTAAATTTTCTATATAATAAGGATTAGGCAAAAATCTCAAATCAAACATAAGGTGCATATCCAAAGGTATTCCGTATTTAAAACCGAAAGAAGTAAAATTTATGCTTAATTTACTCATTTTTCCTGAAAATTCTTTTTGTAAAATCTCCTGAAATTCTTTTATTGTAGTTGAGCTTGTATCAATTACAATATCTGCTTTCAGCATAAAATTTTTGATAAGTTTTCTTTCTTCTTCTATATTTTCCAGCAAAGTATCATGGAGATTTAAAGGGTGTTTTCTTCTTGAAAGCTCGTATCTGCTAAGAAGTACGGATGTCCTTGCATCAAGGTAAATTATGGTATAGTCTATTTTGAGATCATTCAGAAGTTTCAGCTGTTTATTAAACTGACTCATAAATTCCTGATTTCTTATATCTATAGCTACGGCGACCTTATCCCTTTTTTCACTGCTTATAAATATTTCATTCAGATATTGAAATAAATTTATAGGAAAATTATCAATACAGAAATATCCTCTATCCTCAAAAAAGTCCATTGCTTCAGACTTTCCTGCACCGCTCATTCCTGTTATTATGACAAGTTCTTTTTTCCATTCTTCTTTCATAAACTTCACCTTCCATATTTTACAAATTACACTTATTATATACATAATAGAGGCGGAATAAAAAAGCCTCTTTTTCTATATTTTTAAATTTATATTATTTGAATTTATTACTTGAACTTATATAATAATAAAATTTTAGTTTTAATAACTTTATATTCATCTATTTATTATATCACATATTTGTAAATTCTTACAAAAAAATATTACAAAATTTTATATTATCCAAACCGTTATTTTTATACATTTTCTAAGTTTATTAAAAGTTTTTAATGTTAATATTAAGCCATATCATACATTTTAAGAGGTGAATTATGAAACATTTTTTCAGATTACTGATGTTCCTGATAGTCTTAGGTGTAGGCGGAGGAACGTATTTATATTTTCAGAATCAGGTGCAGATACCCGATTCAATGGTGCAGACTGCCGTAAAGTCCAAATTTCCTATGGAAAAATCTTATCCTTTCGGAAAAATAAAACTTTATAATCCTAAAACCCATTTTGAAAATAACAAAATGATAATAGAAGTAGAATATCTGAACGACGCACTTAACGATAAAATAAGTGGAACAATGACTTTTGAAACAGATATAAAATACGATTTAATGGACGCAAAACTTTATCTTGACGATTTTAAACTTATAAAAGTTACAAAAGAAGACAAAGAAATTGATATGGATAAAAAACCTATTATAAGAACTGCTTTAAACTTTGCTTTCAGTCAGCTCGAAAAAAAGGAGCTGATAGACCTGAAACAAATTGAGAAATTTCAGATGATAAAAGATATAAAAATTGAAAATAATAAAATCGTCGTTATAAAATAAGTTGTCATAAAATAATTAATATAATGAGAACGTTTATTTACAGATTTTAAAATCGCTTTTGTCTTACTCTAAAAAAATTTTGCTGATAAAAATGTCTATTCATTCCCGAGAAAATAAAAACTCGCTTAAAGACTTAAAACAATTTATTTTCTCCAATGTTCACTATATATTTTTACTGTAAAATTTTAAATAGACTTGCAAAACGGTTTTAAATATTATAAATAAATATTCTCATTTTTTATTTTTCCACAGTTTTTCCATTCTTTCGTTTGCAATATTTTCAAATTTATTATCCCCGTGTTCATAAAATTTTATTTTTTCAGCCATATAGTCCTGTACTACAAAGTGTTCAGGATAAGAATGTGGATATTTATAATCTTTGGCACCTAATTTTGTCAGATGTTTAGGAACATCCTGAATTTTATTATTTTCTATATGTCCAATAGCATTATCTATCGCCAAATATGCGGAATTACTCTTGGGAGAAAGTGCAAGATAGATAGCCACTTCGGATAAGATTATTCTCGCTTCGGGCATTCCTATCTCCTTTACAGCCTGCATTCCTGCCACTGCTATAGGTAAAGCCTGCGGATTTGCCAGTCCTATATCTTCCGATGACAGTATTACAAGTCTCCTTGCCAAATACATTGGGTCTTCTCCTCCAGACAGCATCTTTGCTATCCAGTAAACTGCAGCATCAGGGTCGCTCCCCCTTATACTTTTTATCATTGCGGAAATAGTGTCATATTTGTCTTCGGTCTTATGATATGATTTTTTTGTATTCAGCACTTCTTTTACTTCATCAAGAGTAAAATTTACACCAGTATTTGAAAGCAGTTCGAGTATATTTATCGCCTGTCTTGCATCTCCCTCGATTATTTCGGAAATATATTTGAGAATTTCTTCGGAAAAATCAAATTTCTCCTTTTCATTTATATTTTGCAAAATTTTAAACAAATCTTCTTCATTCAGTTTCTTAAACTCAAAAGCAAGACATCTGGACAGTAAGGCATTATTCAGACTATAATAGGGATTTTCGGTTGTTGCACCGATTAATATTATATTTCCGTTTTCCAAATCCTGGAGCAGTGAATCCTGCTGTAATTTATTAAACCTATGAATTTCATCAAAAAAAAGTAATGTCTGTTTTCCCTCAATCCCAAATATTCTTTTTGCTCTTTCGGATAATTCTTTAATATCCGAAACGGAAGACTTTATGGCATTCAGATATTCATAATTATAATTCATTTTATTTGCGATAATTTCTGCGAGAGTAGTTTTTCCTGTGCCGGGAGCTCCCCAGAATATCGAATTCATAAAAGTTCCCTTTTCAATAATCTTTTTCAGTATTCCTTTTTCGCCCACAAGTTTCTCCTGACCGTAAAAATCTTCCAAATCTTTAGGTCTATATCTGAAAGCTAAAGGTTTTTTCTCTTCATATAAATTCTCAAATAAATTCATTTTTATCTCCAATTATTATTTTTATAAAATTGTTATCTCTTATAAAATATTAAAATGAACTGTTTTAGAACAAAAAATTATAACAATATATAAATTATATTTTTCAATTCTAAAAACAGTTCTGATTTATTTTTTATTTATCTTTATTATAATCAATGGCATTTTCGTCAGTTATATTTCTATTATCATAACTGCCTGAGTTTTCTTCATCCATATACTTCACGTTCAAATAAATTATAGAAGATAGTATACTGGAGAAAAGTGATAAAATTGCAACCATCAATCCTGTAATAACCCATCCAAATTGAATAGATATCATAAGAGATACAGCTGCTATGGCAACCACCGGAATAAAAATAATTACAGCTGTAAGCATTCCCGGTAAAAGTATTCTAAGTCTATTATTTGTAGAAATTCTGGAAGAGTATTCATAAGTCCCTTTCAAATCAAGATTTTTATTTAAATATGCCTGTAAAAAATAAGGATATATAATTAAGAATATCATTGCTATAAAATTTATTATAGGTAACCCCATTATCAACCCTGCTATGGCAATTTTTTTTAAGTTATTATTATTTGAAATTCCGTTTAGATTGGCATAACCATCATCATCTCCTTCTATATAGGAAATAATTCTTTGCAATAGAAATACTAATAAAATCTCGCTTATTATCGCTATCAGAAATACAACAGGATTTCCATTAAAAAACGATGTTACAATCTGGGTTAAAGCTATACCTCCTAATATTGCTATTTCTTTCTGTCCTATTTTTGTCATTAAGCTAAATGTTTGCTTAAAATACTCCCCCATTCCAAGATATTTTTCCGATAATAATTTTTTTAATTCTTCCATTTGTTTCTCCTTTCAAATCTTATTTTTATTTTATAATATTAATTAATAATATTCAAGTAATTTTGTATAAAATAACAAGATTTTAGGGAAAGTTATAATTAATACTGTTTTATTATATATTCAAAAGCTCCGAGTGCCGCTTTTGCTCCTTCTCCTATTGCAACGACTATCTGTTTCTGCTTAATGACAGTAACATCTCCTGCGGCAAATATTCCTTTTACACTTGTCATATTGTATTCGTTAATAACGATTTCTCCCATTTTATTAAGTTCAACCAAACCTTTGACTAAATCACTTTTTGGAGATAATCCTATTTCTATAAATACACCGTCTATTTTCAAATCTTTTTCTATATTGGACTCTCTATCGAGATATTTCAGGTTTTCAGCAAATTGTGTTCCCGTTACTGCCGTAGTCTGTGCGTTTGTAATGATATTTATGTTATCTCTTTCCGCTAATTTATCCTGTAAGACCATATCAGCTTTCAGTTCGGGCATAAACTCTATCAGAGTAACATTTTTTGCAATCCCTGACAAATCAAGGGCAGCTTCCACTCCCGAATTTCCTCCGCCGATAACGGCTACATCAAGATTTTTATAAAACGGCCCATCACAAGTAGAACAATAATGTACTCCTTTACCTGTATATTCAGCCTCTCCCGGTATATTCAAATTTTTCCAGTAAGCACCCGTAGCAATTATAACAGTTTTTGTCTTATAACTTTTTCCGTCATCTGTTATTAGTACTTTGTCTTTTCCGTTTTCTTTTATTTCTTTTACAAGATGTCCTTCTTTAAACGCAATTTCATATTCTTTCATATGTTTTTCAAGGTCTTCCGCAAATTTTGACCCCGTAGTTCTTGGAGTACCTATAATATTTTCGATTTCATTCGTATCGAGCATTTGCCCTCCTACTTTCAGTCCTATCATAGCAACTAAAAGTCCTTTTCTCGCAGCATAAATACTTGCCGACACTGCAGCCGGACCTGCTCCTACCACAATCACGTCATATAATTCATTCTCATCTATTTTTCTCAGTTTTCCTTTTTCCAACGCACCTAAATTCAAACTAAAATCCATTTTATCCTCCTGTTTATATAATAATTTCTTTAATTTTGTAATGATTACAATTAATTTATTTTATTATAAAACGGATAATTTGTCAATAACCAAGTTTTATTATCTGCTGCTTGAATAAGGTGCCTGTGCAGTAAGTTCTGTCATATATAGAGTGTTCAGAGTTCCATTGTCAAAAATATAGAAATTTTTTACTCTCTTATTTACTATAACTATATTATACGAATAAAACAGAGGAATTTCAGGAAGTTGTTCCATATAATATTCCTGCCATTTTTTATATGCCTGTATCTTATACATCTCATCTTTCATTGATCTCTGACTCACAGTTTCATCAAGCAGTCTGTCATTTTCTTCCGAAGCAAATCTTGAAGTTGTATTAAAATTTTTTCTACGTTTATAGAAATATGGATTGTATGCGTCATAAGTTAATCCTTTTCCAACGTAATATATATCTATTTCCTTGTTATCTTCATCATTTTTCTTTTGTAGTTCCTGAGAATCTCCTGTAACAATTCTTGCATTTATCCCTACTTTTTTCCAATATTCTACGGCATGTCCTACTACTGATTTGTAGGCATCCGCTTTTTTCCCTGTATCAATATAATTATCTTCTCCCTTTGCTATAGTTATCACAAAAGGCTGTCCGTTTTTATCTTCCCTTATTCCGTCTCCGTTTATATCCCTGTAGCCCGCTTCATCCAGTAACCGTTTTGCCTTTTCGGGATTGTAAGGATAACCCTGTATATTTTCATTATAATATTTCTTCAATATGGGAGGAATAACAGTTGTAGCTCTTTCGGTCAGATTATAATGTCCCGCTCCTTTTATTTTTACATCCGTTATTTTATTATCTATATCCAGAGCATAAGCCAATGCCTGTCTTACTCTTTTATCAGCGAGTTTATTATTAGGGTCCAAGATATTTTCATTTCTGTCCTTATCCCAATAACCTAATTTTATTTCAAAGGCAGAATATCCCGATGACATATTTCCGATTATTTCAATGTTATTAAACTTTTCTAATATAGGATAATCTTCAGTCGACCCTAAAGCAAACATCATTATGTCATAATATCCCTTTTTCGTAATTTCAAGATAATTTCTGCCGCTTATTACTTCTACTGAGAGATTTTCCACTTTCGGCTTCCCTTTAAAATAATAAGGATTTGCCTTTGCTTTAAATCCCACTCCCGATATTATTTCAGTAGGTACATATGGACCTAAAGTAACTATATCGGTTCTTAATTTTGGTGAATTCGGCATATCTTTTACAGGAATTCCATTCAGATGATGTTTAGGCAGGACATACCTGAGCAATCCCCACATATAAGGAGCTGTAATTGTTCCGGGAAATCCTTTAAACTCTATTTCTACCGTTCTGTTATCTATTTTTTTTATTCCCGGGATTTTTTCAGCATTTCCCCCATTATATTCGTTTACTCCTTTGATATAACTTATTCCTTTTTTCTCATTCCCTTTATAATCTTTATCAGCTACGACTTCATAAGTATATATAAAATCATCAGCTGTAAGAGGCTGTCCGTCAGACCATTTTATTCCCTCCTTTATTTTAAATCTGACTTTTTTTATAAGTTTTTTGTCATCATTTTCGATATACATTTCGTCTATAATCCCCTTATCTGTAGGTTCAAAATCATCATTTATTTCTAAAACTCTTGTTCCTATAAGGTTCATAATTTTTTTATCGGCTTCATCGGTAGCAAAAATTTCATTTAATGTCCCCGTAAAAGCAGTTTTATTTATTACTGCCACTTTTATGGCTCCTCCGTCCACTGCCGGTTGACTGTTAGTAACTATATTCGGTATTCTCTGTTTAAATTCCGATTTTATAATGACATTCTGATTATTCTTCTGAATATTTTGCTGACCGTTTCCCTGATTTTGATTTGTATTATTTCCATTATTTATACCGCAGGAAACCGATATTATAAAAAGTAAAGCTGATAAAGCCGATTTTACTTTTATATTTCTCATTTTTACCTCCAAAATCTTTATATTATATTTATTATTCTCCTAATTTTTTGCTTTTATAGGATCATTAGCTGTAAGTTCCCATAAATGTACCCCATATTTCGGGTCATCCGTTTTTCCTTTATAGCCTTTCACTCTTTTATTCAGAGCAAAATAAGAATATTCATTCATTAAAGGTATTTCGGGTAATTGGGACAAATAATATTTTTGAAACTCATTTATCATTTTTATTCTGTATTTAGGATTTTTTAAAGATTTATTTCCTGTTATTTCTTCTACTATTTTTTCGAGCTTTTCTGATGTAAAATGACTGTAATTATTTGTTCCTTTCATTGAATATGTATTATGAAAATTATCATTTTCCATGCTTTCCATTCTTAAAGAAGTATAATATACATCTACATCGTTATTTCCTTTTGTTATTGACTTAAAATATGTATTAACATCCTTTTCAAAATCTCCTGTTACAAATATTGATTTTAATCCTATATATTCCCAGTTTTTCATATAAGTTTTAACTTGTTCATAATACGGATCCATTGATGTTACTCTCAACTCAAAAGGCTGTCCGTTTTTATCTTCCCTATATCCGTCGCCGTCTATATCCCTGTATCCTGCTTCGTCCAGTAACTGCTTTGCTTTTTCAGGGTCATAAGGATAGTTTTTTACGTTCACATCATAGGCTTTTCCAAATGCTGACGGAACTATGCCTGTAGTCCTGTCTATTCCTGAATTATAATATTCCTTTATTATGTCATCTACATTTGTACCGTAAGCAAGGGCTTCCCGCAATTTTATATCAGTCATTTTTTTATTGGGGTCTGTTATATTCTGTTTTTTATTTTCATCATAATATCCCATATTGAAAATCAATGTTTTATAAGCTCTGCTGCCTTCATTTACAAGAGTTATGTTATTCAGTTTTTCTAAATTTTCATATAGATATTCATATACAGTAATAATATCATATTGTCCGTTTTTTGCTTTTTTCAGTATATTATTTCTGTCTGTTGCTTCTACCGTTACTTTTTCTATTTTTGGTACTCCTTTGTAGTAGTTTCTGTTTGCTTCAAGCATAACCGTTTTCCCCTCGTTTGTTATACCCACAGGTATATACGGACCGATTGTTACCATTTTTTGCTTTATTCTTTCGGAATTAGGCAAATCTTTTACAGGAATGTCTTTCAGATAATGTTTCGGAAGTACATTGTCTATCAATAAATTTCCTGCTGTGCTTCTATTATCGGGAGAAAAATTTATGACCGATATTTCAGCTGTTTTATCATCTACCTTTTTTATTCCCGAGATTTTATCACTTTTCCCGTTATAATAATCCTCTCCCCCTACAATGTGCTTTCTTAGAGCTTCAGCTGCTTCGGGAGAAAAATAATCTTTATGTCCCATAACTTCATAAGTATATATATAGTCATCTATCGTGAGAGGAACTCCGTCAGACCATTTTACATCTTTCTTTATTCTGACAGTAATTTTTTTCTTATCAATATCCGTAGTTGCTTCTGCTATTCCCCCTTTGGATAATGTCCCGTCGCTCTTATAATAGAAAATATTTTCATCAGTAAAGAATATTACTGAACTTCCATCATAATCTGTATTCAGGATTGAATAAAACACTCCGCTATAAGCACTATTTCTTATATTTGCCACTTTAAGAACTGCTCCTTTTACATTATGTCCGCCGTTTTTGACTTCTTCAGTGATTTCAAATTTATTGCCTGATTTTCCTATATTGCAGGCTGTCAGTAAAATCAGAATCAGGATAGTCAAAATCATTTTTATTCTTTCTTTTCCCATATTTTTATCTCCTTGATTATTTATTATTATAACTATTTTCAATTTATTATAATAACTTTACATTAAAAGAAAATGAGAGCTTTTACTTTTCTATATTTTAATTTCAAAAACAGTTTCCAATAAAAAAGACTGTCCAAAACTCTATTATAAGAATTTAAACAATCTTTTTTATTTATATTTTTTTAATTTGTAGCTTTTATCGGCTGTGGTGCTGTCAGCTCTACAAGATAAAACCCTTTATTAGGATTACTATAATCTATTTCAAAATTTTTTACCCTTTTATTTACAGGAAGTATTTCATATTTATATGTCAAAGGTACCTCTACAGCCTGACCTATATAATATTCCTGCCATTTTTTGTAGGCTTCCGCTTTATAGCCTGCTTCTTTTAATGATTTTTCTCCTGCCGTTTCAGTCATAAGTCTGTCATTTTCATCAGAAGCAAAACGTGTCATATTAAAGAAAGATTTTCTTCCTGCCGACTCAAACGGGTTCAGGTTTGTTCCCACTCCCCATGCTCCAAAGAATACGTCTATCTCTTTATCATCCGCATCAAGTTTATCATAAAAATTATTACTTTCCATAAGTCTTCCTGTAGCCAGTACCGCTTTTATCCCTATATCTTTCCAGTTCTGAATATAGAATTGAGATAGGGGTTCCGCTATATCTCCTCCGTCCATGGCTGCTATATTTACTGTAAAAGGCTTCCCGTTTTTATCTTCTCTTATGCCGTCGCCGTTCACATCTTTATAGCCTGCTTCATCTAACAACTTTTTAGCTTTTTCAGGATTGTAAGGGTATCCCTCAAGTCCTTCGGGATAATATTTCTTGAATACAGGCGGTACCGATGAAGTTGCTCTCGTTCTTAGACCGTTATAAAACGCTTTTACCATTTCATCAACATTCAGCCCGTAAGCCAAAGCCTGTCTCAATTTTACATCTGCCATTTTAGCATTGGAATCCATTATATTTTCTTTTTTTGCCTTATCCCAGTGTCCTACTTTAAACGCCATATATGAATAATATAACTCCTGTCTCCCAAGAAGCTCGATATTATTAAGATTTTTATATACATTATACAAATCTGAAGGTATATCAAGGGCAAAATCATAATCTCCCGACTTCATTGCCGAAACTATTGTTTTTGAATTTACTATTTGAATTGTTGCCCTGTCTGTTTTAGGTTTTCCTTTAAAATAATACGGATTTGCTTTCAGTTCCACACTTTCTCCCTGTACCATTTTTACGGGATAGTATGGCCCTATTGTTACCAATTTTTCTCTTATTTTTTCCGAAGACTGTAACTCTTTTATAGGAACATCTTTTAAATAATGTTTCGGAAGAGCATATCCTATAAGTCCGTTTCCTACTGTATAAATACCTTGTCCCATTTCGGAAAATGAGATTTCCACTGTTTTCTCATCTATTTTCTTTATTCCCGAAATTGTAGATGCTTTACCGTTATGATAATCTTCTATTCCAATAATTTTTCTTTTTTCGTCATTATATCTCGCACCCGTATAATCCTTATTTGCTACAACTTCATAGGAATATATTATATCTTCGGCAACTAAAGGCTGTCCGTCGCTCCATTTTATATTATCTTTTATTTTTATAGTTGCTTTTTTATTTTCAGTATCTACTGTCAGCGTTGCAGCTCCTGTATCAGTTACTTCAAAATTTCCGTCAGTATCAAATATTGCTGAAGTTACAAAATTGTCAATAATCGTTCCGTCTGAACCGTCAGTGTAAAGTACGTTGCTCAAAATTCCCACTAATGGAGAATCTTTTACCAATGCTACTTTTAATGTCGCACCGTCTACTGTCTTTTCGTTATTGCTTGTTTTTAATGGAAACTTTGAAATATCGACATTGTTTCCACTTTTTGCACTTTTCTTTTCTCCCGGTCCACACGCCGTCAGTAATATCATAAAAGATATTATCAGTGTTAAAATTCCGTTTTTTCTTTTCATCCTACATTCCTCCTTGAATTATATGGATAAATTACCCGACAAACATTTTTATTACTAATATGTTATATTAATTATAACATATATACAAGAAATTTTTGCATTAAAAATTTTTATTAGGAATATATATTGTTAATTATATCAATAATAATTTTTAATCATTATTATCAAAAATTACAAATATAGAATACTATGGATATAAATATAATAACAATTAAATATAATAACAATAAAACTTTCTCATAAAAAATTTAAAAAATATCCGCAATTTAATTTCAAAAATAATTTTTAATAAAAAAAGACTGTCCAAAATTCTATTATAAGAATTTAAACAATCTTTTTTATTTATAATTTTTTTAATTTGTAGCTTTTATCGGTTCTTTAGCTGTCAATTCTACAAGATGTATTGCATATTTATCCATATTATATGAAATATTGAAATTTTTTACTCTTTTATTTACAGGGAATATTTCATATCTGTATGTCAATGGTACCTCTACAGCCTGATTTATATAATATTCCTGCCATTTTTTATAAGCTGCCGCTTTATATCCTGCTTCCGTAAGGGATTTTTCTCCCACTACTTCTTTCATTAATCTGTCATTTTCTTCAGAAACAAAACGGGTTCTGTTGAAAGGAGATTTTCTTCCTGCACTTTCAATAGGGTTCAGATTTGTTCCTACTCCCCATGCTGCAAAGTATACATCTATATCTTTTTCATCAGCATCCACTTTTTTATAGAAATTATTGAACTCTATAAGTCTACCTGTGGATAATACAGCTTTTATTCCTATTTCTTTCCAGTTCTGAATATAAAACTGTGCCAACGGTTCGGCTATATCTCCGCCTGCCATAGCGGCAATGTTTACTTCAAAAGGTTTTCCATTTTTATCTTCTCTGTATCCGTCGCCGTTCACATCTTTATAACCTGCTTCATCTAACAACTTTTTAGCTTTTTCGGGATTGTAAGGGTACCCTTCAAGTCCTTCGGGATAATATTTCTTAAATATAGGCGGTACCGACGAAGTCGCTCTTTCTCTTAATCCGTTATAAAACGTCAACATCTGGTCTACATTCAATCCATAAGCAAGTGCCTGTCTCAGTTTTACATCTCCCATTTTAGCGTTAGGATCAACTACATTTTCTCTTTTTTCCTTATCATAATGACCCAATTTAAAGCCCATATATGAGTAATAAAGCTCCTGTCTTCCTAATATTGTCAGATTATTTAAATCTTTATATGTATTATATATATCTCCTGTTATTGAAAGTGCTATATCATATTCCCCTGCTTTTAATGCCGAAGTTATTGTCTTGGAATTTACTATTTGAACAGTTACTCTGTCAATTTTCGGTTTCCCTTTGAAATAGTAAGGATTTGCCTTTAATTCGACACTTTCTCCCTGTACCATTTTCACAGGATAATAAGGACCCGTTGTCAACATTTTATCTCTTATTTTTTCAGAAGATTCCAAATCCTTAATAGGAACATCACCCAAATAATGTTTAGGCAGAGCATAACCTATCAATCCATTTCCTATAGTGTATACTCCCTGTCCAAGTTCAGTAAATGATATTTCGACTGTTTTGTCATTTACTTTTTTTATTCCTGAAATTGTAGAAGCCTTACCGTTATGATAATCTTCTATCCCTACAATTTTTCTGCTTTCGTCGTCAAATCTTACACCTGTATAGTCTTTATTCGCCAATACTTCATAGGCATATATTACATCATCTGCTATTAATGGCTGTCCGTCGTTCCATTTTGCATTATCTTTTATTTTTATAGTAGCTTTTTTATTAGCTACATCTACCTCCAACGAAGCTGCTCCGGTATCCATTACTTCAAAATTTTCATCAGTATCAAATATTTGCTCTCCTATAAAACTGGAAGTAATCATCATATCAAAACCGTCTGTAGCTAAAACACTACTAAAAAGACCTACCATTGCTGAATCTTTCACCATTGCTACTTTTAATGTGCCGCCCTCTACAGATTTTTCATTATTTTCAACTGCCGTAGGAAATTTTGAAATGTCGACTTTTTCGGTTCCTTTATCGCTTTTCTTCTTTCCCGGCCCGCAGGCAACTGTCAATAACATAATGGAAATCAATAACATCAAAAAAAGATTTTTCTTTTTCATATCCGTTCTCCTTTACTAATATATTTTATTTTTGAAACTACTATAATTAATTATTACTATAATTTATTTATAAAATAAGTTTTTCTCACTAAATTTATATTAATATACTCTTATCCCAATCTCTGTCTTGCGTCGGCAGCCCTTTTCAGTGCCTGTCCTACATAATTTATACATAGCATCATAATAAGTATAAGCAGTGAAGCAGGAACCCATATCCATAATTTGGAAGCCATAACTTCAGGATCTGTGGCATATCCTACCAAAGTTCCTAAACTTGGAGTAGACGGCGGAAATCCAAATCCCAAAAAAGTCAGTCCTGTTTCTATACCAATATTTCCTGCAAGTCCCAATGTAGTATCCACTATTATTATAGAGCTTATATTCGGCAAAATTTCCCTAAATATTATTTTAAAATCACTTGTTCCTAATGTTTTTGAAGCCAGTACATAATCTTTTCTGCTTTCCGATAAAACTTTACTTCTTATTAGTCTTGTTATTCCTGTCCAGTAAAATACGCTCATTATAAATATAAATGAAATAAGATTATACTTTGGAACAATAGTTACAAATACTATTATTAGCATAAGGGTAGGCATTATTGTTATAAAATCCACTATTCTCATTATAATATAGTCTATTATACCGCCATAATATCCTGAAATCAGTCCTATTATAATTCCAAGTCCTGATGTAATTACAGTAACTGCTACTCCTACTACTATTGAGTTTCTCGCTCCTATTACGAGCTGTCCTAAAATAGAACGTCCACCAGTATCGGCTCCAAGCCAGAAACCTTCTCCCGGAGCTGCATATTTATCCAGCAGAGATACTTTCATCACTTCATCTTTATTCAAAAATGCCGCTCCTATAAATACCGACAAAAATAATACTGTGAGTATCACAAGGGAAGACATTGCCAGTTTATCCTTTTTTATTTCTCTCATTATGACATTAAATCCTGTCGGCTTTTCACTTATTTTTATATTCATATTTTCGATTTCTTTTTTATCACTCTTTTTCATATAACACCACCTACTCTATTCTTATTCTCGGGTCTACTATACTCATTATAATATCTGACAATAGACTTCCCAATAATGTTAAAAATCCGTATAATAGTATAAGTGATGTTACAACACTGTAATCTCTTGTACTTATGGAACTTATAAATAGATTTCCCATTCCCGGATATCCGAATATCATTTCTATGAAAATCGACCCTCCCAACAGTCCTGTTATTGTATATCCAAAGAATGCAGCTATAGGCAATATGGAATTTCTGAATATATGCTTTGAGTAAACCTTATTTTCAGGTACTCCTTTACTTCTTGCAGTTTTTACATAATCAAGGGATTTTGCATCTATTACTTCATTTCTTAAATACTGTATTGTACTTGTCGTTTGTAATAGAGCATAAGTTACAGCCGGAAGAATTATATGGTGTATTCTGTCTATGTAATATTTGAATGTTCCCGGGTCGAGTCCTATAGTAACGGAACCTGTTTTCGGAAACCAGCCCAACGTATATCCAAATAACCATAACATAATCAGGGACATGACAAATGTAGGTATAGCATAACTTATATAGTTATAGAAAACTACTACTTTATCAAAAAATGAATTCTGATATCTTCCTGCCAGAACTCCTAACGGTATGGCTATAGAGTAAGTCAATATTATGCTTGCCAGAGATAATATAAATGTGTTTGCAGCTCTCTGACCTATCAGCGTTTTTACAGGTATTTTATAAGCATAGCTCATTCCAAAATTTCCCTGAAAAGCATTTTTCATCCAACGGAAATACTGTATGTGCCAAGGGTCGTATAATCCTGCCTTTCTTCTTAGTACCTCCAAAGCCGCAGGATCTGTCTGGGGCGTTATCAATCCTGTAAAAGGATCTCCCGGCATTTTCTTGGCAAGTATAAATATCAGTACGCTCAATATAAATAGCTGAGGTATCATCACCAATGTTCTTCTCAATATCGTTTTCCACATTTTACTGTTCTCCTCCTTTGACTTTATTTGCCAATGCCACATAATGAGTATCACTTATTTTTTTCAAATCATAAACTTTTCCGTTTTTATCATAATATTCCAACTCATTCTGGATATATTCTCTTTCTACCTCTAATCTTTTTTTCTTGTTTTCTGCTCTATGATTAGGATTTACTTCAGGTATTGCGGCAATCAGTCTTTTTGTATATATATGTTGAGGATTGCTGTATATGTCGTTTTTCTCTCCTTTTTCTACAAAACGTCCACGATACATTATTGATATATGGTCGCACATATGTTTTACTACTCCGAGGTCATGAGATATGAACAGATAACTTAAATCGAACTGTTTCTGTATCTCTTTCATATAGTTCAGCACTTGTGCCTGTACTGATAAATCCAGTGCTGAAACAGGCTCATCGGCTATTATCAACTTAGGTTTTGTAGCAACTGCCCTTGCTACTCCTATCCTCTGTCTCTGTCCTCCTGAAAATTCATGAGGATATTTGTATAATGCATCATCAGTCATACCTACTATTTCAAGTAATTCGGACACTCTCTTTCTCTCTTCGTCGGAGGTCAGATTTTCAAAATTTCTCAAAGGTTCCGCAATTATATCTATTATACGTTTCTTAGGATTTAAACTTGAGAGCGAATCCTGAAATATCATCTGAACATCCTGTTTATATTTTCTGTTTCTTCCCCTTGTTTTTTTATCAATTTTTTCTTTATCATAATTGATTATTCCGTCTTTTATTTTCTCAAGACCTATAATAGCTTTCCCTATTGTAGACTTGCCTGAACCCGATTCCCCTACAAGCCCATATGTCTTTCCTTTTTCTATTGTCATATCAATGCCGTCTACAGCATAGACATAATCTATTATTTTATTGAAAAATCCGCCACGAATAGGATAATGAACCTTTAATCCTTTTATTTCCATAAAGCTCATTTTATCTTTCCTCCGTTCCCATATCATTTTTTGTACTTTCATTTTCCTCCTGAGTATCTTTAAAATAAAAGTTTTTCCAGCAGGTACATCTCACGAAATGTCCTTCAGAAATCTCGTGTAACTCAGGATTTTCTTCGTGTTCATCTTTTTCTATCCATGATATTCTCGGAGCAAATCGGCAACCTGTTCTTACAAGGTTTTTTAATGAAGGAACGACTCCTTCAATCACATGCAGTTTTTCCGTTTCATTGTCAAGTTGAGGTATGGAGCTCAATAAAGACCTTGTATATGGATGTTTCGGATTATTAAAAAGCTCATCGACTGTCGCTACTTCGACAATCTGTCCTGCATACATTACTGCAACTCTGTCCGCCATTTCCGCAACTACTCCCAAATCATGAGTTATCAGTATAATACCTGCCTGTATCTCATTTTGGAGGGATTTCAGCAAATCCAATATCTGTGCCTGTATTGTAACATCGAGAGCTGTCGTAGGCTCGTCAGCTATTAAAATTGACGGCTTGCACGAAAGAGCAATAGCTATCATTACCCGCTGTCTCATTCCCCCTGACAGCTCATGGGGAAACTGTCTGCCTACCCTTTTATAGTTAGCTATCCCGACTTGTTGCAGAAGCTCATATACACGTTTTTTTCTTTCTTCGGCATCAAATTTTGTATGATATATAAGTCCTTCTTCTATCTGTTCTTCTATTCTCATTAACGGATTTAGAGCCGACAAAGGATCCTGAAATATCATTCCTATTTCATTTCCTCTGATTTCGTTATATTGCGCCTCATTTAATGACAGGAGATTTTCTCCTTTATAAATTATTTCTCCTTCAGATTTTGTATTTATAGGATTGTGTAGTCCTATAACGGATGTAGCAAGGGTACTTTTTCCACACCCTGATTCTCCTACTATAGCCAGTATTTCATTTTTTTTCAGTTCAATTGAGACATTATCTACCGCATTATAATATTCATCCTTAATACGGAATCCTGTATACAAGTTGTTAATTTTCAACAAAATATCATCCATTTTCAATTATTCTCTCCTTATTTAATACAAGATATTTTTAAAAATAATTTCTTTATTTATTATCTTACCTTATATTTAAATATTTTTCAAATATTATTTGTAATAAAAAAACACTCCATAATTTGAAAATATAATTTTTCTCAAGTATTTAGAGTGTTTTTTATCGATTTCAATTATTTATATTTTTTATTTATTTTAACATTAAATAATCTAATAATATTATAGCCAGAAATATTTTTTAACTATCCTAATCTTATTCCAAACTTTATTCAAACTTTATATTTTAACTTTAATATTTAACTTTATATTTTAAAATATTTATATCCTTATTCACAATTTAAAGTTTATAATCTATATTCTTAATTCTATAATTTTAATTTATATTCAACATTCATATTTCTGTAGCTTGATGGCTTATACGTATAATTTATATTTTTAATCTATGTATCTAATTTTATGTATCTATAAAATTTAAATTATGGATATTCAGATTATTTCCGTTAGATTATTCTTGAACTTTCTTTCTTAATATTCCCAATATAACAGCAGAAATTATACTTCCTACAGCTATTGCTACAAGATACATTAAGAAATTATTACTTAGTGCCATTACTAATATACCTCCATGAGGGGCTCTTATTTTTATTCCGAACATCATAGTCAATGCTCCTGCTACTGCCGCACCTACTACATTTGCGGGTATTACTCTTCCAGGGTCTGCCGCTGCATAAGGGATGGCTCCCTCTGTTATAAATGATAGCCCCATTACGTAGTTTGTTATCCCCGCTTCTCTCTCTTCTTCAGTAAATTTATTTTTAAATAATGTAGAAGCCAGAGCGATTGCTAAAGGAGGTACCATTCCTCCTGCCATAACTGCCGCCATGACACCGCTTCCCCCTTTTGTCATTGTAGCTGCCAGTGTTCCTGTCCCGAATACATAAGCTGCCTTATTTACAGGACCACCCATATCCACAGCCATCATTCCTCCGAGTATCAGTCCTAATAATACTGCACTTGAACCGTTCATTGAATTTAGATAATTTGTTAAACCTGTATTCAGTATACTTACAACGGGGTCTATTACGAGTATCATCGCTATCCCTACAATCAATACCGACAGCACAGGATAAAACAGTATCATTTTCAGCCCGTTTAATGATTTAGGCAATCCTTTTAATGCGGATATTAAAAATTTAACGACAACTCCTGCAAACAAACCTCCTACTATAGCTCCTAAAAATCCTGAACCCAAGGAAGAAGCCAATGCCCCTGCTACCAGTCCTGCTGTAAGTGCCGCTCTGTCCCCCATACTGTAGGCTATATATCCGCCTAATATAGGTACAAATAATCCAAATGCCTGTTTTCCGATGTTCATAAGCATTTTTGCGAGTGCAGATTTTGATCCGAAATCAGTCCCTGCATCGCTGTTCCCCATAATAGTATCTGCTAGAAATGCCAATGCTATCAATATTCCACCGCTTATTACGAGGGGAAGCATATACGACACACCGCTCATCAGATGTTTATATAATCCTGTTTTTTCTCCTGATTTTGATGTAGTTCCCTCTTCATTTGAAGCCGTATAAACAGGTAGATTTCCGTCCAATACTTTCTGAATTAAACCTTTTGCATTGTTTATCCCCTCTTTTGCCCCTACTTTTATCAGAGGTTTCCCATTAAATCTCGCTGTTTCTATATTCCTGTCCACTGCAAGAATTACACCTTTGGCAGCTTTTATATCTTCAGATGTCAGTTCATTTTTTCTGCCGTCAGTACCGTTTGTTTCTATTTTTATTTTTACGCCCATTTCATCTGCCGCTTTTTTTAATGCTTCCGCAGCCATATATGTATGTGCTATCCCTGTGGGACACGCCGTTGCAGCTATTATAAAATTCTCACCCTCATTGACAGATACAGAAGCCTCTTCTTTTTCAGCATTTTCTGCTTTTAATTTTTCCGCTTCCTTTTTATTTATAATATCCAAAACTTCATCAGGTGTTTCAGCTTTTTCAAGGCTTATTCTAAAATCATCGTCCAGTAACAGCTGTGTTAACCTTGCCAGTGTTTCGATATGAGTATTGTCCGCCCCTGCGGGTGCCGCTATCATAAAAAACAAATGAGAAGGCTCTCCGTCCATTGATTCATAATCTATTCCTTCTGTAGACCTACCCATTGCCAATGCAGGCTGTTTTACGTATTCCGTCTTTGCATGAGGTATCGCTATTCCTTCTTCAAGCGCCGTGGAGCTTTGTTCTTCTCTCGCATTTAATGCTCCAACATATCCCTCATAATCAGTTAAAACACCTGTATTGTCATGTAATTTTGCAATCTCTCTTATGACACTTTTTTTATCTCTGGATTGTAAATTGAGATTTATTCTCTCTTTTATCAGCAAATCCGATATTTTCATATTTTTTATACACCTTCCTTAATGATTTTTATCTCTTTGTACAGTTTATCTACAAAGTCTTTTTCTGCAAGTCCGTAAGAATATGCCGTAGCACTTCCTGCTGCTACTGCCAGTCTGAAAGAATTTTCCAAAGACATATTTCCTACATATCCTGCTATAAATCCTGCCACCATTGAATCTCCCGCACCTATGGAATTTATGAGTTCTCCTTTAGGTACTGACGCCTCCATTACAAATTCATTATTTACAAGCAATGCCCCATCACCGCCACGTGAAATAATTACATTTTCTACTCCTCTTTCCAAGAAAAACGAACATTTTTTTACAATTTCTTCTTTTGTTTCCAATTTTTCATTAAACATATCTCTCAATTCATGAATATTCGGTTTAATGAAAAAGTTATTGTGTATATTATCCTGCAACAGATTTCCTCTTGTATCAAGAACAATTTTCACATTCTTTTTTATATTTTCCGAGAGTTCTTTATATATCTTACTGCTCAAAGTTGCAGGAATACTCCCCGAAAGTACAAGTATATCTCCCTCTTTCAGACAAGAAATTTTTTCAGTCAATTCTTTTAATTTTTTTTCTGAAATTTCAGGAGAAACACCGGTTATTTCTGTTTCTTTATCGTTACCATTTACTTTTACATTGATTCTTGTATATCCTTCAAGCTCTACGAATTCTGATTTTATATCGTCTCTTTCCAAATCCCTGACTATAAAATTACCTGTAAATCCGGCTATAAAACCTATTGCTGTCGATTCTATATTCAGGTTTTTAAGAACTTTTGATACATTTATACCTTTTCCTCCGGCTCTGTAATTAACTTTATTTGCAAGATTCAGATGTTCCGTTTTCAAATCTTCATTGATGTACATATCATAGTCCAAAGCAGGATTTAAAGTCAATGTATAAATCATACTGACCTCCTTTTCTCTAATTAATATTTTGATTTTTTATTATTTTCTAAAAATTTTTCATAACTGTCATTATTTTTATAGCTGTTATCATTCATAGCTGTAATTACAGATAGATAAAAATTTTTTACAATAACAATCTCAATATTAATAAAAATATTTTTTATATCTATTATTTTCTTTAATAGCTTTTTTAGTTGTTATTATTTTACATTCTTTCAGTTCGGAAAATTTCACATTTGAAATTTTATCAAACTTTTCACTGTCGGCAAGAATATATTTTTCTTCTGACAGTTCTATTACTTTTTTCTTCAACATTGCTTCATTTATTTCAGGAGTTGTAAATCCTGCTTCTGTATCTATTCCGTTCGTTCCTAAAAAACATTTGTCAAATCTGAACTTTTCCAGAGCCTGAATAGCTTCTACTCCTATTATGGCTTTTGTCGAATGCTTGACTTCGCCTCCAACAATTATCGTTTTTATTCCATATTTCAGCAGTTCTTCTATATGCATAAGACCATTTGTTACAACTGTCAGATTTTTATTTTTCAATTTTTCTATAAGATAAAAAACAGTAGTTCCTGCATCAAGATAAACAAAATCACCATTTTTTATTATTTCCGAAACTTTTTCGGCAATTTCCTTTTTTTCATTGACACCTTCTTTAAATCTGTCTTTTACTTCAATATCAAAACTCAGTTTTTTCTGCTGACAGACACCGCCTTTGATCTTCAATAAAAGCCCTTTTAAATACATCTTCTCAATGTCTCTTCTTATAGTAGATGACGATACATCCATAATATCATTTAATTCCTGATAGGAAAGCCTGCCTTTTTTATTTAATTCATACATTATTTTTTCAAATCTGTCTATTTCCAGCATAATTTTCCTTCCTGTAATTTAGATTTTTTATTTAGATTTTGTTTTTTATTTTATTTAATCTTTTGTTTTATTCGGATTTTTTTATAAAATAAATTTTTTTTATATATTAAATTCTATTATATTGAAATTCTGTATTCTATGTTTTATTTTATATTTTTTGTTTTCATAGTTATATATTTCAAAATTTATTTTTACGATAAAACATAATTTTTTTATTATTTCTATTTTCACAACAACTATAACTTCGTCTATATTGGCAATGCTTATTTTAAATTTTTTATTTCCATAATCATATCTTTAGTTGTACTGATAATATTTACTTTGTATATTTTATTTTTTATTTTTACAATATTATATTCTTATAATATACTTTATTTTTCTCAAAGTCAATCATTTTTTTCATTTTTTTCCAAATTTTTTTATTTTTTTTCATGTACTGTTGAAAAATATCCTACAAAGGAATTATTTATTAAAATTCTATATATTTTCTAATTAATCAGTAATATAATTTATTTTAAAACGTATAATTAAATAATAAGGAGATATATTTATGAGTTTAAAAAAGATTTTAACAGCTATATTTATGCTTACCGCTTTGAGCCTGAATGCTGAAACGGCGAGTCGTAATGCAGGCAATACACCAAAAATAGAAACTTCTGTTTCATCATCAAATGATGTTTACAGAGTGCAGGACGCATTTTCAAATGTATATGACAGAACAAAGGATTCCGTAGTCAATATAAGAACTAAAAAAACTATTATTGTCAACACTTACAATCCCCTTGAAGAACTGTTATTCGGAACGTCAGGACGTAGACAGATTAAAAAGGATTCCGGAAGTTTAGGTTCAGGATTTATCGTTTCCGATAACGGATATGTTATGACAAATAATCATGTTATCGACGGAGCTGATGAAATATACGTAAAACTTTCTGACGGTAACGAATATTCTGCAAAACTTGTAGGAGGCTCTCCTGAGATTGATATTGCCATATTGAAAATCAATTCAAATAAAAAATTCGTCCCTCTAAAATTTGCTAATTCAGACCATATAAAAATTGGACACTGGGCAATCGCATTTGGAAATCCTTTGGGACTAAACAGTTCAATGACTGTGGGAGTAATCGGAGCCTTAGGAAGAAGCTCACTCGGAATTGAACAGGTTGAAAACTTTATTCAGACAGATGCTGCTATAAATCAGGGAAACAGTGGAGGACCACTCTTAGATATTAATGGAAATGTTATCGGAGTAAATACAGCTATTTTTTCCACAACGGGAGGAAATATCGGAATAAGTTTTGCTATTCCTTCCAATCTTGCTCAAAATGTAAAAGATTCGATTATAAAGACAGGAAAATTTGAACGTCCTTATTTAGGAATCTCTATCAACGATTTGTCGGCTATACCGGCAGGACAGGCAAAACCGCCATATTCTTACGGAGTATATATAAATAAAGTATTTCCTCATTCTCCTGCCGCTAAATACGGTATCCGTGAAAAAGATGTTATCCTTGAATTAAATAATAAAAGAATTTCCTCTGCAAGTTCATTTATAGGAGAGCTGGCTGCTAAAAGAATAGGAGAAACTGTAAACTTGAAAATTTATTCTAATGGAAAAGAAAAAAATGTAAATATTGTATTAGAAAAATATAATATCCAAAATTAAAAAAAGCTGTCTTAATTAAGACAGCTTTTTTATTTCCTATTTATTTTGTTTTAAAATACTTTCCCATTGAGCTGTTTCACTTGAGAAATAATTTAAAAATTCATCTACATTTTTTCCTTTTATTTCTATATCAGTTACTTTATCTCCCTGTCTTACGAGTCTTAATACACTCAAATCTTCTCTGGATTTTATTTCTCCAATTATCGTATATTTATTATTCAGCTGAGTTAGAGGAGACACTGTTATAAAAAATTGACTGCTGTTTGTGTTAGGACCTGTATTTGCTAATGCTAATTTCCCTGCATTATCAAATGACAGCCAATCTACTATTTCATCATTTATTAAATATCCTGTATTTCCCGTTCCGTCGCCTACAGGGTCTCCCGCCTGAACTAAGACATTTGTTATAACTCTATGAAATGCAAGTCCGTTATAAAAATTATTTTTTGCCAGAAATACAAAATTTGCAACATTTTGAGGAGCAGCTTCAGGATAAAGGAATAATGATATATCTCCTTTAGTCGTCTTAATTACTGCTTCCAGTTGAAATTTTTTCATCTGCTTTTTAAATTTGTTATCATCTCTTTTTTCTTGTCTTTCAAGTTTTCTTTCAGCTCTTGTCTTCTTTATTTTTGGTGTTTTGGCATTACCAAAATTAAAAAACATCATCATCAAAATCCCAAGTAGTAATATTCTTTTCATTTTATCAAACCTTTCTCTAAAAATTTTGTTTTTAATTTCTGTGTTTAATTGTTTCAATTACTTCTTCAATATTTACTTTATTATTATAATCAAATTCAAAAATATTAAAATCAAAAACTTCTATTTCAAGATTCATTTTCATTATTTCCTTTTCATTTACAAAATTATCGTAAATAACAAGAACTGAAGCGGGATTATCATTTGCATCACGGACATCTACAATATTGATTAATCTTCCGTCAGCTATATTTAATGTATCTCTTATTATTTCCAAACCTGTTTTTTTATTTTTGATTTCCTTATAAAAATTTGTAGCTATCAAAGGTAATTTTATACCGAATAGAATTTTAGGTTCTTCACGTTTCTTAAATTTAATTATTGCCATACCTTTTTCCTTTAAACTCTTATTTTTAAAATTATACCATACATAAGATTTTTTTGTCAATTTTATGGAAAAACCACCTTACTATAAAAACTAACTCTCCTGTATTGCTTTTGTCAACGGAGGTATTACCTGTTTTTTTCTTGAAACTACGCCTTTCAGTAAAACAGTATTATTTTCTACTTTCTCGTTAAATGCTTTTTCCACTGCTGCATTGCCATTTCCTGCCACTATTCCTACAGAATCATTCGATAATATATTAGTAATTATGAACAGGAAAAAATTTAGTCCATTTTTTGAAATAATATTGTTCATTTCTGAAATAAATTTTTCTTTTCTTTCAACTAATTCATTTTCATTTACAGTATTGACCTGCCCTACACCAATTTTCGTTCCCTCAATTTCAAATATTTTCATATCCATATTAAGTAGTTCAGCTTCTGATTTTCCTCCTAAAGCAGTCCCTGCTTTCAGCATTTCAAGACCATATTCTTCAAGATTTACTCCCGCTATCTGAGCTAATTCTTTTCCTGCTTTTATATCACATTCGGTGCATGTAGGTGATTTAAATAGTAACGTATCTGAAATTATGGCACTTAGCATTAATCCCGCTGTTGTCTTTTCAGGTAATAATCCATTTTCTTTAAATAGTTTAAGTATAATTGTAGCTGTACATCCTACCGGCTCCATTCTGACATAAAGAGGCTCATCCACATTAAAATTTGATATTCTGTGATGATCTACAAGCTCCAATACTTTTGCTTCTTCAAATCCGTCAGCCGTCTGTGTTCTCTCATTATGATCGACAAGCATAATTTCTTTTCCCGAAACATTTTCTATTAGTTCAGGTTTTCCAATTTTAAAATAATCCAGTACAAACTTTGTTTCTTCATTTAATTCTCCCAGTCTTCCAGGTTTTATATCTTTTCCTAATTTTCCTTTTAATTCAGCATATGCTATTGCTGAACAGATTGTATCCGTATCCGGATTTTTGTGTCCAAAAACTAATATTGACATAATTTTTCCTCCTTGATATTTTTATGTATTTTTTATTTTCTAATCATCGTTAACATTTTACATGGGATTATGATAAGTTTCCATTTTTTTATTCCTCATATTTCATTTCTTAATATATTATAAATTTAAAAATTCATATCTTAATTTTTATCATTATATTTTTTATTATATAACATTTTCTCTTTTTTTTTAATACATAAATTTCTTAAAAACAAAATATTTTTACAAAAAAATAGGGAAAAAGCTCCCTATCTGTTCTTTTTAAATTTTTACGTTTTTATTCTAATTTAGAATATTATACACTCTGAAACTTGGTATAATCTAACATAATTTATTTTTTTATTTGAATACTGTCTGAATTTACACTACTCTCAAACACACTATATGTCTTTATTTTTCTTCCGTCCGTTTGAATACTATCTGAATTTACACTACTCTCAAACAAATACTCCACTGAATTTCTTCTGTGCTTTGTTTGAATACTATCTGAATTTACACTACTCTCAAACTTAAATTCCATATTTCCACATTGCAAAGATGTTTGAATACTATCTGAATTTACACTACTCTCAAACCATAGATTAAAAGATGGCTCCACAAGTACAGTTTGAATACTATCTGAATTTACACTACTCTCAAACCTATATATTTTTTATTGTACTGCTTTCCATGTTTGAATACTATCTGAATTTACACTACTCTCAAACACTGTTCTCTATATTTTTTTACGGATAAAGGTTTGAATACTATCTGAATTTACACTACTCTCAAACGATAATATTGCTTTTATATATAATTAACAAG